>NZ_JABXKI010000279.1 GCF_017115095.1 Nostoc sp. NMS4 | reverse complement strand
GTAGATGATTAAATTATTACTCTATCCAAAGAGATATTGTGATTTAAATATAAACGAGTAAAGAATAGTTGAGATGTTCTTGAGCGAGAAAGGTTCTAGAAGTCAGTACTACTTATTCTAATTTAGTATATTATGAGACTTTAAAAGATCGCTGATGGAATCGTTTGTTTTGAATAGCGATCGCAGCATAAGCATACTAAAAAAGCCGCCATCAGTTTTTTTGCTTAAGCGTGGTGAGGTAGTGAGTCTATGACGGGCTAGGCTTACTAGTCTGTCAAGTGTAAATTGCTAGGTAAGCAAGTTCGTAGTAAGCACTTTAGTCCTTGATTTTCTAAGCACTAAAGTGCTTACTACAAACTTTTTATTACTAGCTTAGACATTGTACTACGCTCCTTTACTCATCCACGCTTAAGCAGCAACTAATCTAGCCCTCTACTTACGTACTAGGTTCAGCAGTTCTTTGGGAGAAGCCAGCAAGTCAATCGCTACAAAGAAGATTTTGCCTTGGGGATCTAGCAAAAACCGCCATGCAATATTCATTCCCACACTGGCACCGAACCAAGGGCTTTGGACTTTGCCTGTTACTTTAACTTGGGTATAGCCATCTTCCACAGGCTCAGATACGCCGCGCTCTGGGAGCATCTTCAGTCCCTGACATTCTTCACGCATATAAGCGCGAATTGCGTCTTGACCAACAATTGGTCTTTCAAAGGGAGGTTGCAAAGCACCTTCGGAGGTAAACAGAGAAACCGCAGCATCAAAGTCATTGGCGTTCATGTTGTTGATATAGCCAAGTACTGTAGGATTGTTGACACCCTCGATGGTGACTTTAGTCCGAAATGCTGGTGCAGTGGGAGGAGACACTGGCTCTAAAACTTTTTTGTAACTACCAGGAGCATTCGGATCGAATCCCATGCTAATTACGGTATTGCGTAGGATGGTAATTTGTTGACCTGAATCTGCATTGCGGATGGCTTGTAATACATCGGCAGCTTTAGGAGAAAGCTTGTAACCTGGTGGGATTGGAGCAACGATTCCCTGAGCCATCCATTCTCCTAACTGATACCAAAAGCCCAACTTGATGTTCACCGTGAAGGATGCATAAGAACGGCACAGAGGAGTGTCAGCACGGTTAGCCAAGTCGTACATGACTTGTGTTTGAGCCTCAAAAGGCATCTGCTTAATTTGTTCGAGCAAGCCTTGTGCAAGGATCATGTTTGCTGCCCCAGGAGCCGCAACTGTAATACTTCTACCCATCTCGGTATAAGCAAACCAAAGTAATGCTAGTTGATCTTCAGCATTGAGCTTAGAGAATGATTCGACGACGGTTGGAACAACGTCAGCAACTAGGGTGCCGGGAAAAATACTTTGAGCCGACTGGATGGTAAAAGACATAGCAGAAATTCCAAAAAGAAAATTACAGTTCTACCGAATGTGAAAAATCAAATGTGCAAAGACGAAGGGGAAATGCGTTTAACCGTTAATAAAGGCACTCAGTAGTTTTTGCATCACTAGACAGCCTGTTGTAAACATAGCTCTAATAAAGGCATTGTGATGGTATTACCGTTGAGTTTAGATACTTGGCAAACTCCAAGAAATAAATTATCCAATATTGTGGGGTGGGCATCTTGCCCGCACTATGGACTAGGCGCTCATGTTGCCCACCCCACAAGAATTAATTGGATATTTTTTATTTGGAAGTCCCTTGGCAAAGCACATTGCACGCTTAAGTGCATAGTTATTATGACTTACGCACTGAAGCTGAAACCTAAATCCCCCCTAGCCCCCCTAAAAAGGGGGGAACTTCTAAAGCCCCCTTTTTAAGGGGGTTGGGGGATCTCAGTGCGTAAGTCTTGGTTATTTAGAAAGCCTTGATTAACGGTGATTTAACGCATTTATGCTGTTTTTGTGTCTTTACGTAAAGAAACATAACAAGTTTGTTACAAATAAGCAATACCTTCTCAGTTATATCTTGATAACTTCTGTTTATATAAACAATAGGTTTTACTGATGTTAAATTAATACAATTAGTAATTTGTATGCGTTCCCCTCCAATAATCGTTAAAGATGTGATAAATCGCCGTCTTTAAAATAAAAAGACGCGATAAATCGCCGTCTCTACAATAATTAGTCTTTCGTCTTGAGAGCGATTCATCGCCTAGTTCTCGCACAAATCCCAAATACCCTACTCGCTTAGTACGGTTCTCACTACTTTTATTTTCGTGTCAAGCAGTTGCAAAAAATATTTACAATCGTTAACATTCGGTTACAGAGAGTAAAAACTAAAGAGTCAAAAATGGCAAGTAAAGGCTTTACCATTAACGAACGTGGTCAAATCAATAGATTTGCGATTGAACCCAAAGTTTATGTTGATGAAACTCCACGGATAGGATTCACCAAATATGCCGAAAAACTCAATGGGCGTTTGGCAATGATGGCTTTTGTTTCACTCATAGCTGTAGAAGTTATTACCGGACACGGTTTGATTGGATGGCTAACTAGCCTTTAAAGAAGACACTTTGAGATTTCTTAATTTTCTTCACTTGACGAATAAAGCAATTTAGAGGCAAACTTACTTATGAAAACTGATTTTGATTATCCCAAAAAGGATTTAATTGGGCCAGTTGTTTTTAGACCTGCTTTCAACAACTTTGAGACTATCAATGCAAATCAAGCTTGGTCATTGTTTTTTACTGCCGGTCAAGATGATAAAGGATTGGGGCAAGAAATTGAGTTCGGCAGGTTTTTCACTAACCTTTTAGTTGCCATTGGAGTAACTGGAATTATTTGGTCAATTTACTTCAGCCAATTAGGATGAGCGAGTTTGTTCATTGCTAATATGTGGTAACTTCAACAGAGGTCTTGGATTAGGATACCAGGACTTCTTTTAGGTTTTTAATAGCTTTAAAAAACGCTGTTTAGCTTTGGAAAAAGTTTGATGTTGATTGGATTTATAAAGCTTCCCAATTTGTCACGGTATTGTGGATACGTCGGCTTAGAAGTAGCACAAATGGTTTCCAAATATCTTGCAGTTCAAAGTAAAACCTATGTAATTCAGAATAGAAGAGTATTGGTACATCAACTTTTAAAGTCTGGTCTGGATGCTCATACAGCAGATCGAACTGTTACTGTACTTATATCAAGCCCGGTTTTACAATTAAGTAACATAAATCAGTGTGCAATTAATTGTATGCGAAAGTAATTATACAGGCAGGAATAGGGATTGGGGAGCAATCAATTCAAAATGACGCGACGCTCGAATACTCGCTACCGCTACGCTATCGCGGACTCGCTAACGCTGCGCTAACAAAATTCAAAATTAAAGAAATTCTGCCTCCTGCCTTCTCTTTCCCAATCCCCAATTCCCAGTTCAACGCAAACAACGAATCGCCTCTAATAGACCTCTAGCTTTATTCAGCGTCTCTTCGTATTCTTTTTCTGGTTCAGAATCAGCTACTAAACCTGCACCGGCTTGTACGCTGACTGTATTATCATGCACTACCATTGTGCGAATTGCGATCGCAGTATTTAATTGTCCTTCAAAATCGTAATATCCATACACACCCGAATAAACACCCCGACGGCTAGACTCTAATTCGTGAATAATTTCCATCGCTCTAATTTTGGGTGCGCCGCTTACCGTACCTGCTGGAAAGCTAGCTTTCAGTAAATCCCATGCTGTTTTACCAGGTGCTAATTTACCCACAACATTGCTAACTATGTGCATCACATGGGAGTAGCGCTCAACTACCATTAATTCATCAACTTTGACGCTACCACTCTGACAAACACGCCCCAAATCATTCCGCCCTAAATCGACAAGCATCACGTGTTCGGCAATTTCTTTGGGGTCTTGGAGTAAATCTTGAGCGAAGGCTGCATCTTCTTTAGTGGTTTTACCCCGTGGACGTGTCCCAGCAATTGGGCGTACTGTTGCTATTACTCCACCATCGGCATCAGTTTCGGCTTTCACCATCACTTCAGGACTGGAACCGATGATTTGCCAATCCTGGAAGTTAAAGTAAGCCATGTAAGGCGAAGGATTTATCTGACGTAGCGACCGGTAAAGGGCAAAAGGGTCGCCTGTGTAGGTTGTTGATAGTCGTTGGGAAATTACTACTTGAAAAATATCACCTGCTTTGATATAATCTTTTGCCTTTTCAACGCTGGCACAAAAATCAGGGCGGTTAAAATTACTCTTATACTCCTCTGCTCCCTGCTCCCCTGCTCCTCTGCTCCCTGGCGGATTCCATTCCAATTGAGTTTTTTGCGGCGATAGGGGTAGAGATAGCTTTTCGAGCATTTGGGTGACGCGATCGCACGCTTGTTGATATGCTGCTTTTAAATCTACATTCTCTTCACGTAAATCAGCATAAGCGATCGCCCAAATTTTCCGCTTCACCTGGTCAAAAATCAATAAGTGGTCTACCTGCATCCATAACCCATCAGGGATATTTCGCTCATCTGGTGGATAAATTGGCACACGCGGCTCAATCCACTGAATTAATTCATAGCCCCAAAACCCAAATAAACCGCCAATCCCTGGCGGTAGCTGTGGTAATTTTACTGGGTGATAAGGTGCTAAACATTCGGCTAAAGCTGTAAAAGGATCGCCACTAAAAACCACCTGCGAACCGTCGCGGTTTTTTTGAGTTGTGCGATCGCCCCTTGCTTCCAAAACCCACACCGGATCGCAGCCCACTAAACTATAGCGTCCTAGTTTTTCCCCACCTTCTATCGATTCCAACAAAAAGCTATAAGGCTGACCAGCACAGACTTTATACCAAGCGGATACGGGCGTATCTAAGTCCGCCACCCATTCTTGATACACCGGGACAAAGTTGCCTTGTAGAGCTAGCTGAGAAAATTCGGAGAAATCGGGAAATACCATAAATTGCTTGGGCATTGGGCATTAGGCATTGGGCATTGGGCATTGGGAATTGGGAAGAAGAGGCAGGGGGAAGGATGCAGAGGAGAGGAATTTTCCCCCTGCTCCCTGCTCCCTGCTCCCTTGCTTCTTCCCTAGCCCCTAGTCCTTATACGTCGTGGGTAGCTTTACCACTAAACTTGAGTTGTGATGCATTTGGGTTTTGCCCAATGCCGCGTGGGACATAACCCACTTTTCCACGACCTTCATTTACTTTTTCGGGGAAGACACCATCGGCTGGGTGAAGTAAGGTGGTTTCTCCGTTGGGTAAAACCCGGTAAACTTTGTAATCTGTGATTTTGAGTTTACGAAGTTGTTGACCGCCCAAAAAGATGCCATATTCTTTACGAGCTATATACAGCAGGTTTTCACCTTTCCGCATAACAGCAGCACCACCTGTAGGCAATTCAAAAACTTGCTCTTTCGGGCTAGTCCAAGTGATAGCGTACTTTTCTTCAACTTCTGCTTTGTTTAGCAAGCCACCAGTGCTGCCAGCAAATAGCGGGGTTTGTCCAGAGAGTGTTTCTGCCATAAAGATGATTCTCTCAACGTTTTTAGGGAATCCTAACACCGCAACCACGATCATATTGCGATCGCGTCATAGACTGTAACAGTTTTTAGTCTTTTATCCTTTGTTCTTTGTCATTTGTTAAAAACTAATCTTCTGGGGATGGGGATTGGGGAGAGGGGGGAGACAAGGGAGAAAGATTGCTACCTTGTCTCCCTTGTCCCCCTTGTCCCCTTGTCCCCTTGTCCCCTTGTCCCCTTGTCCTCTTCCCAATGCCCAAATCCTATCTATTTTTGACTTTTACCCGCTTTTCCTCTTGGCTATTCTGAACAATCGGGATAGTGAAGTGAAACTGACTACCCTGGTCTTTGCCGGTTGACTCTGCCCAAATTTCGCCACCCCAGCCATTAACAATTTGACGGCATATTGCTAAACCAAGTCCAGTCCCGCCGGTAGTGCGGCGCAGCGCTCCTTCTTCTTGATAGAAGCGGTCAAAAACTACTTCTAAGCGATTCGGTTCAATGCCGCGTCCAGTGTCAGCTACAGTTACCTCGACTAGTTTACGGCTGTTGTAAATCGCTTTAATCGTAATTTCTCCTTGGGGTGGCGTAAATTTAAAAGCATTGTCCATGAGTTTTGCCAATACCTCAACTAACCAATCACCGTCCGCTCTTACCAGAGGTAGGTTTTCGGCAATTTGAGTTTTGATTTGGGGCGGCTTTTCCGTTGAAGAACGGGTGCGATTTCGGCTGAGTGCTAAATCCACACATTCTTGTAAGCTGAGTGATTCTGGATGCCATTCGACTCGACCGCTTTCTAAGTTAGAAAGTGTGAGGAAATCTTGTACCAGTTTTCGCATCCGCTCTGAGTCGGAGAGAGCGGTGTTGAGCATAACCTGCTGCAACTCCAAGGGCATATCCGGTTCGGTGGCGAGACTTTCTAGGCACACTTGAATTGTGGATAGGGGGGTACGCAGTTCGTGTCCCGTAATGGCTATGAGGTTGCTGCGGGTGCGATCTAGGGCTTCTAGCTGCTGGTTAAGTTCTTCTAGATTAGCGTAAGCTTCCGCTTGGATGAGAGCGGCTCCTACTTGGGTAGCGATCGCTTCGACCAAATCCAATTCCCCAGGTTGGCACTCGTGGGGTGGCATCCGGCAATAATGTAACTCCACAATACCCAACAATCGCCCCTGATAGAATACTGGTTCCATCAACCAAGAACGAATGGCAAACTTTTTGGCGATCGTGGAAAGTCCTGGCGATTTGGTAACACGGGGGTCACTCAGCGTATCACTCACACAAACACCTTCGCCTTGATCCACGATGTCCCGAAATAGGGAATTTTTCTCTAACTCCCAGGTTTGCCCACAAACAGATAAAACACCGGGATTCAAAAATTCGTGTTCAATTATGGCTTGGCTATCTGTAGCTTGAGCGCGGTAAATTAAACAGCGACAAGCTTCTAAGTGTTGCCCTAATTCTTGTGCCGCCACCTGGAGAACTTCGTGAGGATCGAGCGATCGCCGAATGGCAGTACTAATTGAGTTGACTAATCGTTCTTTTCGTGCTTGGGCAGCAATGGAACGGTAGGCTTTGTGCAATTTATACTGACTAGCTTGCAAATAAGTTACTAAGCGCTGCACAAAGGGATCTGTATCGATATCACAGGCATATTCGTTTACTTGTTCGGCTCCAGAGTGGTTTCGCGGCTGCCCGATGCCAAACCTCTGACGCGCCTCCTCAATTTTACTTCTCAGTTCTGGTCTATAAACCAAAATTCTGTCTAACAGCAATTCGGCTGCTTTAAGGCTAGCTCCCCTTTCCGATGTCCAAATTCCCTCAAATCTTCGGGCTGTGTCTATATCCAGATTAGGGCTTAGTTCCGGTAGTTGCTTGTTTTTGGCAATAGAACCAAGGTTTTCTCGGCAAACCAGACAAGTCGCGTAATTATCAGCAATCACTACCAAATGCCACTCCTGACTTAAGCCATCCATTGGCTCAAAAGCCACTTTTTCGTAGTGTTCCGAACTGTTGGTGAAATCCGTTTCTGGAGCAGATAATACGTATATTTGATTACTTCGCAAGGCAAGCCGTTCATAGCGATGAGCTTCTTGGCGGTAGAATCGCTCTCGCTGAAAACTAGCAATTACAAGGGGTTGGGCTAAAGTCGCAGCCAAAACTTGATCTTCCATCGCGTGGGAGAGCGCCGTTAGTGAAGCCTTAAAATATAGCTGGGGCCGCAAGTAGGGTAGGGACTTTAGCAGATCACTCAGCACAGAAGTCGAAATGCTCATGAATTATTGTTAAACGCTCAACCTCGATCAGATCCACGTCACAGCTGCATTGTACAAATTCCAAGGGACTCTCAAGTTAAATAGACAGTTGCAATATGTAAAGAACGCTAAAAAGCGCTTTTCACCCAACCAGTCGCAACATTTTGTTACTAACTAAGGGGCGATACAACTTGATTTGTTGATTGACAACCTACTACGCCCAATATACATTCAGGGCAACTGATACTTTTGCTTGCACAGGTCAAATCTTTCAAGAGTAAGTACTAAAATATTAATGACTGTATAGTTTTAACTAATGTGTTCGCTAATAACTACGGGCGGTAAATTGATAGTCCATGAGTCGGGAAAGTAGCCCGTCGTAGACATTGCCTACTTTCCCGACGTTGATTTATGCTCGCTAAAGAAATTTTCTTACCCAAAAACTATGATTGCGACGTTTACATAACTTAATCTATGATTAGTGATTAAATTTAATCAATTAATTAATTCTCATAAATTAGTCTAATCAAATACCAAAGATATTTAAACAAAATCGTATACTAGTAGTCTGTCAAGAACTAATTGACGGATAAATTCCCTGTAGAGACGGCGATTTATCGCGTCTCTCTAACCGTCAAAATGAATTTGACAGACTACTAGTAAATAATAAATATTCTCTATACCAACAAAAACTGTAAGTTTCAGATTTTTGCTGAGTATACTATATATCTTGTGTCTTTGAAAGTTCGACGATTAATAAATTATCTCAAAATCCTCAGTTTTCAGTCTTGACCTGACACTTATAAAATATAAATTCATCGACGAAGGCAGTTCTTGTTGAGGGCAGTCTTCCTCCTGGCTTCTTCAACAAGATTTGGTTAGATGGATATGAGCGCTGCTATTTTGTCAGCAATATGTCAGGATTGTCTTGGCTCGAATGGCTCAAACGAGTTTTAAAGAGTGTCTTTTTTGGGGAAGTGGTGAGGATGGATATAAATAAATTTAGTTGCTCTGTTCCAAAGCAAGAGAGTATTTCTTCTTTCCCCTCTGCCTCTTAGCCTCTTGGATAAAAGACTTCTACTCAAAAGACCACAAAAACATAGACCTGTACACGGAACTTTGTCTAATGACACCGGATACGCTAATTACTCCAGAAAAGATTTTTCTGGATGGAAAAACTTTTATTCCTGCCGAACAATTACCTATCCCGGAGTGGCCTTGTGTTGTGGCTGAAAGATCGCAACCGACACTGACGGTTAAAGATGATGATTTATTTTTTGTGACAGATACTATCGGGAATATTTCTGGCTGTTCCCTCAACGATGGTAATCCCAGCATGGGACTGTTTTGTTGTGATACGAGATTTCTCAATCGCTTGGAGTTGCAAATTGAAGGGCGATCGCCTGTACTCCTCAGTAGTACTGCGGAGAAAGGCTTTTCACTCTCAGTTTTGTGTACTACTCCCAGAATCGACGATCGCCTGAAAGCTGAAACTATCGGCATACGCCGAGAAATCGTGCTGAATGGGGCACTATTTGAAGAAATAGAAGTATCTAACTACAGCACAACAACTGTCAATTTTGAACTAACCATCAGCTTTGATGCGGATTTTGTAGATTTATTTGAAGTCCGGGGCTATGACAGAGAAAAACGAGGTCGGCTTTTACGCCTAGTAGAACCGACGGCTGAGGAAGGAACATTTTCTCAGGTCGATGGCGTTGCACCAGTACCTAAAGAGCCATCTGTCTCTAGAGAAGAATCCTTAACACTCGCCTATCAAGGTTTGGATGGCTCGGTGATGGAATCCCGAATTTTATTCCAGCATCGGCAACCAGACTATTTTAAGGGTTACACTGCGGTTTGGCAGCTAGAGTTGGCTTCTCACGAAACTCAAAAGCTGGGCTACCGAGTGAATATGTTGAGAAACAACCAGTCCAGTTCTACTGTCAGCGCCGCCACTACATTAGGACAGGCGAAAGCTGCTGAACTAATGGAGGAGCAAAACTGGGTACAGCAAATTACCCGCATTAGCTCAGATAAGAGTACCTTCAATCGAGTGATTGAGCGGGCTGAACAAGATATGTATTTGTTGCGCCAATCTTTTGGTAAGCATAAGACTGTTTCCGCCGGCGTGCCGTGGTTTTCGACATTATTTGGGCGAGATTCGCTGGTTACAGCTTCTCAAAGCCTGATGTTAAACTCGCAAATCGCCAAAGAAACCCTGATATTACTGGCGACATACCAAGGTAAAATTGACGACGAATGGCGCGAGGAGCAACCAGGTAAGATTTTGCACGAGTTACGTTTGGGAGAAATGGCTCGTTGTCAAGAAATTCCCCATACACCTTACTACGGTACTGTAGATGCCACTCCCTTGTGGCTGCTGCTCTATGCCGAACATTATGCTTGGACTCACGATCGAGAACTTCTAGAGCAACTTTGGCCGAATGCTCTAGCTGCAATGGATTGGATCGATCGCAATATGAAACAAACCAGTTACCTGAGTTACTTTCGGACATCGAAACGCGGTCTTGCTAACCAAGGCTGGAAAGACTCTGGCGACTGTATTGTAGACCGCAAGGGAGAATTAGCCAACGGGCCAATTGCCCTTTGTGAGGTGCAAGCTTACGTCTATGCTGCAAAAACGCGCCTATCAGAAATAGCTAGGATGAAGAAGCGGCTTGATTTAGCAGATCGTTGGCAAGAAGAGGCGAGAAATCTTAAGCTTCGGTTTAATCGAGATTTTTGGGTAGAAGACCAAGATTTCTGCGCTCTGGCTTTGGATGGAGATGGCAAGCCGGTAGATAGTATTACCTCAAATCCCGGTCATTGTCTGCATTTGGGACTCTTCACAGACGAAAAAGCTCATAGTGTGGCAGAACGGTTGCGGGCACCAGATATGTTTAATGGTTGGGGCATTCGGACTCTAAGTAGTTTGTCACCCGCTTATAATCCGATGGGTTATCACATTGGTTCGGTTTGGCCTCATGATAACGCTCTGATTGCAATGGGATTGCGATCGCTCGGTCTTATCGATCAAGCTTTAGAAATATTTCAAGGTTTATTCGACATGACAGAGCAACAACCCTATCAACGTCCTCCAGAACTTTTCTGCGGCTACGAACGGAACGGTGATAATGCTCCTGTGCAGTATCCGGTTGCTTGCACTCCCCAAGCTTGGGCTACGGGCAGTATTTTCCAACTACTGCAAATGATGGTTAATTTAGTGCCTGATGCTCAAAATAACTGCTTACGAATAATCGACCCCGCTTTACCAGAATCGATTAATCGTCTGTCATTTCATAATTTGCGAGTCGGCCCCACCATCCTCGATTTGGAATTCGAGCGTTCTGGGACTACGACTGCTTGTCGCGTTGCGAAAAAACGGGGCAATTTGCGGGTAGTTATTGAAGCTTAGAAAGGAAGTAGGGAGTGATAAATTACCCACTCCCTATTTTATGCTTGGTGCCGCAGCTACGCCCGTCATAGACATCGCGCGCACTGCCACCCATTCCAACAATCCAGTGTTAGCCTACTTCATCGCCAGTGTGTAGGGTTCTCAAAAGCTGCTCTGTAAGCTCGATCAATTCAGATACAGAATTTTGCGTAAGTTGTGTAGTTTTGAAGCCATGAGCAATAGAATTACGTAATGGTAGTGCATTCATTAGTAACTGATACTCAGATGTTGAAATTACACCTTCTGTTGCTAATTGCTTTACTAAGTAGTGTGGATCAAATCTTTCTAAACTTAGCTCTTCTTTTTGGGCAATAAGTCTCAAAGTTGCTTCTACCAAAGACCAAGAATATAGGATAGCTGATTCTGGATGTTGCATTGTAAGTTGCCTTGCTACTTGCAACTGTGATTCTATTTCATGTTCTTGAAGAGAAGCCTCTGCTTTGGGAGAATACGTTGTATCCTCCGGGTTGGTCATTACTAATTCAAATCTCCAACCAGGATGTTTTTCTACCGCTTGAGCTAAATTACCTAAGTATTGATTAGAAGAAGAGTTAAGTGAGGAGCGTGACTTGACTTCAATAACTACATTTTCTTCTCCCCGACGTACTATCATGTCGGGGCGATAGTTATTAAGGAAGTCTGGCAAGTCTTCTGGATTTGGATGAAAAAAAACTTCGTAACCCTTTTCACTATACTCCTCTGCTAGTTTCAGTAATCGCTCTCTTTCTAAATTTGCGGTTGGAGTTTCCATCAAATAATTACCTCCTGGTTAGGAGCATCAATTACGACAATATGTAAGAACTCATTGCCACTAGCAAAGCCTTCCGCCAATGTCGAAGTCATGTTTTCTATTCTAAAGTTACCTGACAAATTCCTCTTTCTAACTAGGAGATCGCTTACTTGATTATCATCGACGTAGGCTAATCCTTTAATTGCATCTTGAATAGGCTTCACTATATTGTCTATATCTATTTGAACAGAATCATAGAAATAGGTTATCTGGAGCATGACCAACCCAGTAGCTGTTTTTTGTTCCGAAGACCAGTATTTTTCAGCTTCTTGTCGCACTGTCTTTTTCCAATCTTGAAGCCTATTCCCCTTACCGCGCTTACGAGCCTGTTGTGATACTGGTCGCCCATTTACTATGAACTCAAATCTGGTCAATGCACTTCTTAAATAATAGATCGTAGGTTATTTTATGCTAGTAACCTCGAACACAAGCAGATAGTTTATCCAAGCCAATCACAGCATCCCGGTGTTTATCGTTGCGGCTTGCATCAACCACCACTAGAAACGGATCGAAGAAAGCTTCTACGGCTTGCCCAAATTTGACACTCCCCGAATTAGAAATTCGGGGAGTGTCAACAATTCAATAACGGCTTCTTTTTCACTCATAAAAACTTAAACCTGTGTCAAGTGGACAACACAATATTAACTTTTCACCCTAGTGATGCGATCGCCTCAAATTTCAGGATGGTAATAAATTTCTATTAAAAAAAATTAAGGATGTAAAAACAACAATCATTTACACCCAAATTCCTAACAGACGCGATTAATCGCGTCTCTACGTTATGCTTCTTCGGAATTGTCTCTTTTATGTCCTGGGGATGCTTCGTAAAGTGCATCGAGATGTTGACGCGCATCTTCAACGTTAATTGAACGCATTACCAAAAGTGGCTCTTTAATTAAGTTGCCCGCGCTATCTAATAATTCTGGATGGGGTACAAACTGTTTCTTTGATGAATAATAACCATAGTTACCTTGGTTATTCATTGGCGAGGAATTCGTCGGGTAGGTTCGCTCCCGATCAAAACTGAACATAATCAGGTTACGAATTAAGTTGCCAACAGCTATAAATGCAAGGATTGTAAAAGCAAGAATGTAAAGCAGATGTAACATTGGATTTTCCTCCAGAGCAGCAATTTTTAAAACTTTATTTTGTAACGCTTTGTTTCGCCGAGCCTGTGAATCACAGTTAAGACGAGTATTCTACGCACATTTCATGCGCTTACATTTATATGAAGCTATTTGTCAACCGTTATTTCACTTACGGTAGCATAGGATACATTATTTTGTTAATCCAGATAATGTTAAGAAATTGTTAAGAATTCTCTACTATCTTTTTAACGACTGATTTACCATCTTGCGTAGACGCTTCCTTGGTAAGTCAAAAGAGATTGCTAAGTAGTCTGTCGAAATTTAGTGCTTAGACTTCACGTCCTTGACGAAAGCGCATTGCGACATTCCAGCATTCTGTGACTAAATCATGCCAAGGCATTAACGTTGCCATATCAATGCCGACTTGTTTATCAGTTGCATTAAATAGCATCTTCGCCGTATTTAGTTCATCTTGCGCTTGCTTAACTCGCAAGAGCAAGTCAGATTGCTCTTGGTCACTCATAAATGATAGTTCCTCAGTTTCGAGTAAATGGCGCGATCGCACAAACCAATGCTGAAAATCTTCTAGCAGGGGTTCTAAAACCGTTTTCAGCAACTCACTCCCTGGTAAATTCGAGTCTGACATAAATGAGAGGTATATTTCAAACTTGCTTACTAATATTAACGTTATTTACGTTTCTTAACACTTTTTAGGTTTCTCTCATAATGTTCTAGATGTAAAATTTTGTAACAAAGAATACAAAATTTATTATATAGTCTTGACATCCAGTTTGTACAGTGCCTTTGGACAGGCATCTATAGGTATATATGCCATCGAGTTGCAATTCGTCAGATAATTTAGCGATGTCTACGACGGGCTACGCCTACGCGGGCAATCCTGAATTTGACACTTAGGTAAAAAATCAAAAATTTATCTTTATCGTCATTAGTCATTAGTCATTAATCCAAGAGAAAGCACGCCCACTCTTTAAGATGGTTTGAATGAGTCCGATGAAAGACAAAGTTTTTCTGCCCACCGTCAAAGCAAGTTTACGGTAAGCTTTGTCAAACTGCTTATGGCATTGCAAGGGATGGGGTATCACCAATGACCAATAACAAATGACAAATGACCAATGACCAATGACCAATGACTAGTTAACCAAAGTCGTTATAGTTGAATAAGCCTACAAATTCAGATAAATCAACTTTTGTAATCACTTCGCCAACGGTTCAGCAGCCAATGTCGCCAAATTCATCAAATCAGTCAGAACAGTTAGAACAAGTTGAAAAAATTTATTTACCGCGTACCAGCGAATCGGAGAACTTAAAAAAGATTCGCCACACTGCTTCCCATGTAATGGCAATGGCAGTACAAAAGCTGTTTCCCAAGGCACAAGTTACAATCGGTCCTTGGATTGAAAACGGTTTTTACTATGACTTCGACAATCCAGAACCTTTTAGCGAGAACGATCTCAAAGCCATCAAGAAAGAGATGGTGAAGATTATCAATCGTAAATTGCCAGTAATTCGGGAAGAAGTCAGCCGCGAAGAAGCCGAACGTCGGATTCAGGAAATTAAGGAACCTTACAAGCTAGAAATTCTGGCAGATATCAAAAATGAACCAATCACAATTTACCACCTGGGGAATGAATGGTGGGATTTGTGTGCGGGGCCTCACCTGGAAAATATCAGTGAATTAAACCCAAAAGCAATTGAACTAGAAAGCGTTGCTGGCGCTTATTGGCGTGGGGATGAAACTAAAGCCCAACTACAACGCATCTATGCCACCGCTTGGGAAAGTCCAGAACAACTGGCTGAATATAAGCGACGCAAAGAAGAAGCGCTACGGCGAGATCATCGGAAACTAGGTAAGGAACTGGGATTATTTATATTTTCTGATTTAGTAGGGCCGGGTTTACCTTTGTGGACACCCAAAGGCACTGTGTTAAGGAGTACTTTAGAAGACTTCCTTAAACAGGAACAGTTAAAACGGGGTTATTTATCTGTAGTAACGCCTCACATCGCCAGAGTAGATTTATTTAAAACTTCTGGACATTGGCAGAAATATAAAGAAGATATGTTCCCACTAATGGCAGATAATCAAGAAGATGCCGCACAGGAACAGGGCTTCGTTATGAAGCCAATGAACTGCCCCTTCCATATCCAAATATATAAGAGTGAGTTACGCTCTTATCGGGAACTACCGATGCGACTGGCGGAATTTGGTACTGTTTACCGCTACGAACAATCAGGGGAATTGGGCGGTTTAACACGGGTGCGCGGTTTTACTGTGGATGATTCTCATTTGTTTGTCACCCCAGAACAGCTAGATAGTGAATTCCTCAGTGTGGTAGATTTGATTTTGTCGGTGTTCAATAGTCTGCAACTGAAGAACTTTAAAGCACGACTGAGTTTCCGCGATCCTGCTAGTGATAAGTACATCGGTTCAGATGAAGTTTGGGACAAAGCCGAAGGTGCAATTCGCCGCGCAGTCGAAACCTTGGGGATGGAACATTTTGAAGGTATTGGAGAAGCGGCTTTTTATGGACCGAAACTCGACTTTATCTTCAGTGATGCTTTAGATCGGGAATGGCAATTAGGAACTGTGCAAGTAGATTACAATTTGCCAGAACGCTTTGATTTGGAGTATGTCGCCGAAGATGGGGTTCGCAAACGCCCAGTGATGATTCACCGTGCGCCTTTTGGTTCCCTGGAAAGGTTGATTGGGATTTTAATTGAAGAATATGCCGGTGATTTCCCTTTATGGTTAGCGCCAGTGCAAGCTAGATTACTGCCGGTGGGTGACACGCAGCTAGATTTTGCTAAAGATGTGGTGGCGAAAATGAGAGCGTTAGGCATCCGTGCAGAAGTTGATACCAGTGGCGATCGCTTGGGTAAACAGATTCGCAATGCAGAGAAAGAAAAAATACCTGTGATGGCAGTGGTGGGAGCGAAGGAAGTGGAAACCAACACTTTGAGTATACGTACCCGCGCCTCTGGGGACTTAGGTAATATTTCTGTGGATCAAGTTTTGGATAAATTACAAAAAGCGATGCCTACGGCGGGCTACGCCAACGCTAACTTCGATAATCTTCAAATCGATGTCACAAACGCAGATTAATTTCAAATAGCAAACAGTAGGCTGGGTAATTCCTAGCCTCAAAAATTCACAGCAAAAAAATTGTAGGTTGGGTGGAGGCTTTGCGTAACCCAACATCCTGATATATGTTGGGTTGCGCTTCCTCTCCACCCAACCTACGTCTAATGCTTACCAAATGGATAAACTAGATCGTTACCGAAATGTAATCCGTAACACACTTGCAGCATATCTCAATATTTCCTATGCAAATGCTAATATACGTAATCGAGCCGCATTTGACTCAGAAAACGATCAATATCTAATTATTTCTGAGGGCTGGGACAATAAACAACACCTGCATAGCTGTTTAATTCATATCGAAATAATTGACGGTAAAGTTTGGATTCAGTCCGATAATACTGAAAATGGTATTGCGAATGAACTCCTTCAAGCCGGTATCCCTAAAGAAGATATTGTTTTAGGATTTCACGAACCTAACGTTAGAAAATATACCGGATTTGCTGTCGCTTAGAAATTCAATTTAAATTTTCGAGGTGGATTCATCCAGTTCAAAGACTCATTTTAATTTTAACTTTTTATGGGATTTGGCAGGTCAGAAAGTATCACAGATAACAAAACTTTTCTCAACCACCGCACCCAAGAAAACTTTTCGAGTTATTCAACACTGTTAGGATTGATTTAAAGACTTGTGGAATCTGCTTTTCCTAAACAGACTGGACTTGCATAAATTACTATCAACAATTTTTGAGTCACATCATGAACCGCTTTACCTCTATTTTGCTAGCCGGCTTGATAGCATCTGCATCAGCTTTGGCTATTTCTCCAAAAGCTGATGCTAATACACCAGCATCTTATCTTGCTGAGTCAGATAGCTACAGCTATGAACGCAACGATGATGGTAACTACGAACGTCATAGTCGCCACTACAGAAATGGTGACTATGACCGCCAGAACGAGCTTCGCAACATTCGTGACGATAACGATCGCCGTTATAACCGCGATAACGATCGCCGTTATAACCGCGATAAT
>NZ_JABXKI010000123.1 GCF_017115095.1 Nostoc sp. NMS4 | reverse complement strand
AATTTTGAATTTTGAATTTTGAATTTTGAATTTTGAATTGATTGCTCCCTCATCTCCCTATTCCCTCTGCGGTTCGGTAAACTTAACAATGTAATAAAATCCAAAATTCCAATTCGATACTATGCCTTTAATTAAAGTGCAAACTTCTGCGTCTGCTCCTCAAAAAGCTGAAATTGAGTCGATGCTTTTAAATCTATCCGCCAAGTTAGCGAAACATTTGGGAAAACCAGAATCCTATGTAATGACTGCTTTTGAACCAGGAATTCCTATGACTTTTGCAGGGAATACAGACCCGGTTTGCTACATTGAGATTAAGAGCATTGGCACGATGAAGCCAGATCAAACCGCAGCAATGAGTCAAGATTTTTGCCAGCAGATTAACCAAACTCTAGGTGTGCCGAAAAATCGCATTTACATCGAGTTTGCTGACGCTAAGGGTGCAATGTGGGGCTGGAACGGTACAACTTTTGGCTAATTCCCCGTCTTCTTTAATCAAGACTAACTCGATCTAGCAGGTGTAGGATAGAGATCCAATATCAACTCGTGATTTTTTTATGTCTGCTACGCCTCTTGTATCTCAGGTTGACTTTAACTCAGAAAAATCAGAATTACTCCCTCCCCTTCTAGGCGCTTCTCTGGCGGAGTTAAGCACTTGGGTGCAGCAACAAGGACAACCTGCTTACAGAGGAAAGCAACTGCATGAATGGATCTATGATAAGGGCGTGCGATCGCTAGCTGATATTTCTGTCTTCTCCAAGCAATGGCGGAAAGAAGTAGCAGAAATCCCCATTGGGCGCTCGATTTTACATTACCGCTCTGAGGCTCCCGATGGTACAATCAAATATCTTTTACGATTAACAGATGGGCAGATTATTGAAACTGTAGGTATCCCCACCTTTGCAGAAAGGGGAGAAGGCCCAAAAGCCCGTTTGACAGTTTGCGTCTCTACTCAGGTGGGTTGTCCAATGGCGTGTGATTTCTGCGCTACTGGTAAGGGAGGCTTCAAACGCAACCTAGCACGACACGAAATTGTCGATCAGGTGTTAACTGTACAAGAAGATTTTCAGCAACGGGTTAGCAATGTGGTGTTTATGGGACTGGGTGAACCGTTGTTGAATACTGAGAATGTCTTAGCAGCCCTAAAATCCCTGAATCAAGATGTCGGTATTGGGCAGCGATCGCTTACAGTTTCTACAGTGGGAATTCGCGATCGCATCCGTCAGTTCGCCCAAAATAATTTGCAAATTACTCTCGCTGTCAGTCTCCACGCACCCAACCAAGCACTACGCGAAAAACTCATCCCCAGCGCCCGCGCCTATCCTCTAGAAGATTTACTGGCTGAATGTCGAGAATATATAGAAATCACTGGACGGCGCGTTACCTTTGAATATGTTCTCCTGGCTGGTGTTAATGATTTACCAGAACACGCATTAGAACTTTCAAAATGTATGCGAGGATTTCAATGTCATGTGAATTTGATTCCTTACAACCCCATCCAAGAAGTAGACTACAAACGCCCTAACCGCGATCGCATTCAAGCATTTGTCAACATCCTTAAGCAGCAAAATACTGCTGTTAGTGTGCGTTATTCTCGTGGTTTAGAAGCTGATGCGGCTTGCGGACAACTAAGAGCAAGTAAGAATTAAATCTGTTGCAGTCAGTAAATTTAATTACTTTAATCTTCAGATATTTGCACATTAATCGCAATTGCTACAAGAAGGCGGCAGTAGAAATTGTTATATTAAGGTTAAGCGATCGCTCAACCCAACCGATAACAAAAACTATATGTTGAATCGCTCATTGACGCTTAAACTATGGCTACTAGCAATTGTTCTTGCAAAAACTTTGCCAATGAATTCTCCTGCTTATGGACAAATAATTCAACCGATTCCTCAACAACCTGAGTCCTTTCAAGAAAGAATGAGACAACAACAAGAGGAACGAAGTCAGCAAACACAAGAACAATTGAAGGAAACATGGCTACGCCAAAACCTTCAACAACCACAACAACAACAAATACAACAGCAAGAATTTACACGACAACGGCAAGAATTAATACGTCAGCAACAATTTAGACTACAACAACAAGAAACAAGACTACAACAGCAAGAATTTACACGACAGCAACAATTGAGAATACAAGATCAACAACTCAGACAAGATCAACAAATTAGACAACAGCAAGAATTCAGATTACAAGAACAGAGACGACAGCAGGAACTCAGAGAACAGAAAGATAAACTTTGAATTGTTCAAAATCTGTGATAAATAACTTTATGATTAAAAATTAGAGAAAACATTCTCCAATTTTTAATTCTTACAGCAGATTTCAAGGAAAGTGAAGTACACAACGATTCGTATCAAACCCAGGTATAAAGCCTGTTTTACTTCTGAATTCTGACTCCTTAATTCTGAATTCTGCTGTATTATCTAGCGGTGTGCAAGAATTCCTGGGGCATAAGCTTCAATGACTTTGCCCGTGCGAGTACAACTAATCATCAAGTAGTCACAACTTGGGCATTGTGTCCGAGTTAATTGACTATCAGAAATATAATAACGCTCGGCATGACTACCACAATTCGGGCAGTAAATCTTTTGGACTGTCTGCATTTTAAAACTCCTGGTTGTAATTATTTTTTACTTAGTAGAACTGCACGTTAAACCAGGAAAAATTCTGGTTCACCCAACTTAACAAACAACCTCTAAATATTGGCTGATTATTTTAAACAAAATTTCAAGTTTTAAAACTTTTAGCTATCTGTGTGTATTATCCTAGAATTTAAGTGATTTAACTCTCCTACTTTAGATACATAAATTATTTTTTAATTAAATGATGCTTAGATATTTACTGATCCCTATGACTAATTCCTTGAGAGAGCTTTGTTTATAGTCATTTCAGCCGACTACAAAAAAAGCCGTTCTTGTATTCAAAAATGAAAACCAATAAAATACTGTATCTTTAGTTACAAAATCCCTATCTTCAGATTTAGTTAATATTTGCCGACAAGATTTATGAGATGAAATTCTAGTGGATAATTTAACAAATAGAATTCAGGAGTCAGAATACAAGAAGAGTATTCTGTACTAGTGGCAGATAACGCAGCCGTAGCAAGTCCGCGTACTCCTCAAGCTACGCGCAGCATTTCGTATTGAGTCATCTTAAATATAGTTAAGGACTTCAAATTAACAATATTAGAAAATTCTTATATTCTGCTATAATATTTAACTCATCTGTCTAAGGAAATATTTTAATAATCTTTATGGAGGAATTAAACCTAAAATTTGCTGATTTATTTGCAGGTATTGGAGGTTTTAGACTGGCTTTTGAAAAAGCCAACTATAAGTGTGTATTTTCCTGTGAGATTAACGAAGCTTGCCAACAGGTTTATTCTAATAATTTTGGAGACACACCTGTACATGACATCAGAAAAATTGATATCCAAAATCTTCCTTATTTTGATGTGTTGACAGCTGGTTTTCCTTGTCAACCTTTTAGTATTTGTGGACGAAAAAAAGGGTTTCACGATACTAGAGGAACTTTATTTTTTCATATTTGCGAAATCATTGAGCATATTAGTCCTCCTGTAGTTATCCTTGAAAATGTTAAACATATATTACATCATGATCAAGGTAGAACATTAGAAGTAATCTTATATTCTTTGGAAGATATGGGTTATGTAGTTAATTACGAGATACTTAACTCTAAAGATTTTGGCTTACCACAAAATAGAGAAAGAGTAGTATTTGTTGCTACAAAAAACAGAAAATTTGATTTTGGACTACTCAAAAAAACTTATCCGTTTCCTAACCTTAGAGAATTTTTGTGTACTTCCGGAGAATTTGAATACTTAAATCCTCAAGAATACACAATGATAGATAATCCAAAACAGCAAATATCTGGTCTGATTTTTGTAGGATATCGTAATAAAAGTATTTGGAAAACAGGTATTAGGCCAAATACAGAACATTTATCTAGGGTTCATCATCAACCAAATAGAATCTATTCTATAGAAGGGGTGCATCCAACAATACCTTCTCAAGAAACTTCCGGTAGATTTTTTATTTACATACCAGAAAAAAATTCAGTTCGGAAGCTAACGATTAGAGAGTGCTATAAAATCATGGGGTTTCCTGATAATTTCAAAACCCATAGTAATTTATCAGAGTGTTATAAGCAAATAGGTAATTCAGTTTCTATCCCAGTAATGTATGAACTTGCTAATCAAATTAAGAAACAAGTTTTTTTAGATCAAGATATGGCTGGTGAAATAAGTAATAATTCTAAATTAATAGAGTCTGATAATGAAATACAAAAAATTCATAAGGAGAAATGGAATGAAATTTTAGGTAGATTAATGATTGAGCAATGAAATAAACCATGATTCTTCAAGCAGGATGAAAATAATTGTAAATTTCTTGAGCCAAACGCGGTCCAATTCCTGCTACTTCAGCTAGTTGTGTGGGTGTCGCTTGCCGAATATAGTCAACTGAGCGAAAATGTCCTAGTAGCTGCTTTTGTCGATGATGTCCTAAACCAGGAATTTCATCTAAACGCGATCGCTTTAATTTATCACTACGTTGCTGACGATGGAAACTGACTGCAAACCGATGCGCTTCATCTCGCAACCGCCGCAACAACTGCACCCCTGGTTGTTCTGCATCAGTTGTCAAAGGTTTAGATTCTCCTGGTAAAAAAATCTCTTCTCGCTGCTTCGCTAAACTCACAACTCGCAAGTCTTCCAATAAATTCATCTCTTGCAAAACGGCGATAACCGATGATAGCTGACCTTTACCGCCATCAATCATAATTAAATCAGGCCAATCTGGATTACCCAAACGTGCTAGTTGTGGATCTTCCCCATACTTGCGGAAGCGTCGCCCAATAACTTCAGCAAGACTAGCAAAATCATCTGAATGTCCCGCCGTCACCGTGGGATTTTTAATTTTGTAGTGGCGATAATGTTGCTTGGCTGGTAATCCATCGATAAACACGACTTGCGAAGCGACAGCATTTGACCCTTGAATATGGGAAATGTCATAACCTTCGATGCGGTGGGGTACATCTGGTAAATCGAGAATGGCGGCTAAATCTTGCATTGCTTGGTGATTGCGATCGCCAAATTTCTGCATTCTTTGCAATTCATACTGAGCATTTCGCTCTACCATCTCAATTAATTCTGCCTTAGTTTGCCGCAAAGGAGTTAAGATTGTGACTTTTTTACCTTTACGTTGAGTTAAGACATCCGCCAATATCTCGCCATCTGGTAAATCATGCTGTACCAAAATTTCTAAAGGTATTTCCACGGAGTCGGCAGTTTGGTAATGTTCCTCTAAAGCTCGTTGTAAAATAGCTCCTGGTTCTGCATGAGCATCAGCCACAAAAGCTAAACGTCCTACCAATTGACCAGCGCGAATCTGGAATAATTGAATACAGGCGTGTTCTTCATCGGCTGCCAGTGCGATCGCATCCCGTGAAACTGTATCATCTGGTAAGGCTACTTTTTGGTCGGCTGTCAGCGACTTTAACCCAGAAATTTGATCGCGAATCCGTGCTGCTGACTCAAAGTTCAAGTTCTCAGCAGCTGCGTTCATCTGTTGGGTCAAAATATCAATTAGTTCCTGAGTTCGACCTTGAAAAACCATTGCGATTTTTTGCACAATTTTGCGATATTCTTCTGGTGAAATCAGCTGTTGACACACACCAGGACAACGCCCTAAATCAAAATTCAAGCAAGGACGGTCTTTAAAAAGTGGTTGAGGTCGTTGTCGCTGGGGAAAGATCCGCTTACAGATGCGGACAATTTCTCGTAATAAACCAGCATCAGTATAAGGTCCATAAAATTTATCCTTTTCCTTCCCGAATTGGCGTTTACGGGTAATAAAAATTCGCGGATAATCTTCTGACCAAGTAATGCAGAGATAGGGATATTTTTTATCATCTTTGAGCAGCACGTTGAAGTATGGCTGGTGCTGCTTGATCAAATTGGCTTCTAGCGCTAAAGCTTCGGCTTCAGTATCAGTGACGATGAATTCAATTTCTGTCACCAACTTGACCATCGTGGCGATACGTTCGCTCTTGTTGTAGCCATCCCGGAAATAGGAACGGACACGCGATCGCAACTTACGTGATTTACCTATATATATAATGCGATCGCTCCCGTCCCGCATGAAATAAACCCCCGGTTCCGGTGGAATTTCGGCTAGACGGTTTTCTAGTCGTTCTGGCTCTTTAACCAGTGGTAATATTTGAGTAGATATTGTCACAACCAAAATTAGGTAATCTTTCTCTATTTTAAGAAAAATTGTTTTTTTGTGCCGATTTAACAAATTATTTATCAAGTAAATATAAAGTAGCCGTCATCAGTGGTACACACCACAACAGATGAAAGAGGATTGAAGGAGAATAATAACTTCTAACTCAGTACCTCAAGTCAGGAAGCTGTAGATACTTCTTCGGCTTCTCCAGGAGGTGCGTTAGCTTCCAAGCTAGAGGCTGTCTAAAAAACTTACTACAATCATCAGAACTTTGGAACACACGAGAGTTTGTCTCACTGCGAACTTAGTCATTGACTGCTAGTGTCAGAATAAAAACTTTGCGTTTTCAATCTATAATTAACATTTTTAATCCGAAACTTTATATTTTAGATTAGATGATAATCCTTTGTTATTAGTAAGTAATATACTTATATATTGCTTGTATAAACATCAGATAAAATCTTAATTTGCTGACATTATTTATGTTTATTTATTGAACTTATAACATTAAGCGAATTAACGGATTTAGTCAGTTAAATTTACGATTATGATTGATAATATAGTTATTCTGATGATTTCAGACGAGACCTAAACCATGAATTTACAAGATTTTGAAGTCCAGTATCGTGAGGCTATGGCTGAAACTCTCAATGAATTGCAAACAGCAGTTCTGTTATTGGCACAAGTACAACAGAAAATTTCAACAATTGGCAGTTCTGTACAAACTCTTAGCGAGCGCGTTGAAGAGTTTATTGCTGACCAAAAAGCGGAATAAATACACACCTAGCAAAAAAGTTTATCTGTGGCGACAAGTAAACTATTCTTCAATTGCAAGGATAAGATCCTTAAGTTTTAAAGGTTTGACAAAATAGCTACGTGCACCCAAACTCAGAGCTAGCTCTTGATCTGCTTTAAAAGCAAAGGCTGAAACCACAATGATCGGTATTTTTGACAAATCAGGTTGTTCCTGGACTTGTTTTAAGAGTGAAAAACCGTCAATATCTGGTAATTTTAAGTCCAACAACATTAAATCTGGCTTGAATTTCTCTATGGTTGAGAAAAAAGTAGAGCCTTCTGATAAACTTTGGACTTCGTACCCACAGTAACTTAGATAGTCACTAAGTAACATTCGATTGAGGTAATGGTCTTCAACTAGTAAAATTCGTCTAACTTTATGTGACTGCAATGGCTGATCTATATTGAGTAATTGTACTGTCATTGCTACCTATTATCTAATTATCTTAATTAAAACCCAACAATTATTACCATAAACTAAAACAGTAGTGAATTTAAATAATCAAACAAATAGAAATTTTACTTATATAATGTAATAAAATATCTGAACAAATTAAATTTAGCTGCATTACAATACTTCAATGATAGTATCATTAAATATAATGAAATCAGAATTTAAGCTTTTTTTTACGAATTTTTTATAATTTAGAGTATTCAATTAATATCTATTTTGAGAAATTGAATCACCAAAGTTTTATAAGTAAAACTACTTAAGTAATACTATGACTAAAATTATGGTAATTGTCCTTCCTACAACAGCTTTCATCTGGATATAAGGATAAGTAATACAACTGTACGAAATCCATATTACAAACAAGTCATCTTGGTAGGGGCATACAGATGCAAAATCTTGCAACCGATTCATTTATTGCAAGTATTTTTAGAAATAGTATAACCTAGAAGATTAAACTATCTTACAGCTGCAAGGAATTATTCATCAAAAAAGGGAGCTAAGCAGGGCGAACGCATCTTGTCAATAAGAGCAGTCTATTATCAATAAATTCTTAAATAATCGCATTAAGCATAGCTTATTGACTTAGTACTAAGTCTCGATTATTACTAGTTTCTACTTACATAAGAAAGATGCGATCGCTATAAATCCGATTCTTTGATTGACTACATGAGTTCAGTTTTTTGTCAATATATTTTTGTAAAATTTAGATGCGTTCGCCCTGGGGAGCTAAGGGACTCGCGCCAAAATAAAGTACCAGTTGAAAACCCTGAATCCATCATAAAACAGTAAAACCTGATTGCTATATCGGTACATTATTTAATTGCAAGTCCCTAACAGATCCCTTAGTTATTTGTAGTTTTGAAGCCGCAATTTTAATAGATGCTTCTTTAAATTTGCGTTGCGTTATAAAAATGCCAGCAATACCCTGCAAACCAAGCATTACTGATGCTTAGGGTTGAGCCAGTGCTGACTATAAACCCAGTTGCTTCAATGCTTTGAGTAATCAACGCCGCCCTAACATATCTGCACTATGGCTGTAATAGATCAAAAATGTTAAGAGTTTATAAAAAAAAGGAGCAATTTTGCTCCTTTACTTATTTTTTGGAATGGAAACCGGAGTTTCAACCAGAGACTTTTTTTAACTTGCGTTGTGTAACAAAGATACCAGCAACACCTAAAATACCAAATACTACTGAGGGTTCTGGTACTGACTGAGGGACATATTTAGGTGTCGTCCAAGTATAAATTCCACTGTAAGATACACCATCATCAGAAGCAGTAATACCGGATGCAGTGGGGTTAAAGCTATAGGCATAGTAAGTTTGACCACCAGTAACTACCTTGGCAATTTCACTAGCTCCAATTTCACCTTTATAGTCCTTTAATGTAGCTTGTAGAGTCAGTACATCTTTAAATGATGTGAGTTGAGAGATTTGACCTGGTAGCTGATTTTTGAGAGTATTCAAGTCAGTAATTTGACCCGACAGTTGAGTTTTGGTGGTATTTAGTTGAGAGATTTGACCCGACAGTTGAGTTTTAGTGGTATTCAGTTGAGAGATTTGACCCGTAAGTTGAGTTTTAGTGGTATTCAGTTGAGAGATTTGACCCGTAAGTTGAGTTTTAGTGGTATTCAGTTGAGAGATTTGACTCGTCAGTTGAGTTTTGATGGTATTTAGTGGAGTGATTTGATTCGTCAGTTGAGTTTTGGTGGTATTTAGTGGAGTGATTTGACCCGTAAGTTGAGTTTTAGTGGTATTCAGTTGAGTGATTTGATTCGTCAGTGTTTGCCTTTTTACTGCATTGGCTGAAGTGTTAGGAGTTGCATCCAGTTGTTTTTGCAGTGATGCAATTTGTGCGAGAGTTGTATCCAGTTGTTTTTGCAGTGGTGCAATTTGTGCGATAGTTGTGTCCAGTTGTGTTTGCAGTGGTGCAATTTGTGCGATAGTTGTGTCCAGTTGTTTTTGCAGTGGTGCAATTTGTGCGCTAGTTGTGTCTAGTTGTGTTTGCAGTGGTGCAATTTGTGCGATAGTTGTGTCCAGTTGTTTTTGCAGTGGTGCATTTTGTCCGGGAATTGCATCCAGTTTTGTTTGCAGTGTGGTAATCTGTGCTGGAATTGCATCCAGTTTTGTTTGCAGTGTGGTAATCTGTGCTGGAATTGCGTTCAGCTGTGTTTGTAGTTGTGGAATTGAACTTTCAAGTTGTGAAAGGGTTGGTTGAGTTGTTTGTTGAGGAAACTGTGATTTAATTGCATTCCACTTTTCATCAACCTTAGTAGAAATAGTTGTTGCAAGTTTAGTCTTTACATCCAAGTGACCAACTAACTTCAGTTCCACACCGCCATTTTGACCGAATTGGAAACCACCAATGTTAGGATCTCCCATTCCCAAGGAAGGAAAATAACTAGTTACTAGTGATTTGCTGTCGGCTGAAAACCCGTTCCAAACTGATTGAAATGGTGTGTAGCTACTCAATAAATCGCCTAGCCATTGCGAACCAAAACTATTCCAGTCATCAGCAGTGACACTACTAACGGTGGCTTTATAGTTTCCTTTTGTGGCGGTGAAGCCAACATTAGAACCTGGGGTTTCGCTACTATACCAAAGCTCGACGTTAGAACTGGGGTCGTTATCTGTCAAAGCTTTGATGGCAGATTTAGTACCACCTTTTGCATTCCCGTTAATGAAGGTACCATTTGAGCCACCAGTGTAAGTGTTAATTTCTCCTGTATTATTGAAGTCAAAGGATGTAGCGTGTGCTGGGGCAGTGGCAAGACCGCTCACACCAATAGCCATTGAGGCACCAATTACAAGTTTCTGAAAAGTCATTTTCATTGTTTTCAAGTCTCTGTCAGTTTGGAAGTTAAGTTTTAAACTAGTGCCGTTTTTAGGCTTGGGCTGTCTTGACCACAGGCTTTTTGGCAATACGGTTGCTTAAAAGCACGACCTGTATTTTTTAGCCGTCTTTGGTATCTGAGCGTACAAACCCAGTTTAAGTAATAGAGAGACCTGATTGGGTAAAGTTACTGCTGATTATCAATAAAAAGATGAAGAATGTTTTGATAGTTATATACGTTTAATTACGTATTTTAGTCAAATTTTATAGTCCCAAAAAATACAATGCAATATTTTTAAGTTCAGTACAATACGGTAATTAGTAGGGATGCACAAATATGCACCCCTAGCGGGTGTTTGATTGGTAGATTTTACCGCCAAAAATCCTTGGCGTTTAGCTTGAGAATAAATTTAATGAAGAAACTCAGCCATTCTTTCTACAGCAATTTCTAATAAAGGTGGCTCATGCACCAAGGCAAAACGGACATACCCTTCTCCAGATTTGCCAAAGCCAGCACCGGGAGAAGCTGCTACACCAGTTTGTTTGACTAGCTGGGTACAAAATTCTATGGAGTTTTCACTCCAATGTGAAGGCAATTTTGCCCAGATGTACATTGTGGCTTGGGGAGTGGGAACATTCCAGCCAATGCGGTGTAAAGCAGTGATGAAAGCATCACGCCGCCCCTGGAAGGTGTGGACAGCAGATTTTACGCCAGCTTGGGGGCCAGTTAGGGCAGCGATCGCACCATTCAAAATTCCCCGATACTGATTAAAATCAACGGCGGCTTTTACCTGGCGTAAGGCTTTAATTAACTGGGCATTACCAATGGCATAGCCAATACGGAAGCCGCCCATATTATAGGATTTGGAAAGGGTGAAAAATTCAATTGAGACACTTTTCTCTGGATCGGCTTGCAGAATTGAAGGGACTAAGGATTTTGGATTTTGGATTTTGGATTTTGAATTGGGAAAAGAATTGATCCAATCCCCAGTTTCCCCAAATACCAAATCTACGTAGGGGAAATCGTGAACCAGGACGAGATTGTGTTGTTGACAGAAGGCGACAGCTTCTTGGAAGAAAGATAAAGGTGCGATCGCAGCAGTGGGATTATGAGGATAACTTAAGACCATCATCCGCGACTGGGCTAAGACTGGGGCAGGAATATCAGCAAAAACTGGTAAAAAACCGTTTTCTGCCAGTATTGGCATTGGGTAGATTTGACCACTGGCTAGGTAGACTCCTCCCGCATGGGAGGGATAACCTGGATCGAGCAACAGGGCAAAATCTCCTGGGTTGAGTATTGCTAGGGGTAAATGGGCTGTACCTTCTTGAGAACCAATTAGAGGTAGTACCTCAGTTTGAGGATCGACTTTGATGCCAAATTTTTGTTCGTACCAGTTGGCCGCAGCTTCACGAAATCCTTGGGTACCGTTAAATAACAGATAGCCGTGGGTACTGCGATCGCTAAGAGACTGGGCGATCGCCTCAATAACATGGGCTTCGGCTGGCAAATCAGAAGACCCCAAGGACAAATCAATTACCTCCCGTCCAGCAGCCAAAGCGACTGCCTTGGCTCTGTCCATATCAGCAAATACATTCGATTGTAGGGGTTCTAAACGTTTGGCAAACTGTATGTTAGTCATTTGTCCTTTGTTCTTTGTCTTTGATTATTTGCTAATGACTAATGACTAATTTAAGTGCGTATCTAAGAGTTCGAGTAATTTATCTTTGCCGATGACTCCCTCGGTGGATATCAAAACTTCTTGACCTTGAAATAGTCTAAGGGCGGGTACACCTTCCACTTGGTACTGCTTAACAGTGAGTGGGTTGGGGTCGATTTCCATTTTCACGACTTTGAGGCGATCGCTATATTCGGTAGCAGCTGAGTTAATCAGGGGCGACATTAATTGACAAGGCCCACACCAGGAAGCCCAAAAATAAACTAATACAGGCTGCTCGGCTTTTAACACTTCGGTTTCAAACTCAGCATCGGTTATGGTGATTACAGCCTTACTCATTGCAGTCTCCATCAGGGGCGATCAAAGTTGGCACACACAATACTTTATCCCAAAGTCGTCAATAGTCCATAGTCAATAATTCATAGTTATTAGGATTTTTGACTATTGACTAATGACGTAAAATCCCACAGCCAACGGGTGTGGGACTATCTTAAATAAGTTTTCTGCCAATTTTACAATTTATCCAATTGGTCGCGTAAAGAAGCCAACTCGGCATCAACCACTTCATTAGATTTAGGATTAGGAGCAGTGGTTTCTTGTTGCGGTGGCAGTTGGGCTTGATTTTGGGGAGCGGCGGGTGGTAACATTTGGGCTTTCAAAGCTGCCAATTCATCATCAACATCGCTACTACCTTCCAATCGGGCAAATTGGCTTTCTAAATCAGCACCTGCTAGCTCTCCTGCTGACTGGGCGCGGGCTTCTTGCATCAAAACCTTTTCTTCCATCCGCTCAAAGGCAGACATTGCACTGCTGGTATTCATCCCACTCACCATATTTTGGAGTTGCTCTTGGGCTTTGGCAGTGGTGATTCTCGCTCTGAGCATTTCTTTCTTGGTCTTAGCCTCAGAAATCTTGCTTTCCAGCTGGATTAAGTTGCGCTTGAGGGTTTCAACTTGGGTGCTTTGGGTATCTAAACTAGCTTTGAGGGCTGTGCTGGTATCAGTATAGGTTTTTTTCCGCTCTAGAGCTTGTCGTGCTAAGTTTTCATCACCTTTTTGTAGCGCTAATTGGGCATTGCGTTGCCACTTATTGATTTCATTTTGGGCATCATTATACTGTTTCTCACTGCGTTTTTGGGCGGCGATCGCTTGGGCTACTCCCTGACGCAGCTGTACCAAGTCTTCCTGCATTTCCAGGATGGCTTGCTCTAGCATTTTTTCGGGGTCTTCGGCTTTGTTAACCAGGTCGTTGAGGTTAGAACTAACTACGCGCTTAATGCGATCGAATAATCCCATAACTTTGTTTTTCCTTGTGTGATTTACGCTTTTTCTTGGACAGTTAGCTTTTTTACTTTTTTATAGCTACCTATTTCAATGTAATCTTTCTAGTTTGAATCAGTACCTCCTAACAACTCTTAATTGTTAAGATATCGCCAAACTGGGGTAATTAGTCGAACTTCAAGAATCCTGAGTTTTGGGTAACTGCTGTTGGGGTGGCTGCGTTGTCTTTTGGCTCTCCTCAGTTAGGAGACTTTTGGGCTGTGTGTTTTCTGACTGCTGGAAAACCTGTAGCTTCATCGCTGCCAATTCGGTATCTACATCATTAGATTCCAAAGAAGTAAATTGTGTTTCCAAGTCGTCGCTACTAAGTTGAGCTATGGCTTCTGATTGAGCTTCTATCTGCAAAACTTTTTCTTCCATCCGCTCAAAAGCACTCAGACTACTGGTGGTAGAAACTGTGCCGAGCATTTCTTGGAGACGATAAGACGCTTCAGCAGAACGGGCGCGGGCAATATACATATCTTTTTTTGTTTTCGCTTCGGCAATTTTTAACTCTAGCGATCGCATATCCTTTTTTAGCCTAGCGACTATCTCGTTTTGCTGCTCTATCTGCGAAAAGAGGGCTGTAGTGGTTTCTTTATAGGCTTGGCGCTTAGTCAAAGCTTCGCGTGCTAGAGATTCGTTGCCTTGTTGCAAGGCCAATTGAGCGCGACGATACCATTCTTCCGTTTGAGATTGGGCAGCTGCTGCCTGTCGTTCAGTGCGTTTTTGGGTAGCGATCGCTTGTGCTACACCCTGCCGCAATTGCACCAGATTTTCCTGCATCTCCAAGACAGCTTGCTCCAAAATCTTTTCTGGATCTTCTGCACCACCGATCAAACTATTGACATTAGCGCGAATCACCCGCACGATACGCTTGATTAATTCCATGTCGGCTCTCCAACGAAATCCAGTTCTGAGTGCTGAGTTTTGAGTGCTGTTAGCGGATAGCTAAGGTTTAGCCCGTGCTGAGTGCTGAGTTAGGAATTAAGAGTGCTGAGTATAATATTTTTTGTCATAGGGTAGTTATGGAGTACTGAGTGCCTAATTAAAGTTTTGAGTATAATATTTTTTGTTGTGGGTTCGTAAACAAACAATATTTTGTCTCTACCACTCAGCACGGGCTAAATGCCCCGCTACCACTCACCACTCCCTACTCAGCACTCAATTGACTTAGGATTGTGATCTCATGGTATCGTAGATTTTTGCAATTCATGGCTGCTGAACTCGTGCCTTGATTCCCCTCGCTTCTAACAGTTTCATCTGTTGTTTTACTTGCTCTTTAGTTTTAAAAGCACCCAGATAAATCAATTCTTTGTTGAGCGATAAATAAGCATCAGGAATTACTTGCCGTGCTTCAGCAAAAGCTGCTCCTTTATTATCTATCACTACATGATAAAAACCATCTGTTCCTGGTTTGATTTCTGCATCTGGCTTTGGTGAGGTTGCAATTGCCTTGGGCGAGGTTTTTGTTGGTGAAGTGGGAGGTAAATTCAGGGGAGGTAAGGATTGTAGCGGCGGTACTGGTGCTAAAGCGATCGGATTGGTCGGTTTTAAGGCTGTATTGGGATAAGGCAATGGTGCTTGAGAATTTGCGGGGTTTTGGGGAACAACTGGATTAGGCACTACTGGGGGAATTGGTTGGACTTTGGGTTTTAAGCCAACTACATCATTGGGGTTTCTGACTTCAGGAAACTCTTCAGTAGCTAGATTGGGATATTTGGGTATAGATGTGCTTGGTGGCTGGGTTTGAGATTGGACATTACTCCCAACTTCCTCAGTATTTTCTGGTGCGGGAGACGAGTTGCCGTTAAACAACTTGCCTAAATTCAATTGTGGCAAGCTTTTGGGATTAAAGACTACATAACCCAAGGTAAGACTCGCCACCAACAGCAGCAACATGGAGCCAATACCCAAAGGTGATAGCAGACTGTCGCTAGAATTGCTTGCTTTCTTGGTTTCTGGTTGTTCTTCTGCCAGACTTCGCAGCAGTGCTTCACTAGATTCTAAATAGTCATCTGGGTGCTTAGGGCTATCATCTGACTGCAAGTGATTTTCACTTTTAGTATTTTTAACGATCGCTGGCACGATGCTGCTACTAAAGTTGGGTGGGGGTGGTGGAAGTTGAGTTTGTGTTTTAGCAGAATTGGAGGTAGAGGGTACATTAAGATTATTTAGTTCCTCAGTTTTTGCCGTAGCTGGCGCTGGATTTATCTCAGGATTCACAACTACAGATGCGGGTGGTACATCAATTTTTGCCGTAGCTGGTGCAGGGGTTCTCTGATAATTCACAGGTACAGATACAGGCGGTACGTTGGTTTTAATTTCTGTTACTGATGACTGAGTTGCACCCGATATTGTCGGAATGGCAGTTAACGGTTGGGATTGAGCGCTCATGTAACTTGCAACACGGGACTGATTCGATGACACCAAACTAGTTCGCGTGCGTCGGTATCGAGCTAACTCTTGATCTAGCGGCACTTCTAAACTCGCTAGTGCTGCTGCTAATACTGGTTTCAACCCAGGTGTTTTAGATGATAGATGATTAGCGGAGTCGTTCAGGGGGTTTTGAGTCATTTCCTTTGTGTCTCAAACGTAGATTACTGGAATCAACTTTTAGATATATTTTGTGACAATAGTAGCGAAAATTATTTAAATAGATAGATTAGGCATTGGGCATTGGGCATTGGGAATTGATCAATAGTTCTTCTTCCCCTGCTTCCCCTGCTTCCTCATCCCCCTCATCCCCCTCATCCTCATTTTGAATAATGTCGTTGAAATCAATTAATGATATTTTAGGAATTCTGGAAAAGCAGGCCAAATGGCAGGAGCAACCATTTCAACGCTTGCTCAAGTGTTGGGCAGAAGTTGTTGGGCCAGTGGTTGCCGTCAATACTCGACCATTATCGATTCAGCGTGATGTTTTGTCGGTAGCAGTTTCTAGTGCTGCTTGGGCGCAAAACTTGACTTTTGGTCGCACATCTCTACTTTTAAAGTTGAATAAAAAGTTACCAACGCCTTTGGTTGATATTCGCTTCTCTACAGCTGGCTGGCAGAATGCGACGGTGGAGAGAAAACAGCAACAAACGGTTTCGCCCCATGAGCATCCTAGTTACCTTGGTGATGAGATTAACCGCCCTGATGTTACAAGTACTAAGGATGTGAATGGGGCTTTTGGAAATTGGACGAAGATTGTGCGATCGCGATCGCATGGCTTACCCCTTTGTCCCCAGTGTCAATCTCCCACCCCTCCCGGTGAACTCCAACGCTGGGAAGTCTGTTCTGTCTGTGCTGCTAAACACTTTTCCAAGCAAAATAGTTGAGCGATTATTCCTTAAGCAGAATTTATCCTAAACAAACTTGCTGCCATCACATCAAATCTTTGTGATTCTTGAGAAAAACTATAGTTTGCCACTAAAATCTGCCGAATGTGATATTTAAAGCAGAATATGTATCTGGAATTCTATACCTTAAACCATCCTTAAGGAGGAAGTTAAAAAGCTGGATAAATCAAAAACTTTGGTTTTATTCTTGATCCCTAATAAGTTTTAGACTAAATCTATATGTAACTGCTCTACTAATTATTTAAATATATAACAAGATTATAAAAACATCCTGAAGTTTATTTTTTCCTTGGGATCGCTGAAACCTATAGAAAATAATGACTTTTTGGCTTTTCTCCGTCTTTATATATAGAAGCAGAATATAAAGGTGAAATTCAGCCAGAAACGACACTAAAGATAAATCCAAATGAAACCTATTAAAGTTTTAGCATCTGCCTGTAGATATTGCCGTCATTACCAGCCAGAAGGTCGCCGTGGTGGAACGTGCCAGCAGTTGGGCGCACCAGTTCAAGCAACTTGGAAAGCTTGCTCTTTGGCGCTTCCACCTTTTGCACCTTCTTGGGAAACCTTAGAAGATGCTTGGGTTTTACCAGATGCAACTCCAGTTTTAACATCTTGTCAATCTCTAGCTTCAGATTTAGACAATGCTGCTCTTGCCCCTATAGAAGAACAGGTAAAGACTAAAGCAGTGGTTATTTAGTCATCCATTATTACTGGACTGAGTTTGTAGTCTACTTAAAATAAGATTTGTTTTTAAGATTTTTAGTGGTGTAAAAGTTGATATCTACAAAAATCGCACCCTTAGTGAGATGCGATTTTTGCAATTCTAAGGTAGCCAAGGAAAAGAGCGAAAATCTGGTGGCCGCTTTTCGAGAAAGGCTTGTTTGCCCTCAGATCCTTCTTCTGTCATGTAATAAAGTAGGGTGGCATTGCCAGCGAGTTCTTGTAAACCAGCTTGTCCGTCACAATCAGCGTTGAA
>NZ_JABXKI010000112.1 GCF_017115095.1 Nostoc sp. NMS4 | reverse complement strand
TTCATCAGTTTTGCGTCCTGTTTGCCATCGGTTATAAGTATGATTTATAGTATTTCATAAAATTTCTGCTCTATCTAAATAGTTGTAAACAAGTTTGTAGTAAGGACTTTAGTCCTTATTTTCTAAGTACTCAAGTCCTTACTACAAACTCTTCATTACTAACTTAGACATTGTACTAGTACAGCACGGCGTAAATAAACCACCCATTCCAGATTAACCAAACGCTTATGCTGTATTCATTTTGAATTTTGAATTTTGAATTTTGAATTCCGCCTTGCGGTACTAGTGGTCTGTCAAATTCATTTTGACGGTTGGAGAGACGCGATAAATCGCCGTCTCTACAAGGAATTTATCTATCAATTAGTTATTGACAAATTACTAGATTTGCGCTTCAATTTGCCTGACTACTGTTAGCGCCGAATAACTCACCCCAGCAGTACCTTCGCCTGGATGGGTGGAGTCACCAACTAACCATAGATGCGGGATTGGTGTACGATTGGCGAACCCAAAGGGGCCAAAGGTAGGAATTCTTTGACCGATGCCACCAACTATACCGCGATCGCGGGCTGTAAAATGGGCAAAGGTACGGGGTGTTGCCGCTTCTTGATAAATAATGGTTTCTGGTTTGAGATAAAAGTATTCAGCAAGACGAGCGATCGCTTCTTCGGTAAACTTTTCTTTTAGTCCTTCATAATCTTTAGTCTGCCACCACTGTGCAGGATCGACAAATGAAGATGCGATAATTGTCGCTTTCCCCTCCGGTGCGCGACCGTCTCCAGGATGACTGACGGAAACAAATAGGGAATTATTCTCGCCAATGGGGCCATTAACATCGTACAGAAATTGGAGGTGAGGAGGACACCCAAGCGGAATCGCACTGGCATCTACACCTAAATAAACTACAAACGCACCCGATGCTTGGGGCAGTTTTTCCACCCGATTTTTATAACCAGATGGGGCTTGTTCTCCTAACAACTGCACCAAATTTTGCACGGTGACGTTGCCAACTATGTGGTCGGCTGCTTCTGTCCAAACTTCGCCAGTTTTCTGATTTCTAATAACTACAGCAGTAGCTTTACCATTTTCTACTTTGATGTCTTCTACAGTGTGGCGCATCAATAGTTTGCCGCCATCTCTCTCTAAAGATTGTACCAAGCGATCGCTTAATACTTGCATACTTCCTTGGAGGTGAAACAATCCTTGGGGCAGTTGGGATACACTCAACGCCGTAGCTGCATAAAGTAATGCTGTCTGTTCTGCATCCACCTGGGAGTATAGCTTTAGTTGCAAATCTAAAAAAGTTCTCAGTCGTTGGTCATTTCCCAATCCACATAACCGTAAAGCATCTCCTACCGTGAACAAAGTGAAAGGTACGGTAATTAATGTACTGGGACGTACTGCTTGCGTTAGCTGCCACAAATCCCATAAATTGCGCGGCGGTAGTACCGGGTCGCGTCCTTGAAATTCCCAACTAGCATCAAATAAAGTTGCCATCAACTGCCAAAATGGTTCGCTACCAGGAAACTGTTTTTGTCGTTCCTCTTGCCATTTCTCTTGGTCGCGCCAAACGTTGATGGGTGTGCTTTCCCCAGGTAAATAAACCGCACAAGCAGGGTTACAAGGCGTTGCTGGCGGCAAATCTATTGACAATTCTGAGAAAATGCGGTGGTGAATTCCCCCTGGTTCCAACCCCGCGACCTGAGTTGCACCCACATCAAAGGTAAATCCCTGGCGTTTAAACGTTGAAGCACAGCCTCCAGGTACGAGAGCTTGATCTAAAATTAAGACACTGTAACCTCTATGAGCTAATAATGCTCCAGTAGTCAGTCCACCTATTCCCGCACCGATAACGACAACATGAGAGTTACTTTTGTCAAGAGAAATGCTGGACATTGATGAGTTTTTTTAAAATTCTTAACACTTATACTCATAATTTTACCTTAATCTCTAAGCGTAGGCGTAGCCCGCCGCAGGCATCGCAGATAAAAGGGCGGTCATAAACCGCGTCTACACAGGCAAAACCCGCCTACGCGGGTTAAAAAACCTTAATTTTCTCTTAGGGAACTCCAAGAAATAAATTATCCAATATTGTGGGGTGGGCATCTTGCCCGCCCAACTTATATGGCGGGCAAGATGCCCACCCCACAAGAATTAATTGGATATTTTTTTATTTGGAAGTCCCTTAGCCCACGGAGGTGGGCTTTGTTTGTATAGCCGCGAATTCCATTCGCCCTGGCTCTACCCTAAACCCAAAAAAGTTGAAATCAGCGGTAACAGATTGCTACACTGTTCAACCAACTTCGCGGCACTGGGTAAACTAGAAATTGTCCCTTTTAAAATCTTAATAGCCGTTTTCGCCGCCTTTTGCACCGCCCCCTCTTGGGGATTTTTCCCAGCTTCTGCTAAGGCTTTTACTTGCTCTAATGCCTCAGCTTTATCTTCTTGAGCTAAATTTGTATCAGCCTCAATTACTGCTTGCAATTGCGTCAATAGTTCCTTGATTCCCGGTTTATCAGGTTCGGGTGATGCTGGTAACTCGTTGATGATATTTGTTACCGTACCGCTAATATCACCTAAATTTAAAGCTTGTCCACTGGCATTAAAATCTCTGCCAACACTGCCAATTTCAATTTTACGGCTGGCATCATTGCTGTTAGTCATATTTTTATTCTCAACTTTATTGTCAACTTGAACATTAATCGGCTTATTCGCTAATAATTTTACAATCTCTGTCATCTCTCCACTTTGTTGGCGATAAACGACTATTTGCTCATCTTTAGCTTGTAATTGTGCTTTATATTTTTCTTCTACAGCTTGCAATGCTAGCTGATAATTTTGCGTAAAATCGCTATGAATCTTTTCTTTATCAGCATCAAAAGGTACACCTATTTTGACGACAACAACGCCATCACCTTTATTTTCAATACTCTGTAGGGCTAACTCTGTGTCTTCATTTTGGCCTTGCACTGTTTGGAAGGCATTAACAAAAGCTTTCCAGTCTATGCCATTGCGGAAAATTAAATCAACAGTATTCAAAACCTCTTCAAACAGCTTGCTAAATTCTCCTGGTTGAAACTCGCCACTACTGGTACGACGTTCACGGTCATCGGTTCCAGGTTTGGGGTTTTCCAGAAGATAGATAAAGCGACAATCTATATTATCCAATTTAGTTGTACTTTCAATATTCCATGCTTCAATACAAGCACCTGTCATTTGAGCGTTGGTAAAGTTAGTACCTACAGCTTGAGCTAGAGTTAGGTTTGCCCGCTCTAAACAAGCACCTTGGAAGGTGGCTTCTGTAATATCAGCATCTTTTAGATTTGCTTCCTTTAAATCTGCACCGATCAGGTTTGCACCTTTTAAGTTAGCATCAGCATAAGATTTTCCTCTACCATTGCCAGTGACTAGCAAATTGAGAATATCTCGTTTAGCTAATATCGAGTTGTCTACTCTAGCAAAGTCTAATTTTTTAGCTTCATAAAAACGAGTGCGTGTTAGATTGGACTTTCTCAAATCTGTATTTTTAAGAGTTGCACCAGTAAAATCAGCATCAGTTAAATCAGCATTATAAAAACTTGTACCACCTGTGGCTGCAAAAGCGATCGCAAATGAGCGAACCCAAGCTTCTTTTTCATCTCCAGCAAGACTACGCCAGCCAATGTAAGCACTAAATAATGTAAAGACCACGGCAAAGCCTCCGGTGAAGGCTACGGTAAAAGCTCCGGCTCCAGCTACAGCTGAGGCGAAGGCTAAAGCAAAGGCTACGGTCAAGGCTAAGACTACGGTCAAGGCTAAGACTACAGCTACGGTTACGGCAAAGGTTACGGTTACGGCAAAGGCTCCGGCTACGGCTCCGGTGAAAGCTACGGCGAAAGCTCCTGCAAAGGCTACGGCAAAGGCTCCAGCGAAGCCTACGGCTACGGCTACGGCGAAGGCTAAAGCAAAGGCGAAAGCTTCGGCTCCGGCTCCGGTAAAAACTACGGCTCCGGCAAAGGCGAAGGCAAAGGCAAAGGCAAAAGCAAAGGCTACGGTTCCTAAACCTGTTGTCAAACCCTTATAAATGGTAATAATCCAAAAAACCAGCATCACAATTAGGCAGACTATCCCCGCGATGAAGTTTGCAGTCCTTTGCGCTTCGGTGTTAAAAAGATATGCTACAAATACACCAAAAGTAATTGAGAAAAACCCTGATATTCCCGATAGCAGCCATGAGGACATAAGCAACCCAATAGTCCAACGTCGCTGTAGTCCAGCCTTAGCACCTGTGAAATCAGCATCTTTAAGAATTGCGTCGGTAAAATTTGCTCCTTTAATATCCGCCTTGCTAAAGTTTGCCCCAGTCAGGTTTTGACCTTTAAAAGAGCGACCTTGGAGATTTTGACCGGAGTAGTCTGGCGGCATAATCACTAATTCGTAATTTGTAATTCGTAATTAACAGGACTTACGCAAAAACCCTCCTAAACTCTCATTTCTCCGTGAACTCTGTGTCCTCTGTGGTTCGTTTTCCGTTATTTGTGCGTAAGTCCTAATTAAGAAAGTGAGATTAAATCTGGGTTTGGGGGTTTGAATCTAGTGGCGGATTTTAGAGAATTGGTATCACTGAGATTTTATACAACTGTACTCTGCAATATTCCGAGTTTTGGCAAAATAAAGAAAATACAAAAATTTTGGATGTAATGCGTTGTATAATATAATGCTCGTTTAATTACTTATTAAACCAAAACTATGCTTTGTCTCCCCTCCCCCGATGCTTTGGGGCTACGGTGTACACACAAGTCTGAAATAGCTGAAAAACCCAAGGTTTTACCCCACCCTAACCCTCCCCGTATGTATTAGGGAGGGAACTAGATTTCTTGTTTCCCCCCTTTATAAGCGTGTTGTAAATCTGTTTCGAGTTCTTTCTGCTGCGATGTGCCTACTGGTTGGCTTGGAATTATCTGTAGTATGTTGAGTTTGGCGATGCAAATTTTTTTGATTTGCTTTGACTGCGATCGCATAGTCATTGCCACTATCAATAATTAGCTTGCAGGTTTTTTTGGCAATGTAGAGCATCTAAACTGAAAACAACACCCTCAATATCTAATAGCGCAATCAAATTTTGAACTGTGCTAATTTCACTACCTTGTTTGTTCTCCAATTTGCTCAGACTTAGGACTAGCCCTCTTTTTTCAGTAAATATTGTTTTCATCCCCTCGACGCTTGTTATTTTACATCTTTATAGGATAGGGAATGAAACAGCCCTGCCTTATAAAGGGGGTTAGGGGATCTCAGTGCGTAATTCCTGCTTAAGACTTGATTCTTCCTATCCTAACCCTGCTTTTTAAGCAGGGAATTTAGAGCAAGCCTTTTTGAAAGACAGTTAGCACAGTGACTTTTCAAAGGGGAGAAATACATACAACACTGGCACGTTTTGGCGTAGACTGCGACAAACGACTACGTGTCTACGATAAATTAAGCTTTTTGGGAATTTTTGTGTAAGTACTAATTGAGTGATTTTATGAGATTCTCGCCCAAAATAGCAGAAAATTGGCGGCAGACTGCGAGATGCCAAAGTAAAAATCTGTTGTCAAAAAACCAAACAGGGATTGCAAGATAGATTGATTCTGTCTTACTCTGGAAAAACTACTACGCCAGTTTAAGTTCCTAAACTTTGGGAACTACAGCACATAACTGGCTCTCCTTTCCTCAGCGCCCCTGCCGATAACCTTGTTCAATAAAACACTTTGATAGCCTAAAACGATGAAAGCATCTGCTAATTTCGACTTTGAAGACGAGAAATTTAATGCACCGCCTTCTCAAGTCCTTCCCTGGTGTCAGATGATTAATCCTCGGTATGGCACAGATGGCATACAATCTCACGGTTTGGCGATTAAGCTGGATAATGCCAATGCTGTTGGCTTTGTGCCAGATGAAAATTGGCAGCAAGTAGAGCATGAATTTAGCTCTGGAGTAGAAACAGTCTTTATTACCGCCACTCCACGCTTGGTTATAGTGCGTCGGGGGCCATTGTCTGTTAAAGACCGGGAAAGTGGTTTAAAATTGGGTACTCTCAAAGAGAATTATGATGCTTTTTTAGCTGACAAACTTAAATTTAAAACCTTTACTCGCTATCTAATTTTTATAGTGGGTGAGAATAAAAAGTTTTTACATGAATCACCATTACAACTAACTCTCAATGGTGCAGCCGGAGCGAGTTTCAGCAAAACCTATTGCGAATATCAACAAGGCAAAGTAGTTAATGGATTTGTTGCTGAACTAGAAAAAGCTTATGCTATCTACCGCAAGCAACCTTTGACACCAAAAGGCCCTTTATTTCAGGCTCACGGGATTTTTTGCCCGATTATTGAGTGTGAAGAAAGAGGCATTGAACCAAATACAGTTTTGGTAGCTTCAACTGTAGACTACAAACATCCCACAGTCGGGACTTTGACGCAATATTTAATCGCTTCCGATGCTCTTGAGTCTGCAATGATTTGTAAGACTTTTGAAGAATACAAAGATTTTGGCAAGGAACCTGTAAAATCAGAAACCCCTAAATTGGCAATGGCAGGAGTTTCCAACTCTTACGTTTATGCTGATGAAGATGATTTTGCTTATCCGCCGTATTAGAGGGGACTGGGGAGATGAGGGAGATAAGGGGACAAAGGAGACAAGGGGACAAGGGAGACAAGGGGGAATTATTGAACAAGTCTTTCCCTTGTCTCCCCCCTCTACCTTGTCTACCTTGTCTCTTCTCCACGCCCCATGCCCAATACCCTATTCTTTGAGCAACAAGTAGTATAGTGAACCATTGCCGCCTGTGATCCCAGCGCGATCGCCCGCTAGTTTACCAGACCCCATGAAATAATCCACCCGTCCCGGGCCTTTAATGGCGCTTCCTGTATCTTGGTCAAGCACAAAGCGGCTGACAGTACGATTCTCTAGTTTGCCACGACCAGCAGGATAGGGAAAGGAGTTGTAAATCAGCGCTAGCGCTCCTGGTGGCATGAGAGACTTATCTGTAGCAATAGAACGTTCTGCTGTTACTGGCACATGAATACTTCCTGTAGCACCAGTACCACCAGTTTCTTGGAAGAAAACAAATCGTTCCCAGCGCGGCAGATAATTGCTCAACTCCTGGGGTTTTTGCCGGAAATAAGCAATCATCCGTGGCATTGTCAATCCATTTAGTGGAAGTTTGCCATCTTTCGCCAGTTCTTTACCGATACTAGTCCAGGGGTAATCAGTTCCACCTGCATAACCAATTGATGTTTTTTTGCCATTGGTTAATTTAATTTGGGCAGAACCTTGGATATGTACCATGTATGCGTCTAGGCGATCGCGGAACCAAAGCAGTTCTAAACCGCGTAACTTGCTCTTATTCCCTTGTAAACCATCCTTCCCTTCCAAATCAATTCTTTTTGGGTGGGGTTTAGTCCATTGGCTAAAATCAGGTGGTAGCCGATAAATGGGATATTTATAGATTGCAGTCCTAACACGGCTGGCGGTATAAACAGGTTCGTAATAAGCAGTGAATTTAACAGTACCTTTGCCATCGTTGCCCACAGATTGGTATAAGACAAACTCACGGCGGACAGAGGCTTGTAATTGCGCTGCTGACTTAGAACTGACAACCAGTTGGCGGAAACGTAGCAAACTCCTCTGGACGCGATCGAGGGTAATTTCCCGAACTGGATAATTTTGATATGCTGCGATCGCATCACTTTTTGCTAGGTAAACCAAACTATTATCAATGGAAGCCAACAGCGCCTTGCGATCGCCTGTTTTACCTCTTTGACCCCAAATTTGGTCATCCCAACCCAAGCAAGTCTGCCGGACTGTACAATCGCTGCCAATGGTGATTGGTTTTAGCGGTGGCGTGACTTCAGGAGTAGTTGGTACTGGCAGAGGTAGAAGATCGGGAGTAGTCGGTATTGGCAACGGCAGTAAGTTAGGAACCTGAGCAACAGCCGACCAGAGAGGATTTACAAGGGCAATTCCTAAACTCAAGGAAAGCAAAGCAAGGGTTTTTCTCATCATTTAGTTGAATCTTTCAACACTGGAACTAAAAATGGGTTCTACCCGGATTGCTACGACCCGAGAAGGGCGTACTACCATATATTCCCCTTGAATATTTTTGATCGGCACGCTAATAAAGTCATTAGAAGCAGATTTTGGCACAAGTTCGCCGCTATACCATTTCTGAAACTCTTGAATAGTAGGAAAACGTACTTCTTCTCGGTGGCCGCTTTCCAGTAGGAGGTATACGGCATATTCATTTGCAGTTCTAGCCATAAAGTTGAATCATTTAAAAAAAACATTCAACCCATTGTTAACCACGTAACCCCCGAATGGAAAGGGTAAGCATACGGGAGGTTGGGGACTAGGGACTGGGGGAGATGAGGGAGATGAGGGAGATGAGGGAGATGAGGGAGATAAACAAAATTCCTAACTCCTAACTCAGCACGGGCTAAACGCCCCGCTACCGCTAACAGCACTCAGCACTCCTAACGCCCAATGCCCAATGCCCAATAACTCTTCACCCTAGACGCGTAATCCTTTAAGCAGTTCCTTATAAAGATGTACCTACTTTCTGTCTCAACAAACCTTACCAAAGCTGGTAGTTGTGCCAAGATTAGTTTGAGGACTTAAGGGTTGTGACACAATGTTAGGACAATTATTAGACGGACGCTATCAAGTCCTCCAAGTTCTAGGTGGAGGTGGATTCGGTCAAGCCTACATTGCCCAAGACACCCATCGACCAGGTTTCCCAAAATGCGTTGTCAAACACCTTAAGCCCGTCACTCGTAGCCCAGAATTTCTCGAAACTGCCAGACGGCTATTTACTAGTGAGGCAGAAACACTAGAACAATTAGGCCACCATGACCAGATTCCTCGACTTTTAGCCTATTTTGAAGACAACCAAGAGTTCTTCTTGGTGCAAGAGTTCATTGAAGGGCATACTCTGAAAGCAGAACTATTCCCCAATCAACATTGGACAGAAGATCGAGTAATTCAACTTGTCCAACAAGTCTTGGGTATTCTACAATTTATTCACAGCCAGAACGTTATCCATCGAGATATCAAGCCGGACAATATAATTAGGCGGCAACAAGACGGTAAGTTAGTGCTGATTGACTTTGGCGCAGTTAAACAAGTCCAAACTCAACTGCTGACAATTCCAGGGCGCACGAGGGCTACTATTATCATTGGTACTCCCGGATATATGTCTACAGAACAGGGGCAAGGTAAGCCCCGCCCCAACAGTGATATTTATTCCTTGGGCATTATTGGTATACAATCGCTGACAGGGGTACATCCGATAAACTTTGAGGAAGACCCAGATACAGGAGAAATTTCTTGGCAGCATCAAGCTAACGTCAGTTCTGAGTTGGCATTTGTGCTATCTAAAATGGTGCTACATCACTTTAAACAGCGCTATCAGTCTGCGGCTGAAGTTTTAGGGTTACTTGAGCATCTTAATACTAGAGTAGAAGCGCAATCACTTCAACCACCATCTTTTACAGAACCGCCTCAAGCTTCGGTTTTTCAACAAAACTCAATTGGCTATCCGCCCGCTTCTATCCTGTCTGGGGAAAGTTACAACCGCTTAGAAACAATTCTTTTAGAATTTGTCGGCCCCATCGCCTCAAGATTACTACGACAAGTTGCGGCATCAGCATCCAATCTTGAAGAATTAATTAGTCAATTAGCCCTTCATCTTCGAGAAAATCAACAAATTGATTTTAAGAAGAAAACAATATTCCTCCTGGAAAAAGCTACTTTACTACAAGAAGTTGCTACTAAGTCTGAAATTAAATCAAATAATTTACTAAATCAAGAGCCTCAAGTAATCAGTGACAGCTTTGTGAATCAGTGTGAGCGAGAATTAGCTAATTTTATTGGCCCAATAGCTAAGTTTTTAGTCCAAAAGACTGTTAAATCTTCTGGGCAAATTTCTCGTGTAGAATTTGTGAAAGTTTTAGCATCACAAATTCCCGAACCTCAAAAAGCTTTGCAATTTGAGCAGCGCCTACTCTCTTGATTTTTATTTTTTAAATATTGCATTTTTCTCTCCGTGAATTACGAATTAGATTGCCAAGCAAACGCGAGTGCGTCTCGTAGAGAAGCCGAATTACGAATTACGAATTATTATCCCTGACTATTCAGCATCTCCAGAGCTATTTTTAAGCTAGCTTTCATCCGATTAAATGCTTCTGCTAATCCGCCAATTTCATCATGAGAGCTTTCTTCAAAATCAGCACTCATATCACCAACACTAACTTTTTGAGCTATTTTTTCGATTCTTCTGATACGCTGAATCACATATTTTTTAATTAAGAAGTTGATTAAGAAAACTACGATCGCAAAGATCGTAATTAAAAGTCCCATTATCAATATCCAAGTCCGTTTGGCATTGGCAAAAATATCTTGAGAAGGAACTGAAATTATTTGAGCAGAAACAATCTGATTGAGTTGCCAGCCAAAACCATTTTCTGAGCCATAATTTACCAACTGAGTCTTAGGAGCCTGATCTGGTGTAGAATGACATCGCAAACATTTCTGTTGTGTAATCTTTAATGGTTGTGCAATGTAAAATACTTCGCCTTCTGACAATTTACGAAAGCCAGTAATTTCTAAAGTATTGGGTTCGTTGCGAAAACGCTCGACAAGTTGAGTTTCAAAATTATCAGCTTTGTCTGCTAAATTTGTGGGATTAAGTGTTGCATCTTTATGAAAAAAGTTTTTAAATTCAGGCTTTTTACGAAAATTCTCAAAAACCTCTTTAGAGGAAAAAGTTGGTACTACTTCAGGCATGAAGGTTGGGCTAGTATCTAATCTAGGTTCTAATAGGGGAACTATACGATTTTGTGTATAGTCCCTAACTGCATTCACCATTTGGATGAGAATTTGTGCTTGAGAAGTTACTTCATTTTGCGCTCTCCCTTGAAGTACACTGGATAAGGCAACGCTACTTCCCAAAATACTGATGATGAAAACTAATGTTAAAAGCAGGTTAAATTTAGCACCTATTTTTAGGTTTTTTAACGTAATGTTGTTTAACATAACCTAACCAATGAAGATAGTCTCTGAGTTTGTCTAATATTTATTTATACCTGTTAGAAAGCATCTCAACAATATTTAAATAAATATTAATTTTTGACTGCAATATCACCTATTTCGGCAGCAGTTCAATTTATCTAAATTAGTCCTAAAAGCCAAATTATTTCCTTAACCATAATTAGCAATGTTTGTGCGATTTACCCGTCGTTTATTTCTGTTTCATTTGCTAGGTTTTACATTTGCTGCTTGCAAACCACAAGGCGAGGTTGAGGACACATTAACTATTGGTGTGATCAACTATGGTGGAGGCGACCAGATAATTAATCAATATGCTAAATTTAATAGTTACTTAGGTGAAAAGACAAATGCTTTGATTCAGCTAGAGCCTGTTTTTAATGAAAATAGAGCAGTTGAGCGCCTTGAGGCTCGTGCTTGGTCATTGGTATTTGCTCCACCGGGTTTAGCGGCTATTGCGATCGCACGCTACCAATATGTTCCCCTATTTCCTTTAATAGGTATTAGTAATTTACGTTCCATCTTCGTTGTTCGCAAAGATAACCCGATAACTGACTTGAAACAGCTACAAGGCAAAACCGTGGCTTTAGGACAGTTAGGTTCTGCAACAGGATATTATTTTCCTCTTTACAATCTTTATGGTACAACACTGGCTGACATCCTATTTGCACCCACACCCAAAGCCGCGCTGGAATTGGTGGCTCAAGGAAAAGCGATCGCCTGTGCCGTCTCGGAGGCAGAATTAAGTCTCTACAGTTCCCAGTTTGCCCCAACTGAATTCCGCATACTATTTAAAGACCCTCACTATGTACCATTAGGTGTGGTCTTGATTGGGCCGAATGTAGAACGTAACCGTCAAGAGTTTATCCGCAAAGTAATGAGTGAATCGTCTTCAGATTTAGCTCAAGAAGTGGGGTATGTACCCAACGGACAAGTACCAGATTACAAATACATGATTTCTGTGGTCGATCGGGTAAGCTCAATTAGTTCCAAGCTGCAAAATAAACCTGTTCGCTTATTCTAAATTAAAGCAATAACAATACTTTCAGCCTTTGCTTTCTCTAAAATGGTCATCATAATGCTCAAATACCCTACTTTCCGCATATAAGCACAATTAATATGTATTAAACTATACCTATTAGTGGATTCACAAAAAAGACCCTTTAAAGGGTCTTGCAGTACTGATTAAAGAATTAACTTATTTACTCAATAATCCAAGTGCTAACTCTAGATACATTTTTGCTTTATGCAAAGCTAGCAGTTTTTCTTGAGTGTACCTATCTGGGTAATTCATGATTCTCCCTTCCATCGTGATTTTGATCAGTGCAGCTTGCTCATCTGTAGGAGCGTTCATCTCATCTATAGCGTTACTCAGTGCTTGCATGAAAGCAAAAGTAGGAGGTTTTAACCCTTTACCTGGCTCAAACTGGGATAACGCCATTTGAGGGAATACCATCAAAGATGTAATCCATGAGGTCTTGTACCCTTTATTCCCAGTTGGTTTGATGCCGTAGCGTAAGCACAGCTCACTCAGTTCTTTGATGGTTTTGATTTCTAACTCGGAACGCGTAAACATAAAATAGAGTTACCTCTTGTAAAAGTGGTATCGGTGAGCTACAAGTTTTCCAGACAATATGCTCACCGATTTAAAACTCTATTCCCTCGCAAACATTAGTATCAAGTCTTATTTACATATCTCAACAATGCCTAATCCTAAAGGGAACCCACAGAATTTTGAGCCAGCACAACCAAAAGGTGAGGAACCCATGACAGCTACTATTAGTTTTCGTGCTACTGAAAAGATGAAGGAAGAGGTGAAGGCACAAGAAGACCCGCCAGAGTTTTGCCGTCAAGCTATCCAAGAGAAGCTAGATAGGAATAAAGGGAATTAGTCTAAAGTTCTTGAAGTAATAGTCTAAGGTCTACAAGAAAGCCCTCTTGTTACAGAGGGCATTGTTATTGCTAAATTTTGTAAAGCATAAACTGATAATAAAAAACAACCAGCAAGTCCTACTGGGGAATTAAGCTGTTAGCTCGTCATAAGGTTTACAAGAGTAAGCGCAAATGCTCAACAGTAGAAGAAGTCAAAAAAACAACTTGAATCGTGCTAGCTGGTTCTTAATCGTCTCTGTCAGGATTTTATTCAGTTCTGTAGTGTCTTGGAATTGCAAAATCTGCTGTGTCGGTAAGTCAAAGGGAAATTCACCTTCAAAGTCTGGGCGTTGCATTTGCGCTAGTAAAATCTGTTCAGAACGCTTACTTTGGATGGCATAGCCAATCTCAATACAGACATTCGGACTGGGAATTAATTGGGGGGTTTCTTTACCTTCAATGCTAGCAATGGGTGTAGTGTCAGCGATAAATAACAAACTCTTACGGATTTTCCGCATGATTGTGCGGTTAATTCGGAAAGTAGCACCGCTAGGACGAGAGGATTCTACTAATGTTAGAGGAAGACGCGATCGCAAGTTTAAATTTTCCAAACTTTTTCGCAGTTCTTCTTTGAGAATATTTGTCGCTGCCGCATACTCAGTTTGATACGATAAAAAAATCGTTGGTTCTAACTGAGCCAACACCCCCTGCTTGGTGAAATAAATTTCATGACTAATTAAGTCAATGTTAGAGACGCAATAGCCACCACTGCCTTCAATATAAAACTCAATATTCTCCCCTTCCAAATAGCGCCCAAACCAAGTTGATGTCTTAACTTCTTCACTGTCTTCCAAAAAGTCTGCTCGCAATGCTGATTTCAGCAGACTTTTTTTGCTTAAGCGAATGTCGGGCGGACGTTTTTCCAGTTCTGGAATCGGTTCATAATCTTGTAGATACCACGCTCTGAGCGCAATTATTGACATAAGGCGCTATTTCAACTGTTTCTCGTTATTCAACTTCGTATAATCTTACACCCAGAGGAGGCTTTATTCTAGACTTCTCTTTAAACACAACAACACCCAAACCTCTACTCGCTGAACTATCCCCTCTTTTTGTTGATCATAGCCAGGGATGTACTAACTTTCATTTGTTTTGTAAACAAGTAATGAAAATCAGTTACAGGGCCCCCTAATCTTCCACGTTTGAGGAAATAGCAGTTTTCGCGTTGGGTGTTGCTGTATTTTGACGAGACAGATGTAATTTAAACAGCGTCCTTTACCTCTTACTAACATTCCAAATGCAGCTGTTATATCTGCCAAGAAAGCTTTTTTCTAGCTTCAACTATCAGAGTATCACTTGTGGATGGGAGGATTTTTTTTTGCAACTAAACTTTACTTTTAAATGATTTGTAATCAAATTCAATATATTGCACACCCTTGATTGCCTATAGTTATTCTTCGTCTGCGTCCTCATCCCCCATTCCGTATTGTTGGTTAACTATTTTAGCTGGAGGCTTGATAGGAATCTCAATCCAGAACTCTGTACCTTTGCCAGGTTCTGAAATACACTCCATTATTCCCCCATGTTTTTCGACAATAATCTGATAGCTGATTGCTAGTCCCAATCCTGTACCCTTGCCCACAGGCTTGGTAGTGTAAAACGGGTCAAAAATTCGCTTTTTCACGTCTTCAGTCATTCCGGGCCCGTTGTCACTAATCCGAATTAACAGACGAGAGTTGTCTGCTGAGACTTTAGTGGAAATCTGGATAGTTGGAATTGAGCATGAGTTATTTTCCTTGTCCCCCTGATTTTGCCACTGCCCACTCCCTACTTCCAGGACATCTATGGCATTGCTGAAAATATTCATGAATACCTGATTCATTTGGCCGGCATAGCATTCTACCAGTGGGATATTGCCATAATCTTTAATTATTTCAATGCGGGGTAATTCAGCATTTCCTTTAAGCCGATATTGCAAAATTAATAAGGTGTTGTCAATGCCTTCATGTAGGTCAACACGCTTGTTTTCAGCCTCATCCAAGCGAGAAAAATTGCGTAAGGATAGCACTATTGAGCGGATGCGCTCGGTTCCTACTTGCATTGAGGTCATAATTTTTGGGAGGTCTTCTACCAAAAATTCAAAATCGATCGCTTTGATCGCACCTTGAATTTCACTATGGGGATGGGGATAATGTAGCTGGTAGAGACGTACAATTTCTAGCAGTTGTTCGGTGTAGTCACTGGCGTAGCAGAGATTACCGTAAATAAAGTTAACGGGGTTGTTGATTTCGTGGGCGACACCCGCTACCAACTGTCCTAAGCCGGACATTTTTTCGGTCTGAATCAATCTTGTCTGTGTTTCTTGGAGTTTATGTAAGGTATGCTCTAACTGAACAGCTTGATTTCTGGCTTCAGTTTCGGCATTAGAGGTTTGTTCGTAGAGTTGTGCTTGTTGAATAGCGATCGCAGCCTGATCTGCCAGCTGCTGCAATAAATCAATTTCTATATCCTGCCAATTTCTGGGGGCCTCACACTCGTGGGCAATTAGTAAGCCCCATAGTTGCATACCTATATTAATCGGAACTATTAAGTTTGCTTGCACTTGCAGACTCTGCAAAAACTCTCGATGACAATCAGTTAAAGAAGCTGTTGAAACGTTGTTAATTGCCCGTACCCTACCCTGACAGTATAGACGGGTATACTCATCAGGAAAGCATTCTGGTGGTGCATTCACTCCCAAAGCTGACTGCCAATTGCCATTAATCTCTTCTACAATCACTGATTTAGTCTTCAGGGAGAAAATCAGCACTCGGTCGGAATTTAGCAGGGGACGGACTTCCCGAACGATGGATTGCAGAGTTGCTTGCAAGTCTAATGTGCGGCGAATATGCTCTGTGACTTGCTTGATGACTTTCGTAAACAGTAATGATTTTTCGAGTTCAGCAGTTTGGTCTTGCACCCGCCGTTCTAGGTTGGCATTTAGGGATTGTACCTGTTTATACATTTGCTGCTGCTGAATTGCCATTGAGAAATGATCGTATAAGGCTTGTGCCAATAAGATGTCTTCCAATTTCCACTCAGATGCTTGCCCCTTTTTCTGCTCTCGCCAAACCTCAAAGGAAAGTTGGGGTAAAAGTTGTCGCCGATTTTGTTCGCATCGTCCCGCCCACAAAATTTCTGTTTCAAATTCAGGGCGGAAAATACTTAATACACCGATAAATTTTTCGCGGTAATTTAGGGGAATCACCATGAGTCCGCGAATTTCAGTAGAACGGAATGCTAAAGCCAAAACTCGCAAATGTGATTCTTTATAGAGGTCAGTAGTTACCCAAATATTACCTTGTGGAAACTCAGCCATCCAGCTTTCCCAGATGGGATGCTGTTCGATAATAATGTTATCAAACTCGTAGGAGAGTGTCGGTTGGTCGCCCCAGGTATATAGTTCTTGACTCTCTGCAATGTAAAGTCTGCCACCGACTCCACTCAAGGCAGTAATAACTTCTTCTAATGCTCCCTGCAATTGGATGGTCGGCAGTTTATGTAAGAGTGTGGTAACTCGGTTAATAGTAGCTTCTCGCTTTTGCTTGGCGCGGGCTTCAGTGAGTAGATTACTTTGAGCGATCGCAATCCCCACCTGATCGGCAACTTGCTGCAATACTTTTAGTTCCCGCTTCAAAATCTTTCGCGGTTCGCTGTGGTGAGCTACCAACAATCCCCACAATTTCGGCTTTGCTGATTGTTCTTGTGGATCGCAATCTAAAATTGGTACTACCAATGAAGACTGCACGCCCATTGCTTTAAGGTATTGAATATGACACTGGTCTACTTGGCGATAGTAGATGTTAGTTTGTAAACGTTTGCCAGTTTCTTTTGACTGTAGAGGTGATAGCCCGATCTTCTCATTTACCACATCGACAATCGAACGTTGCCCCACTAACAAAAACATCTCTCTGGCAGCTTCTGGAATATCATCAGCAGGGAAGCGCTGCCCCAATAAGGATGGCAGACGTTGTTCATCAATAGATTCTGCAATGACTTCACCACAAGCATCAGTATCAAAGCGATACATTTTCACCCGATCTGCACCCAAAAACAAACGCACTTCGCTAACAGTAGTTGTTAATATCTCTTGAAGGTCGAGCGATCGCCTGATCTGTTTTGTCATCCGGTGCAGTAAAGTTCCTTGGCCAAAGGTTTGCTGCAACTCGTTTGGTTTATCCCTAAGTGTCATTGCTTATATACACCATAACGGAAAGTATAATTTTTTATAATTAATTGTCCCAGATCGGAATTTTCAACTTACAATGCTTTGATTCTCATCCCATTTCAAGAAATTCTTGCTACTAATGTGTTGCTAGGGGCATAGATTTATTACAAATATTTTTGGAGATAGATTCAGAGGATATTTGAAAAGTGTCAGAGATTTTGCTCGATCTCTCTTTGTAAAGTGGATTTAGGAAGATATCAAACCGTTGTATCTTTAAAGACTTTTCAAGTCTAAAGTTAATAAATTTTAATCATTGATATTTACTAATTTTATATTCTCAATGATTAAATTATTTCAGTAATTTTACTTAATTTACTGTTTGAATAATTTCTTGAAATTAAAAATATTTTTTTAACATTTTTGCCCATTGATTCAATTAATTCAGATTTATTCAAAGCAATAAATGAATTAGTAGTAATTTTTTAAAATATTTTTAGCTGGGGAATTGTATTATTCCCCGTTTAATTGCTGACTTTATGTTGAATGTAACTATTTTGATTTCTGCAAGCCGCACACTCGTGACTTCCAGTCATGAGTTAGGCGCTCCAT
>NZ_JABXKI010000262.1 GCF_017115095.1 Nostoc sp. NMS4 | reverse complement strand
TTTAAACCCTCTGTTGCATGGCTGGTTGTTGGAGGATATTGGTAGGGGCGATCGCTTTCCCAGCTTGTGAATTGTGCCTCAGCTTGGTAAAGTGATATTATAGCCTCCAATCTTTTCATGCACAACGGTTGTAGGTTTATGTGTCAATGGAAATAAGAAGAGAAGTTATAGTATAGTAAAATTTTTTCGTATTGCTGTAATGGCCTAGAAAAATTCAAGTTACCTCATTAGTAAATGTTTCAACTAGTACAATAGCGATCGCGCTACTCTTGACTTAGCATTGTAGAGTAGAGTGCTTTGTTGGCTGAGGTGATGAGTTTATCTGGTCTTACTTCTATCAAGCAACTTTTGCAAGAGGTCTACTAAAATAAGTGCAAGCGCCGAAAAAAGCTACAAAACGCCTGATTTTTGCGAATTGCACAGCTAATTAAGTTCGGGATTGCATCTCTCTTTTGAGGAATGTAATTAAATCAACCAACCTTTTAAGCGTTTGGCTATGTGAGGACGGCGCAGTTTTCGCATGGCTTTGCTTTGAATTTGACGCACTCGCTCACGAGAAAGATTGAACATATTGCCAACTTCTTCTAAGGTACAGGGTTCGCTACTTGTCAAACCATAACGCAAAGAAATCACATCTTTCTCCCGTGGAGTTAACACATCACCCAAGACTTCCCAAATCTCCTGACGCATCATGTTTTCATTCATTTTTGCTTCTGGAGACAAGTTATCTTCATCTTCTAGCAAATCCATCAATTCCGTGTCTTCTTCTTTACCGACACGGTGGTTGAGAGAAAGTGCTTGTCGCCGTAGCTGTTGTAGCTGGCGTAGTTGTTGCACACTAATCTCTAAATATTCTGCCATTTCACCTTCGGTAGGATTGCGACAGAGTTTTTGTTTGAGTTCTCGTTGAGCTTTTTTTAGCTTGTTAAGTTTTTCAACAATATGAATCGGTAGTCGAATTGTTCGGGCATCGTTAGCGATCGCTCTGGTAATCGCTTGTCTAATCCACCAATAGGCGTAAGTAGAAAACTTATATCCTTTATCGGGATCAAACTTTTCTGTAGCGCGATTTAAACCCATTGCTCCTTCCTGAATTAAATCCAGAAAAGGCACTCCCCGATTTAAATATCGCTTGGCAATAGATACTACTAATCTCAAGTTTGAGCGAATCATTTTGCGTTTCGCTACTCTCCCTTGATACAAGCGACTTTCTAGTTGCTTTTCCGTCATTCCTAGCTCGGAAGCCACTTCTAGTTTACTGGGTTCATGTTCCAGTTTTAACTCTAAAGCCGCTTGTATTTCTCTGACTTCTTCTAGAAACCTGACTCGCCGCGCTAACTCCACTTCTTCATCAGCTTTTAAAAGCGGATAACGCGCCATTTCCTTAAAAAACGCGCCGACAGCATCATCGTGTTCGGTTTTGTTGTATCCCGAAGGACGAGCCGCCGCCATGTCATCTCCATCGCGTTCGTCTGATTCCAGATTTTCTACTACAATTGGAGGTTCTTCTTCTACCACTGCATTTAAACTATCGAGTGATGGTTCTTCGATATCAGCAGCATTCTCCGGTATTTCCATTTTTCCCAATTCAACAATATTCATATTTTCCTTTAGGGATTGTTGCTTTGTGTGGTACATAATTTATTTACACCTACTCGTTTGAGGCTTGGTAGTTTTCCCTAATGGACGATGCACCCGTAAAGAATAGCGAAATATAGGCTGATGCTAATTTGTCTACAGAAATAAAAATCGGCATCTACCTAGTACCTATAGGTTACAGTTATATACAACCTATAACGAAACTGACCTTAGCACCCAATAAAGCTTTTTCTTCGATTCCCAACAGAGATATTCTTCATTTTTTTCTGAATTATCAAATATGTCAAACCCCCTCAAACTTTCTCAACCTTAACAAATGTAAGAATTACAGTTAACCATCCAAATTTCTTAAACTTTCATATATTTTTCTAAATATTTCTAATGTCTTAAGTGCTGGAGGTCAGTGTATAAAAGGAAGACCTACTACTGGGTTTACGCATTCCCAATTTGATTTAAAGTTACCTACGTGATACAAATTACAAGAGCGGTAGCTTAACTTTGGGACGATCTTACTATGTATAAAAGCATCTCATATACAGAAAGAGTTGAATATCTACCGATAGGCGGAAAAAGGCTACTCCATATTTAGTAGATAGAGCAACTGTTGCAGCAATAGCCGACATCCTTTTATTTGTATAGTGGGCACCAAATATTTATTGCATATATAGTTAATCCGAATTTGTCTAGTAGATTACATAAGAGGAAAATTATCAAGTATTATGAAGAATAACAGTATTGAGAAATACCATTTAAATTTAAGAAAGCGAAAAATTAGAGTTTACTTAGCTAGGTTGATTTTGACCAGCTATGTGAGGAAAATTTTTAATCATAAAGTCAGCAAGTATGTATATTAATGACATAGAATTATCTCCTTTAGTGGTGGCAGAAGCGAGTGAATCATACCAGTCAGGTGCAACTCGGAATCGGTGGGTTGAAGTATTGGTAGACTGTCCAGGAAGTACGGGACTATTTACTTATCGATTGCCAGCCCAGTTAGAAATAAAACCAGGTGATATTTTGAGCGTGCCATTTGGGGCGCAACAATTAGGAGCGATCGCTATTCGATTACTGGCACAACCAAATATCGATTTACCACCAGAAAAAATCCGGGAAGTAGAAGATATAGTCAGCGTTGGATTTTTCCCAAGTGCTTATTGGGAATTACTCAATCAAGTTGCTGCATATTACTATACGCCCCTAATTCAAGTAATCCGGGTTGCTCTACCCCCAGGGTTACTGGGGCGATCGCAGCGTCGTGTGCGTCTGGTTAGAGGCAGAGGGACAGGGGGAAGTAGTTATTTGCTGGCATCTGCCGATCCTTTAGCTTTTTTGACTCCAACTGCGCGGCAAGTTTGGGAACTTTTGCAAGGGAAACCAGCAGGGGACTACAGTTTTGTTTACCTTCAGCAAAAAGTCAAATCTGCTTATCGGGGAATTCGGGAGTTATTGCGATTTGGTTTAGTAGAAAGCTACTTAGAACCGCCGCGATTAACTCGACCAAAGTTGCAAAAAGCAGTCACGCTCACAGGTACAATTGACGACGACTTAACCACTCGCCAACGAGAAATTTTAGAGGTGTTACGGCGGCGTGGTGGGGAGTTGTGGCAAAATGAATTGTTGCAAATTTGCAATGCTAGTTCCTCTATCCTGAAGACGCTCGCACAAAAGGGTTACATTGTTGTTGAAGAACGGGAAGTATTGCGAACTGAACAAGGCCCAGCATTAGTAGGCGATGGCGCTAAATCTTTAACTACTGCTCAAGCTAGCGCCTTAGCGACAATCCAGACACTAGATGGATTTGCTCAAGTTTTATTGCATGGGGTGACAGGTTCAGGAAAAACCGAAGTATATTTGCAAGCGATCGCACCTCTCCTCAACCAAGGTAAATCCGCCCTTGTCTTAGTCCCAGAAATTGGACTCACACCCCAGCTAACCGATCGTTTTCGCGCCCGTTTTGGTAATAAAGTCAGCGTTTATCACAGCGCCCTATCAGACGGTGAACGTTACGATACTTGGCGGCTTATGCTCACGGGAGAAGCCCAAGTAGTTATTGGTACTCGTAGCGCCGTTTTTGCCCCTTTGCCTAACTTGGGTTTAATTATTTTAGATGAAGAACACGATAGCAGCTTTAAACAAGACTCCCCTATACCCACCTACCACGCCCGCACCGTCGCCCAGTGGCGAGCCGAATTAGAAAATTGCCCCTTGGTGTTGGGTTCCGCTACGCCTTCGTTGGAAAGTTGGGTAAGCGTGGAGGGGATGAGGGAGCAGGGGAGCAGGGGAGCAGGGGAGCAGGGGGAGATGAGGGAGCAATATCCTCCTCATCCTCCTCATCCCTCTCACTACCTCTCCCTCCCTGAGCGCATCAACTCGCGCCCTTTACCGCCGGTGGAAATAGTCGATATGCGGCTAGAGTTGCAGCAGGGAAATCGTTCTATATTTAGTAGATCGCTGCAAGTAGGTTTGCAAGAGTTGCAAGAAAGAAAACAACAGGGAATTTTATTTATCCATCGCCGGGGACACAGTACTTTTGTCTCTTGCCGCAGTTGTGGATATGTGTTGGAATGTCCGCACTGTGATGTTTCGCTGGCGTATCACCACACTGAAGAAAAAGCGCCGGAATTATTGCGGTGTCATTACTGTAATTATGGGCGATCGCACCCTAAATTTTGCCCCGATTGTAGTTCTCCTTACCTGAAATTTTTTGGTAGCGGTACTCAACGAGTCACGCAGGAATTAGCACGACAGTTTCCAGAGTTGCGCTTAATTCGTTTTGATAGCGATACCACTCGCAACAAAGGCTCACACCGTACTCTACTCACTCAGTTTGCCAACGGCGAAGCGGATTTATTAGTGGGTACGCAAATGCTTACTAAAGGTTTGGATTTACCACAGGTGACACTTGTGGGCGTTGTCGCCGCCGATGGATTGCTAAATTTATCAGATTATCGCGCCAGCGAACGGGCATTTCAAACCTTGACTCAAGTCGCTGGACGGGCTGGGAGAGGTGAAGATCCGGGTAGGGTAATTGTGCAGACTTATACTACAGAGCATCAGGTAATTGCAGCAGTGCGATCGCACGATTATCAATCTTTCTCTCAAACTGAATTAGAACAACGCCAAGCACTCAATTATCCTCCTTATGGGCGGTTAATTTTGTTGCGCTTAAGTAGTCTTGACCCCATTCAAGTGCAAAACACGGCACAAATTATTGCTACAGCCTTGAGTACAGAAGAAGAATTGGAGATATTAGGCCCAGCACCAGCGAGTATTTTACGAGTAGCTAATCGTTATCGCTGGCAGATATTGATTAAATTTGCCCCCGATGCATTACCACAGTTGCCAGATTGGGAAGAAGTGCGATCGCTTTGTCCTTCGTCTGTAAGTTTAACTATTGATGTAGACCCGATTAATATTATGTGATCGTTTAAAAAGCAAAGGAAAGAAAAAGAAAATGGTTTTAGAGCAACTAAATTTATTTATGGGGATTATCTTTTTACTTTTTACTTTTAAAAATAAAGCTAATTTGCTTGGTAATTGAGTCAAACTAGACATAGTCCACTTTAGATAGATGAAGTGAATCGCAATGTCCTTTCTCAAGGGAAAAGCTGAACTTATCGCTTAATTCATACAACTCAACCATAAATCAAACGTTTGTAAATACACGATTTCAAACATCTGATTGTTATGCTGTTTATTATAAAACCAATTAGAGCCAGCCGTAAATCTTGTTGGGAATGTGTTACACGGTAATCAAATCAATCGAGGTTTTTAAGTGAATACTTTATTAAGCAATTTCATGCTGCAGTCAAGGTATCTAAAACCAGATTGTAGCCAACAGCTTCTTTTCACAACAACAATCAAGCACTTCATGAACAGTAAGCATAGTTGTCCTAGCTGTTCAACTGTTTTACTCCGCCACATAAGCTTGGAAGGTCTTTATTGGCGTTGTAGCTGCTGCCGTCAGGAGATGCCAGTTTTTTGAAGAAGAATGCAGAATTCAGAATTCAGAATCAAGACGCTCGAAGACTCGCTAGAAGAAGCAAAAGTAGATCCTAAGAATTTTTCTTTTCAATTAGGTTACTAAAAAATGTCGCACACGTTAATTAATTTAACATTGCCAATCGTCATTCAAGAAATTGAGAATGTTTTACATGAGTATCCCGAACATCCTTATCAATTCGCCTTTTCAATTCATGAATTGAGGCAAAAGCTAATTGCTCACATTTTAAGTCATGTCCCTAACCGCTATGTAGTTGAAGAGGTACAAGAATCATCTAGCCACTCTAAAGTTAACTACTCTTCCCCTTTAAAGGAGCGGCTACATCTGGAAACGGTCGTTCACGGAAGTATTCTGCATGTCCTGCGCGAAAACGCTGATTGGCTGAGTCACCATATTGCACATATTTGAAGTCAAGAAGCAGGTGATTAAAAAGTAATTTCATGATTTGCTGCCAAAATTACTTGCATCAGATTGACAGCACAGACAAAAATGAACTCTGCCAGCAGCAATTAAAGAAGAATTCAGAATCACTCTTGTGGGGGACTTAAACCCGTTTATTCAGACGCTCTCTAGGAGACGCTACGAGCAGTGTGTCGCAGATGAGCCTTCTCTTGTCCCTAGAGAAGGCTTTACGTTGCGCTATCCATCAGTCTCACAGAATTAAATTCTGTAGCTTGCTTCCCTGAAGGGGCATTCTGGCTCCTGACTGCTGAATTCTGTATTCTGAATTCCACTGGGATTTTGAAGATTTATTGCTTTTTACGTAATTATACTGTGCCAAGTTGAGGAATTAGAAAGTTCCTTTATAATTCTCTTAAAAAGAAGTTCAGTGTTTATGTAATTTCAAGTATTTACTAAATATTTTTTATACAGTCTGGAGAAATAGGTTCCCTAAGACTTGCGTCATTACGTTCGTTTCTAGCCAGTGAAGGATTGCCAGGAATAATCATTGCAGATACTTGGTCAATGTTAATGGACTACTCACGTATCAACTACGAACACAACGGCAAGGTATATTATGATTTACAAACTCAAACCCAAAATACTGGTATTAGCAATTGTTCAAGGAATTGCTTTTCAACCAAATAACGCTCCTGTACCATCTGGGTATATTAAAGATATTGGTCAAGCCTACAATGATATTAGAGGCTTTGGTTGGGTGCGTGAAGATAGCTTAGGCAATACTACACCCACTCCCCTTGATATCCAACTTAATACACGCGATCGCTACCAAAGTGGCATCGATCCGCGACTAAATAGACTGATTCATCTGCAATATCCTCCTAATATTTCGGGAACAGCAGTAAAGATACCTGCTGCTTGGGAATATGCCCTATCCAAAGGTTGGTATAATGTGACTGTTAGTGTAGGTGATGCTAGTAATACTGTAAATAGTAAGCACCAAATTAATATAGAAGGTACGATTGCTATTTCTGGCTTTGTACCAACGGCAACCAAAAAGTTTACCGCAGTTACCCGAATTGTGAATGTTACTGACGGCAAGCTGACAATTGATGCTAAAGGTGGTAAGAATACCAAGCTTAACTATATTGCGATCGCACCAGGCAATCGTCCCTCGATCAGAACAACCAATCCTACTGATGCTCAGATAAATCTGTCGCCAGATATCTCGATTACAGCAGACTTAAATCTCCCCAACAGTGGGATTGCAGTTAATACTATTTCCGCGTCAACCATCAAGCTGATCGATTGCAGTACTAACACGCAAGTCAATGCCAATTACAATACTTCCGGTGGTGGAGATGTAATTGTAGTTTCCCCAATAAATCGTCTCAAGAACAATAGCAAATATTTGTTACAAATCACCGACGGGGTTAAAGATAGCAATGGTGCTGCATTCTTACCCCATAGCATCAGTTTCACAACAGGCACTTTTGCGAACACAGGAAGCAATATTACTTTCGAGCAAATCTCACTAGCGAATGTACCTGCCAAACCTTACACTACAGTATTGATTGGGCCTGACAATAAACTCTATGCTGCCACCTTACTAGGTGAGATTTTGCGTTTCCCGATCAATGCTGATGGCACTCTGGGTACACCACAAACAATTTCCTCATTACAGACTGCAAATGGTGGTAATCGAACGATCGTTGGTATGCACTTTGATCCCTCATCAACAAATGCTAGCAACCTAATTCTATGGGTAACAAATAACTACTACTGGAATGGAACTGTTGATGCGCCAGAGTGGAGTGGGAAAATTACTCGCTTGAGCGGTATCAATCTAGAGACAGTAAAAGACTATGTGGTTGATTTACCACGATCTAGCCGGGATCATCTAACCAACAGCATTGAGTTTAAGCCCAATGAGCCAAATGTGCTGTATGTGTTGCAGGGTAGTAATAATAGTACAGGCGCACCAAACACAGTCTGGAGTAATCGTCCTGAGCGGTTGTTAACTGCTGCTGTATTACGAGTCGATCTGTCCAAAATTACCTCACCTCCTGTAAGTGTAAAGACGGAGGATGGAGGTACTTATAACCCCTTTAATCTGGGAGCGCCTGTAACCATCTTTGCCAGTGGTGTCCGTAATGCCTACGATCTGGTTTGGCATAGCAATGGTCAATTATATGTACCAACGAATGGTTCGGCGGCTGGTGGCAATACGCCAAATACACCTACCCCCCTACCTCTTGCGTGCCAAAATCGTATTGATAAGGCTACAAATGGCGCTTATACGAGTCCATCTGTGCCTGGACTTACCAGTGTAGAAACGCAGCGAGACTTTCTGTTTCGCGTTGTTCAAAATGGTTATTATGGTCATCCAAATCCGAAGCGTTGTGAGTGGGTGTTGAATGGAGGAAATTCCACAGATGCTACAGACCCAGGTCAGATAAAAGAATATCCCATTGGTACTTTACCTGACCGGAATTGGAAGGGTATAGCCTTCGATTTCGGCGAGCATTTTTCACCGAATGGCATCATTGAATATCGTAGTAATGTTTTAGATGGTCAGCTGCAAGGCAAACTGCTAGTGACACGTTTTAGTGTTGGTAAAGACATCATTGTGCTAACCCCAGGTGGTGCAAACTTGGATATTGTAAATTCCCAAACTGGTATTACTGGCTTCACTGGTTTTAACCCAAGTCCATTGGATTTGGTTGAGAATCCCACCAATGGATATCTCTACGTGGCGCAGCTCTCTCAAGAGACAAGCATAGGCAAAATTACACTTCTGCGTCCACTAATTAGAGAAGTTTTTTGACACATAAATATGAGCGATATACTGAAGCATATTGAAGAAAATCCTAAAGTGCTATGTCATTAGGTTAAAATTAACGCATATAATTAGATGCTTTTGCCTAATTATCAACAGTAAATATCTCAAATCCTTATTTTTTCGTACAGACTGGCTAATTTAGGATGATTGCATTTACGGACTATAGCCTAGCCACATAAAGGCTTTGAAGGTTTTCGGAGATGTCTATCCAAGTTCCTGATACAGCGTCAAACAAAGCAGTGGGGAGAGACGCGATTAATCGCGTCTCTCCCCACTCCCCATTTTCATAACAATTTATCCAAGCGGTTGATTCTCATCACATTGACGTGAATACTGGAATTCCAACTCATTTTGCCGTTCTCTACCTCCTCTATAGATAACCGGACAAAACTTAGTGTTGGCGCTCATACAATCCATGTGTGGTGTTTTAGCGCATACCACGAGTAGTCCACCCAGTACAAACAACAAACCACAAATTGCAAGGGTATTAACCCAATAAATTTCCAGCGCTCCGTGAACTACTACCTCTCGCAGTAGAGATACAATTGTTACTTCAACTGCTACTCCCACAGAGATACTATGTTCTTGCAAATAGACCATTAATAGTCGGAATAACTCGACTAAAATCAACACAAATAGTATTTTTGCAGTCACATGTTTATAGTCTAGTGGCTGCATGAGGGCGATCGCTATCCCCCACAATTGGATCAGCATGACGGCGAACAAACCCAAACACAAAACAATCACAATTAAGTCTTGAAAGGCTTCCATATTGCGAACAATTGAGTGCCGATCGAGCCAGCGATCGCTAAATAAAAATCGACTTTTCTGGCGCTTTTGCATTTACATTTTTCCAATCGGGACTAGTTCAGACAACACCAGCGAGTCAACCCAATAGTTTTATGTTATGCAATATTAAGTTTTTCTGCCTCAGCGAGGTTGGTAATTTAAATTTTGTGCTTGTTGCAACAATTGCTCGGCGTTTTTTGCCCACTGAGGATTTTTTTGAGCATTGTATAAATCTCTAGCAAATTGCAATACTTGTACTGCATCACCATATTGCTGTAACTGGATAAAAACTAAGCCAGCACCATAATAAGCGTTAGGATAATTAGAGTTAGCTTCGGCTGATTTTCTAAAAGCCTCTAATGCTTCTTGTAATTTACTTTTTTGAAATAAAATTGCACCGAGGTTGTAGTAAGCCTCTGGATACTTGGGATTAATTTTTAATGCTTGATAAAATGCATCCCTGGCTTGATCTAGTTTACCTTGTTGGAGATAACACATCCCTATATGGTAAGGAGGTTCTGGTGCATTTTTGCTATATTCTATGGATTTTTTAAAAGATGCGATCGCTTGCTTACAATCTCCTTGCTGTTCTCGCACCAACCCCAAGTTATAATGGGCAAATCCCAGCTTGGGATCGAGTTCTAGGGCGCGTTGTAAATAATCGTTAGCTAACTGTAAATTATTGCCTTCTAACAACGCTCCGCCTAAATTAGCAAAAGCTGGAGCAAATTTCGGATCGGCTTGTGTGGCTCGATAAAATGCATCCGCAGAGGGTTGTAATTGTCCAGTTTGTCGGAGTGCTAGCCCTAAATTATAGTGCGCTGGTGCTAATGTCGAATCTAATTTAGCTGCTTGTTTAAAGGCTGCGATCGCATCTTGTACCCTTCCCGCCTGAATTGCTTGTAAGCCTTGGTTTAACCAGTCTAGGGCAGTTTTAGCATGAGATTGTGCCAACTTTGAGGCAACAGGAGGAGATAGAGCAAGGGAGGGGGAGGAAATACTCATAACCAGCATCAAACTTACTAACCCTGCTATGCGATATTTAAAGAATGATAATCTCATTGATTTTCTGACTCGCAACACTTTCAGTTAAATTTACTTCATAAAAAGTTTTTTACAAAAGTTTTTGATTCAGCATAAAAATTTTTTATCCTTAACTTTTCTTAAGCTAAATCTTACGACAGGCTACAATTTTTTTTAATTTCGATTAAAAGAAGGATAATAACAAATTAAAGAAGGGGTAATTTTGACTCTAGAGAACCATTTTCTATCCCTGATAAAAACAGAATAATGCGGTTATAAAAGACTTACCGCAAGTGAGGTTTTATGAACGAAAAAGTAAAATCGGGTTCGCGGAACGTTGCAATTGTCGGGCCTTATTTAAGTGGAAAAACCACTTTACTAGAAAGCTTGTTATTTGTCACAGGGGCAATTTCCCGCAAAGGCAATATTAAAGACAGCAATACAGTTGGAGATAGTGCAGCCGAATCGCGCGATCGCCAGATGAGTGTAGAAGTCAGCGCCGCTAGCACTGAGTATAACGGCATTCGCTTCACTTTTATTGACTGTCCGGGAAGTATAGAATTTGCCCAAGAAACGTACAATGCTTTAATCGGAGTCGATGCAGCAATTGTAGTTTGCGAACCCATCCGCGAACGAGTCCTCACCCTCGCCCCTCTATTGAAATTCCTCGACGATTGGGAAATTCCCCATATCGTCTTTGTCAACAAAATGGATCGGGCAAATATTCACGTTCTAGAAACATTACACGCCCTGAAAGCAGTATCTAGCCGTCCCCTGGTAGCGCATCAATATCCCATCATGAATGGGGAAGAACTCACCGGCTTTATTGATATGGTGAGCGAACAAGCATATAAATATCATCCCGGCGCACCTGCTGACCCCATCCCCTTTCCCGAAAGTTTAAAAGCAGAAGAACATGCAGCACGGGCAGAAATGCTTGAAGCCCTCGCAAATTTTGACGATCATTTACTCGAAGAACTTTTAGAAGACATCGAACCACCCCAAGAGGAAATCATTAAAGATTTAAAAATGGAATTAGGGGCAGATTTGGTAGTACCCGTTTTCTTTGGTGTAGCAGAACAAGATTATGGTGTTAGACCTCTATTAGAAGCCTTGTTACGAGAAGCCCCCGAACCAGAAAGCACAGCAGAACGTCGTTTAAAAAACATCAAAGGTGATACAGCTTTAGCGCAGGTATTAAAAACTTTCTACACTCCCCAAGGTGGGAAACTTTCTCTCGTGCGTGTTTGGCGGGGCAAATTAACTGATGGGATTGTCCTCAATGGCATTCGCACTGGGGGAATTTATCGCCTCATGGGACAACAACAGCAGTTTGTTAATGAAGTTTTTGCTGGTGAAATTGTTGCATTGAGTCGTTTAGAAGGCATTAAGACAGGCGATACAATCTCCACAGAACAGCAATCGGCGATGGAATTACCCAAAGCTGTACAGTTGGAACCTGTATATGCCCTCGCCATTACACCAGAAAAGCGCAACGATGAAGTTAAACTCAGCAGTGCGATTAACAAGTTGTTAGAAGAAGACTCTTCACTTGCTTGGGAACAACACGGCGATACTCACGAAGTTATCTTGTGGGGTCAAGGCGAGATTCATTTGCAAGTTACCTTAGATAGACTGCGCCGCAAGTATAACTTGCCGATGACAACTCATTTGCCGCAAGTTCCTTACAAAGAAACCATCCGCAAAACGGTAGCTTCAGTTCATGGACGCTACAAACATCAAAGTGGTGGTCACGGACAGTTTGGTGATGTTTTTCTCGACATCAAGCCTTTACCACGCGGTACAGGTTTTAACTTTAATGAAACCATTGTCGGCGGCGTGATTCCGAAACAGTACATTCCTGGCGTAGAAATGGGCGTGCGGGAATTTCTCACACATGGGCCTTTGGGCTTCCCAATCGTGGATTTGGCGGTAACTCTGACCAATGGTTCGTATCACAACGTTGATAGTTCCGAACAAGCCTTTAAGCAAGCCGCCCGATTAGCAATGCAAACGGGCATAACCCAAGGGGAACCTACCCTGTTAGAACCAATTCTGCGGGTGGATGTTACCACACCTAGCGAATTTACCTCCAAAGTGCTGCAACTGTTGAGTGGTAGACGGGGGCAAATTTTGGGCTATGAGGGGAGAAATGATTGGCAAGGTTGGGATAATGTTTCTGCATACTTGCCACAAGCAGAGATGCAAAACTTTATTGTAGAGCTGCGATCGCTCACCTTGGGCGTTGGTTCCTTCCACTGGGAATACGACCATCTCCAGGAAGTGCCAGAAAAGCTTGCCGAACGTGTCATTCACAACAATGGCAATGGTAGTAACGGCAACGGTAAGTAATTTGGGATTTTGACTTAATTGTAGAGTAGCGTAGGCATCACACCAAGGCTGAGATTCCTGACTTCTGAGAAAAGTCAGGAATCTTTTTCAATCTATAAAAGGATTCGTAAACCGCATGCCCTCAACCGTCGCATCTGATGCAAAATCCTCAGTGTAGACTTCTTCAATTTGTTTAAGGGAACTCCAAGAAATAAATTATCCAATATTGTGGGGCGGGCAAGATGCCATAGGTGTCAAGTTAAGCTCAAACTTACTATGTCAATAAGCATTTATGCTTAAAAATTCGGTTTTAAAGGGACAATTAATGCTTTGTTTATTAGCATCACTCCCAGCTTGCGTATAAAAGTCAGAAAAAAATTGGGCTGCACTCCCATAAACGTTTCATGTCATCTGTCAGTAAGGTAAGATATTTAACCCTTGAGAAGTATTGACATATTAAAATTCTTGAGACTTCATCTTGCATATTCTGAAAAAACGTTATAAATTATTAGATAATAGGGGAATAATCTGACTTATTAGTGTCAAAAAAGAATCCTGAGCAAGTAAATATACTGTAACCACTTTTAACTTCACACAACCCTAAACAGCACTGAAGATATGTTTTTATTTGGTAAAGTAAAGATTCTGGACAGACAACAGAATAATAAATAATCTAAAAATATATCTTATGTGACTGTTTTTGGGAATCATGTTACTACTTGCGGTGGATAGCAACAACTATAATTCACCAAAATAGTAATAGATTACAACCAATTAACTAACAATAAAGTTGCAGAAATGTCAGCAAATTTATTTATTGTTAGTTGATTATTTTTTTGTCAAATTATCTTTGCTATTCAAAGAATCGTTTTTGTTATGCTGAGAAGAGCAAAAATAATAAATAAAGACACATCTACCACAAATTCACAATCCTTATGGAGTTATTCTGGCGATGCAGCTAAACGAATTGGAAACTACTGAGAATTTAAAAGAAGTGGAAGAAGCATGGCTAGCACTAGAAAAATCAATTCTCTATTATCAAGGTCGTCCTGTTGGGACAGTAGCCGCTTATGATGCCTCTGTAGAAACACTAAATTACGATCAGTGCTTTGTCCGAGATTTTGTTTCTTCTGCTCTAATTTTTCTGATTAAAGGTAGAACAGACATTGTTCGTAATTTCTTAGAAGAAACCTTAAAATTACAGCCTAAAGAAAAGGCATTAGATGCCTATAAGCCAGGACGAGGATTAATACCAGCTAGCTTTAAAGTGGTATCAGACAATGGACAAGAATATTTAGAAGCAGACTTTGGCGAACATGCGATCGCTAGAGTTACGCCTGTAGATTCTTGTTTATGGTGGATTATTTTGTTGCGTGCTTATGTAGTCGCTACAGAAGATTTTTCTCTCGCCTATCGACCTGAATTCCAAAATGGTATCAGGTTAATTATGGAAATCTGTTTGGCGAATCGTTTTGATATGTACCCAACGCTGTTGGTTCCAGATGGCGCTTGTATGATTGACCGTCGTATGGGGATTTATGGGCATCCTTTAGAATTACAAGTCCTCTTTTACACAGCATTACGTGCATCTCGTGAACTGCTAATTTGTCAAGGTAATTCTGATATTGTTGAAGCCATTGATAACCGTTTACCTCTTTTATGCGCTCATATTCGCCAGCATTATTGGATAGATATAAATCGCCTGAATGCAATTTATCGCTTCAAAAGTGAAGAATATGGCAAGGCTGCTGTTAATCTGTTCAACATATATGTAGATTCCGTTCCCTATTATGAATTAGATAAGTGGCTACCAAAAAAAGGTGGTTATTTAGCAGGTAATGTTGGCCCTTCGCAGCTAGATACTCGCTTCTTTTCACTCGGAAACTTAATGGCAATCATTTCCGACTTAGCCACCGAAGAACAGTCACAAGCAATTATGACTCTCATTGAGCAAAGATGGGATGATTTGGTGGGAGATATGCCAATGAAAATTTGTTTCCCAGCTTTAGAACATGAAGAATACAGAATTGTGACTGGATGCGACCCCAAAAATATACCTTGGTCGTATCATAATGCTGGTAGTTGGCCAGTTTTAATGTGGATGTTAGCGGCGGCGGCGGTAAAAACTAATAGAACAAATCTTGCACAAAAGGCAATTGAAACTGCCCAAGGACGACTTAGTACAGATGAATGGCCAGAATATTATGATGGTAAAAAAGGGCGACTGATTGGCAAACAAGCTCGAAAATATCAAACTTGGACAATTACTGGGTTCTTATTAGCAAAAGAACTGATGGCAAACCACACTTATTTACCATTAATCAGCTTTGGAAAATTACCAGCAGAACAGGTTTCTAGAGCGTGTGAGTTTGAAATCGCCAGTGTAGACCCGTATATGCAATAATTCGTAATTTCTAATTCGTAATTCGTAATTAAAAGACAGTTCCCGACAAAAACAACTATAAACAAGGGGTAATTAAACTCGAAAATTACGAATTACGAATTAGTAAAGGGTTGGGAGTTAGAATACAAAAGCCTCCTGACTCCTGAATCGTGTTTTCATGACAAACCCCCGTCAATTAGCTTTTATCGCCCTGCGAGATGTTCATAAGGGGGCTTATGCTGATGTTGCCCTAGATAGAGTGCTGCAAAAAGTTAATTTACCTGATTGCGATCGCCGCTTGCTGACAGAATTGGTTTATGGGAGCGTCAGAAGGCAACGCACCCTCGATACTCTCATCGATCAATTTGCCAAAAAGAAATCTCATCAACAACCACCAGACCTCTGCACCATCTTACATCTGGGCTTCTACCAGCTACGTTATCAAGAACGCATTCCCGCCTCAGCTGCTGTTAATACTACCGTCCAACTCGCTAAAGAAAACGGTTTCTCTGGACTCACAGGTTTTGTTAACGGTTTATTACGCCAATACATCCGCCTTGCAGAGAAGATAAAAGCAGATCCGTTACAACTTCCAGAAAACCCAGTGGAACGCTTGGGTATTTTACACAGCTTTCCTGATTGGATTATTCAAGTTTGGTTAGAACAACTGGGTTTGAACGACACAGAAGAACTGTGTGAATGGATGAACCAATCACCAACAATCGATTTACGCATCAACCCACTTCGCACTTCCATTGAGGAAGTTGAGGCGGCTTTGCAATCTGCTGGTGTTTTGGTAAGACGGATTCCTCATTTACCGCAAGCTTTACGATTTATTGGTAATACTGGGTCAATTCAAAAACTACCGGGTTTTAAAGAAGGTTGGTGGACTGTACAAGATAGTAGCGCTCAATTGGTAGGTCATTTGCTCGACCCCCAACCCGGTGAGGTGGTAATTGACGTTTGTGCAGCACCAGGGGGGAAAACAACCCACATTGCTGAGTTAATGGCAGATAAAGGGAAAATTTGGGCTTGCGATCGCACTTCTTCTCGTCTTCGCAAACTCCAAGAAAATTCTCAACGCCTGAATTTACAATCTATTCAAATTTACACTGGCGACAGTCGGCACTTCAACCAATTTCAAAACACCGCAGACCGGGTATTACTCGATGCTCCATGTTCTGGTTTGGGAACCATGCACCGCCATGCTGATGCGCGTTGGCGACAGACACCAGAATCTGTCCGAGAACTTTCGGTGCTGCAACGAGAATTATTAACACATACATCAACTTTTGTCAAACCTGGTGGTGTATTAGTTTATGCCACCTGTACATTGCATCCAGCAGAAAATGAAGAAGTAATTTCGGCATTTTTAGCCGAGTCACCTGAGTGGCAAATTGAGTCTCCGAGAGGCGTTGAGTTACCAGATTCTACCGATAGTACACCTGAAGGTTGGTTTAAACTTTGGCCTCATCGGCAGGATATGGATGGTTTTTTTATGGTGCGCTTAAGAAAAACCAATAATTCCGAGTGAATACTGTTTGGGATTGTACGATTTGGTGGAGGCCTGAATCTACCAGAGGAGGCAGCTATGGTTTCCCCTTCCAATGTGAAAAATTTAGTTAAAATCCTGATTGGAGCCGCCTGGATCGATGGCAGAATCCAACCAGAAGAACGGCAATATCTCCGCGAAATAGCTCAAGCAAAAGGTTTAGCTAACGACCCAGAAATTAAGCCTTGGCTGTACGAATTAGTTCCTGTACAGCCAAAAGAATGCTACGACTGGGTGCGGGAGTATCTAGGCGATCGCCCCAGTCTTGAAGATTGCGAAAATCTGATTGAAGCCATCAGTGGCTTAATTTATAGCGACGGTGAAGTTGCTGTCGAAGAAGCTAGACTCCTGACAGAATTGCAGGATATAGCGAAGCCGAATGAGTCAAATCAACCGGCTCACACTGCACTTCTCAAACAAATTCAAAAGCTTTACCGCCGTTGGGTTGAAGTCCAAAACTAACATGGAGTTATAAGTCTCTCCAAGAGGAGGCGGTGAATTATCTCACTGCCTTTTTGTGTCTCTTCGCATGCTCCGCGATCAATTAAGACGCGATTCATCGCGTCTCTACATGAGGGTTTTGGGGTTAATAGTACTTACGCACTGAAGCCTGAAACCTAGATCCCCCCTAGCCCACGCCAGTCGCTCCACTTGGGGAGACCCCAAGACCGCGCTGGCTCCCCTTAAAAAGGCTACGGTGTACACACAAGTCTGAAATAGCTGATTAACCAGGGTTTTACCCCACCCTAACCCTCCCCGTATGTATTGGGGCTACGGTGTACATACAAGTCTGAAATAGCTGATTAACCAGGGTTTTACCCCACCCTAACCCTCCCCTTGCAAAGGGGAGGGAACTAGATTT
>NZ_JABXKI010000027.1 GCF_017115095.1 Nostoc sp. NMS4 | reverse complement strand
TATTTTCAATCGACTCTACATTTATATTATGCAGCTTAAATGCCGATTAGCTTACACATCGCATTCATCATTTACATTCTGATACTGACCTAGATCCCCATGATTCCAATAAAGGTTTCTGGTGGAGTTATATTGGTTGGTTGATCTATGAATCTCCCGCTAAAGCTGATATTCCTTGCTTTACCAAAGACATTGCAGAAGACCCAGTGTATCAGTTTTTACAAAAAAATTTCATTTTTATCCAGGTGGCTCTGGGTTTATTACTTTTGCTATTAGGTGGCTGGTCTTTTGTTGTTTGGGGCATTTTTGCTCGCATTGTCTGGGTTTATCACTGCACCTGGCTATTGAACAGTGCCACTCATAAATTCGGCTATCGCAGCTATGATTCTGGCGATAGTTCGACTAACTGCTGGTGGGTCGCTGTACTGGTTTTCGGTGAAGGCTGGCATAATAACCACCATGCTTTTCAATACTCTGCTCGTCATGGCTTGGAATGGTGGGAAATTGATATAACTTGGATGACCATCCAATTGCTACAAGCACTTGGTCTAGCTACTAACGTAAAACTAGCGCCAACAAAGCAGTAAGTCAAAGGTCAAGGGCAGCCCTTTCAAGGTCAGTCGGATAAAATCTGAAATACCGCTCTTAGAAACTTACCCAAACCTACCCAAGTCTAGTTAAAGCTGGACAACGGTTATCGCGTAGAGTGTAACTCAATGGATGGGCTTTGTACTCAGCCCATCCTACCTTGCTTGAGTGCAAACGTCTTATTTCTGTTTGCAGCTTGCGGTAAGTTCTAGATTGTAGAAAGTCCCTGGTTTGGGATTAATTGACCGCAACTGCTGGATAAAAGCATTAAATGTTGTATTACTTGTGCCAAATCCAGCCTCAACACAAGCAGATAAACCTCCTTCGATGGGAATAGGAGATCCCACTCTGGGACTATATACAATGAATTTATCGACGGTGCTAGTGCCGACTGCAAACCCGATAACCTGGCGAATTGTTCGTAAAGCGGCATTATCTAAGGAACCACCAATACTGCCAATACTGATATTAACCGCACGACTTTCAGCAAAGGCCGGCGCACTAATCGACAATACTGCCCCGACAATCATGAAACAGGTGAACTTCTTCATTTTCCTCTCCTCCAAAAAATTGAAAAACTAATAATTAGGTTTCGACATGGATGAAGTACATTACAGACGCGAGCCATGTAAGGTTTTCAGACACTAGGGTGTATGTCTAAAATACAAAATCTATGATTTTGAACTTTTGGGGATTACTTCAGCATTAGGTCTTTCCGTTTCAGGGTAACTGGAAGTTTAGGTTTAAAAACCCTTCATGCAGATGAAGGGCTAATCGCATCAGGTCAGAGGAATTATTTTACACAATTCTTGGAACAGTAGGTTTACTACTTTACTCATGAGCTTGCCTTGGATGTGCTTACCACCTAACAGCTTTTCACCCTGTTCACTGACATTAGCTTTGAGTGAGTCACGGTAGCTAATCAATTCCTTGGTCAGTTCGTTCTCTGGTAGCCTACCAGTTTCAACGCCGGTTAAGACGTACTGCCACAGGCTGATCCGGCACAGTGAGGAACCGCTCGGTTTTTCAACAAGCCCATCCCCCGACTGTTCCAAGGTTGTGCCCATACCCAGCCGCATTTTGAAAGTGTCGCGGCTGCGGTTGCGTTTAATTCGTTTGGTATCGCCGGCTAATCGCCGAACTGTGGTTTCTCCGTTTTTGCGTAGCTTGCCGCCGTAGGCATCGCGCTCGGTTTTCTTCACCTCCCGCACTTCGTACTCAATTACGGGCTTGCCATTGATACCCAGGAACGACTCAAAGGGATAAATTCTGGTGAGCAAACGCGATCGCACTCTTAACCCAAAACCAAATTTATCAAACACCTCCATGTAAGGCTCGAATGCTGTTTCAGTTAGCATCTCACAGATCCTTGCTTCCAAGCGCTGCTCATAGAGTGAGATATCACACATCCATTCGGCGTGGAGTTCCAAGATTGGGTCAATTTCAATTTCGTAGTCCTGAGCGATTGATTCTTTGTAGCGATTATCCATTCGGGTTTTCCCGGCAGGTGAGATTTTGGGATTATCTGCCAGCCATCCCCATAGCGGTGGCACAAACCCCAACTTACTAGAACTTTTGACGTGCGCCACTTCTGGGAATTGCCACGCGAGGAGCTGTCTAGCATAATTCACAATTGGCGATTGCACCCGATTTAGGTGTTCAAGCTGTTGGCATAGATCACGCAACTCATCAATCGGTTCTGGCCGATGCATGAGAAAATATCTCAGGTTAATCTCTCCAGTCTCTAGCTGATGATCTGAATCGTGACCGTAAGCGGCCATTGCTAAAGCATCAGCAGAGTCACGTCGCAGATTTATACCGCCGAAGATGGAGAGTTGAAGAAGCTTTCTACACAGTAAAACGCTTACTAGGGCTATGTTATTTATGGACTGGTTCTATTAATGGTATCAAGCTACAAGTCTGGGCTATATTTTCGTTTCTGAGCGCGGTGAGGTGATGTCTACTGATGCGGTGCGGAAGCTGCTTGGGCGGCTGGCGGCACAGGCTGGGCTTGATATCAAAGTTCACTGTCACATGATGCGCCATGCTTGCGGTTACTATCTGGTGAATCAGGGTTACAACACCAGGGAAATCCAAGACTTCCTGGGACACCGCGATATCAAACACACTGAAAAATACACCAAGCTGAATGCTCGACGCTTCCTGAATTTTGATTGGGGCGATTTGTAAAAATCTTTGCTGAGAGCGACCCCAAGACATTGGAGCGCTAAAGCGCGATCGCCTATTCCCCATTTAAAATGACCATTCATGTTCTGGATCATCGAGAGCCGCTCTCACTGATGTTATATCTGCAAAGTCTTTAAATGGGCTGGATTTAGCAAGTTCTATGATGGAATGCAGGAATAAATTTAATTGGTTATTATCACCCTGCGCTATTGCCTGATCGACTTTTTCAAAGGTGTCACAGAAAGTAAAAGATCGAGCAGAAGTAGTGAGGTTAAATTCTCGTGGATGGTATGTGGAAAAAATAGCAGCCCCTTTCCCAGTTCTTGACTTTTATCACCTAACGTGAATGGTGTTGAGTCCAAATTCAGGAATTTACCCGATGAAACCCTCAGTAAAAATCAGCCTCATTGCCGCAGCGATCGCCACTATTGGCATCGGTGGTATTGCCAAAATGGTATCGGCATCATCGCTCAATACATCGTTAATGGCGGTTGCCCAGCAAAAAGTAGTTTAACGACATCGGGGCGAAAGAGGAAGCAACACCACAAAGCGCGATAGGGTACCCGCCCAATGGAAGCGATCGCCCTCACCCACCTAGATAAACATCGTCAAATGCCGCCACAACGTATGCTAGGATGACGGCGATATTTGGCGGTAATTCCATGAATAAGCAGTCAGCAGCAGAATTTCTTGGTGTCAGCATCCGCGCCCTTGAGCGTTATGTTCAGCAAGGGCGAATCAGCGTTAAGTACGAGAAAGGGAAAACTCGCCCCACTGCCAACTTTGATCAAACTGAACTGGAAGCATTTAAGGAAGAACTGAACCAACCGACCGTAAAACCTGCCTTTGAATCTCGTCAAATAGCGACAGAGCAACAGCAACAGACAGGTAAATTAGTGCATTCTTCTGGCGAGATTGCGGAGTTTGGCGAGATTGGGGTAATTGATAAGTTATCCTCAATCATTGAAGGGCTGCTCTTGCGAGGTGACAATCAGCCAGTAGTGCCGATCGCTGATAAGCTACTACTGACTATTGCAGAGGCACAAGCGCTAACTGGGTTGTCTAGAGAATTCCTGCGAGACGCAATTACGGCGGGTTCGTTAAAAGCCAAAGTAATTGGCAAGGGTTGGCGAGTTAAACGCAGTGACCTACAAGAGTACGTTGACAAGCTGTTTTGATTCTCGCCAAATTGCGACAGGGTAAATCTTGCCAGTAGCGTAGACCATATTACGGTATTTGAAACAGTGACGAGATTTGACGTGATTGCGCGCTCCGTGCAGTATCGAAGGCGATCGCCTACTTTGAGCAAATAGGAAAAATGCTCTAAAAAACCTTAAAGTAAGAAACTCCAAGACAGGATTTCTTACCGACGTTGGCACAAGCCACGCAATATCAATACTTTTGAGAGCCAATGCTGTTTACCCTTCTTGCGCGGTCGCGCCTGCAAAATTGCGATCGCAGAACTTTTCGGTCTACTGACCATGAATAGCTGAGAAAATACTGAGAATTAACTAAATTTTCTGAAGGGATAAATTTATGAAAATCATGGTTTCATTTCAGATAGGCTTCAGTCTTAACTGAGATAGTTTGGATGTTCGGGATAACTCAAACATCAGTAGCAATAAATGAAACTAGTCCCCCTACTCATAAGTTTTGTCTTGGTAGGTGGAGTACTTACAACTTGAGATTGCTTTTTATTGCCTTGTTGGTCTTGCTGAATATTCCCAAAGCTTTTCCTCATAAATGCTTTGACTTCCGCCGCACCGTAGTGATCGCAGTAAAAAAAGTCTGATGAAGTTTTCTAAAAGAAGGCATCTTCTTGACCACAATAACTTTTATAAATATGCTTGTAGCTTAATCTCCTCCGATCAATCAATACAAAAATAACTATCCAAAGGACGAAAGAAGACTATGAACTGGAAAACACTTTCTTTGATTGCTGGTCTGATTTTAACTACCAGTCTCACTGCTTGCTCTAGCACTCCTGAAACCAACAATCAAATTGCTCCTGAAGCCTCTCCTGCTATGAGCAAAGATAAAGCTGGCGATGCTATGAGCAAAGATAAAGCTGGCGATGCTATGGGTAAAGATAAAGCCGGCGATGCTATGGGTAAAGATAAAGCCGGCGATGCTATGAGTAAAGATAAAGCCGGCGATGCTATGAGTAAAGATAAAGCCGGCGATGCTATGAGTAAAGATAAAGCCGGCGATGCTATGAGTAAAGATAAAGCCGGCGATGCTATGAGTAAAGATAAAGCCGGCGATGCTATGAAATCGCCCGCTTCCAGCAAGCCCTAACCACAACTAGCTTGTTATCTCACTTTTCTTGTGCTGAGTACTAGAGACTGGTCACTAGGAAAATCCTAATCCTGATCCCAATCCATATATTTTGGTGCTTTGACCTCAACAAGAGAAATTCTGATGAATCACAACCTGCCCCGCCGGCGTCAGTTGCTTTTTTACCTTGGGTTAGGGGTTGTCGGAATCGGTGCAGCCACAACAGCTTTTCCCAACTTCAGAAAAGTGAATGCCCCTTCTATCTCTTCTGAAAATCATAAAAATACGCAAGGCTCGGAAACTATTGCAGTAAAACCTCCAGTAGGCAAGAGTTTGCCAGAGTTTCAGGGTATCAGTCAGTGGCTTAATTCTACACCTTTGTCAATCGTTGACCTTAAAGGCAGTGTTGTCCTGATACAGTTTTGGACTTTTGCTTGTATTAACTGCCAGCGTACCCTGCCCTATATTACTAGATGGCATCGGCAGTATGAGTCGCAGGGACTCAAAGTGATTGGCATTCACACACCAGAGTTTGCCTTTGAGCGAGATGCAAACAACATAAAAAAGGCGTTACGACAACATCAAATTACCTATCCGGTTCCGGTTGATAACGAATATAAAACTTGGAACGCTTACGAAAATCAGTATTGGCCCCACATATTTTTGGCTGACCGTCAGGGCTTGTTGCAGTATGACCATATTGGGGAAGGGGCATATCAAAAAATAGAGCAAACTATCCGCCAGCTATTGGGATAGAAGGAATTATGACGACTTCTACTCTATCAATTAGTCTGGCGTTACTGGGGGGAGTTCTGAATGTGCTTTCACCCTGTGTTTTACCGATTTTGCCTGTGCTATTAGGGCGATCGCTCCAATCCCATATCTACGGGCCAGTAGCACTGTTAGGGGGATTAATCTCTGGTTTTGCACTGGCAGGTAGTTTAATAGGTGTAACAGCAAGCTGGTTTACAGGCTTGGCTAATTTATTACGCAATGGTGCCATCACACTGCTTTTATTTTTGGGATTACTAGCAATTTTCCCCACCTGGAGTTACCGAATATTTAGTTATATTCCAGTTGGCAAATGGGCTAAAAAACCTTCACGAATCGGACTCATGGGAGAGTTTTGGCTAGGGACTCAGTTAGGGCTTTTGTGGACTCCCTGTGCTGGGCCAGTTTTAGGTGGAATTGTAATACTAGCAGCAGTTAATCATCAAGTCGTAGCTGCATTTTGGCTATTGGTTGCTTATGGAATCGGAGCAGGTTTGCCTCTCTTGGTGATCGCCTACGGTGGACGAATACTCAGCCAAAGAATCCTCAATCTCCGCTCCCATAGTGCAGCTTTGCAGCGAATTGGTGGCGTAGCGATCATGGCGACAGCAATTGCTATTCTTCTGGGTTGGGATGTCCAGGTGCAACTTTGGCTAGCTCCGTTCTTTCCCACTCAACCTCTGTGAGATGTGCCAATTTTAGATTTTGGATTAGAAGACCCAATCCGAAACTCTAACTGGGAACAATATAAAAATCTCAAATCCAAAAGTCTGACTGAGAACCGCTATAAAAATCCAAAATCCCAAATTGGTATGACTTTATCTAAACGCAAAGTCCGCTCAACACCAAGTCAGACTTTCCTCTCAAAGACCTTTCACTGGATTAATATCATCAGCCTGATCTTGATGATCACTAGCGGACTGCAAATATATAATGCTAATCCGGTATTTGGCGGACGTGCAGGTTGGCATTTTCCTGACTTTATGTTGCTGGGAGGTTGGCTAGGGGGTGGCAGGCATTGGCATTTTGCTGCTATGTGGCTGTTTTCGCTGAACTTACTTTGGTATGGACTCTATATCTTTGTAACTCGTCGTTGGCAGCGTCGCTTTGCTGATCGCAGTGACTTAAAAGCATTGCAAGTCAGCCAGAACCCAAAGCGCAAAAACTACGCATGGCATCGGCTAGTTTATACTGCTATCATTCCCGTGCTGGTGCTAGCAATTTTGAGTGGTCTGGCGATGTACAAACCTGCCCAACTGCATTGGCTTTCGGGGCTGTTTGGTAATTGGCAAACTCTACGCACTATTCACTTTATCACTGTTCCCACCGTCATACTGTTTACAATTGCTCATTCATTACTTGCCCTGAAGGTAGGAAGCATCCGTCTAGTTAAGTCTATGTTCCTGTAGAGGTACTTATGAGTCTGATTCTTCCCAAACGTACCCTATCCCGTCGTCGGTTACTGCAAGTATCTGGACTTTCAGGGGTAGGCTTTCTTCTTGGTGGCTGTGGAACAAATTTGTTCTCAGATAATCTGCGGCAAATATCTGAGCCACTAAACCAAAGTCTTGAAGCACTTCTGCTAACTCAAAAACCTATACCTGAATTTCCTGTTAGTGCCATAGAAGCAGATAAATTGCTAGTTAATACCTTTGACTTCACCCCGCAAATTGATCCGGCGCAGTTTCGCCTGAAGATTGATGGCGAGGTTAGTAACCCGATGCAATTGAGTATGGGAGATATTGAAAAACTTCCCTTGACTTCAATGGTAATTCGCCATGTCTGTGTTGAAGGCTGGGCTGCGATCGTTCAATGGGGAGGCGTGCGATTACGAGACTTAGTAGCACTGGTACAGCCTAAGTCAAACGTCCGCTATGTCTACTTCAAATCTGCTGATGGCTATTATGAAAGCTGGGATCTTGCCTCTGCTGCACATCCCCAAACTCTCATGGCTTATCAAAAGAATGGACAACCGTTGTCAGATGAAAATGGTGCGCCTCTGCGCCTAGCATCCCCAATTAAACTGGGCTACAAGCAAAGTAAGTGGGTAACTCAAATTACATTCGTCAGCAATTTGTTACCTCTTAAAGGCTATTGGGAGGATCAGGGCTATGAGTGGTTTGCAGGGCTATAAGGCAGGCAAAAAGATAATCTACTAGCGCTTTACCCTCAGTTAATTGGTGCAGAGTAGTACTAATACTCTGCACCATCTGGAAACACTAATTCGAGTCAAAAGTGATAAATACAGGTATGCCATTTGCTCAAAACAATTGATTTTCATAGCGTTGAGGTTAGCATCAATTCCTTAGCGTACAATTTTCCCATTTCGGCACGGTGATGCCTAGCTTTTTTGGCCTTGTTAACTGGTGTGCAAGCGATTGTGGCGGTAGCCAGAAGTTGAAACTGTTTTTGAGACTACGGGACTGCTAGACTAAAAATATATCCCCTTTGCTTTTCTCGACTGAGCCATGTCTACGGTAATTACCCAATCCCTGACTCTGGAGGAGTTTCTCAAGCTACCAGAAACAAAGCCTGCAAGCGTTTACATTAATGGTGAGATTATCACCAAGCCAATGCCAAAAGGGAAGCATAGCCGATTACAGTTAAGGCTGTGCAACAGTATCAACGATGTTGCCGAAAGCCTTCATATTGCTTATGCTTTTCCAGAACTACGCTGTAGTTTTGGTATCCGTTCAATAGTACCTGATGTAGCGGTTTTCAACTGGTCGCGTATTCCCTTTGCTGCTGATGGGGAAGCACCCAATGATTTTTTGCTTTCTCCAGACTGGACAATTGAAATTCTTTCTCCCGAACAAAGTTCAAATCGAGTTACAGGCAATATTCTCTATTGCTTAGATCATGGTTGCCAATTAGGTTGGTTAATAGACCCAGAAGATCGTTCCATTTTGGTCTTCCGTCCAAATCAACAACCAGAACTTTTACAGGGTGATGAGCGTTTGCCAGTATTAGCCGGGATACACTTGGAATTAACTGTAGCTCAGGTGTTTGGTTGGCTAAAAATGAGCAGTTAGAGAAACAGCTAAAACAAGTTCTCTACAAACTTTTCATAACGTAAAAACAGGAGTTTCAGCCATCGTGAATCAGGAGTATTCAGCATTGCTTAAAGAGGGTAGATGCTTATAAGGCTTGTCGCCAAACATCGCTTGCTTCTGAGCTAGGAGTATCGCCTGAAATGCTCATTAGTAGGTTGTTTTGCTCCCTCTCTGTATTTACCTGAAATGTCCGCTTGTCTTGACTTCTAAAAACTTTTTGGTTGACGTATAAGTAGCAGCCAACAAAACAGTAAAATCCCTGCTGTTGGCTGATAAATCAGTTAAAGCTATTGTTAAGTTAAAAGCGAGTCTTTGAAGTCGTGAATTGCCGTTGCTGTTAAAGCATAGATAACTCGGCGCTTACGCTGGATGTGAGTGCCATCTACAGGAATACCTTTCTTCCAAGCAGCAATGATAGCTTTCTTGTCTGCTGAGTAAACAGTCTTTTCTCTGCGGTATTTTGGAGACAATTGTTCTGCATCTATCAGCACCTCACAACTTGGCGGATTTTCTTGAATTGTAATGCGAAGTGAATTACCAATCATTTGCTCAGGTAGAATTCCTGCGGCGGTTTGTTCTAAAATAGTTTCATCTAATTTTTGTCGCCAGCGTTCTAGTCTTAACAGTGCTGATTGATGTACAGCTTTTAGATGTTCTAGTCGTTGCTTAATAGCCGCTATTTCAGCATCCAGTTGTAATGCCAGTTCTGCTTGGATATCAACAACTTCTTCCTGAACTTCCTGAGTTTCCCAAATAGCGGTGATGATAGCAGCTTCTTCTTCAGGAGTCTGGCAATTGGTTAGCTGTTCCCAGAGATGAGCAGCAGTTTGGGAAAGTCCTGCTAAGGATTGTTGAGCGAGTGCTAAATTCATGACTACCACTCCTCACAAGTTTGGTAGTATTCATATTCAGCTTCAATCTGTTCTAAGATAGCTATAGTGCCTGAATCTAAATTAGTATTGAAAGATAAATTGGAAGCAATTTCTTGTTTAGGTTGAAGATTTTGATGAGCAGCAGTAGTTGAGTCAAGTGAAGTTGTCAGTGTCTGCATAAATGTTGCTTGCTTAATGCTAGAAACCGTGGCGCGATAGCGCGTCTGGAGAGCAACCGCAGCAAGTTTATCTGTCAATGGCTAGGATTCCAAACCCTCACACAAATACCCTAAAAAGTTTAATTTATTAGTGTTCATTAAGATGGATATTCTTTTATTATTATTGACGTAGATCATCAATAGGTGGATGCCAACCTGCTGTTAACCAAAGTTGACGAGAATTTAGAATAAACCCATCATCATGGTTTTGATCATTAAAATCAAAACGACTGCAAGTTGCACGACCCATAGGAGTTGTTCCAATGATATTTAACCCATTTTTTGTCCAGATAAAATGCTCTGACCAATTTTGATTTCTCGGATTAAATAATGGAACTTCTGTTTGTGTTTCTGGATCAATCCCAGTTGTAAAATTATACCGCCTTTGATTACAACGATGACAAGCTAAAGCCAAATTATTGAGATCGTCTGATCCTCCTAAAGATTGAGGAATAATGTGATCAATGGTAAAGGGTGTTGCATTTGAGCGTTCTGGAGAGTGACAATATTCACACAAGTATTTTGCCCTTTTACGGACATTTAAGCGAACAAAATTGTTGATAACCACAATTAAGAAGCAAGTTTAGCGTTGATAAAACTGAAGATTTTTTCTAATTCTAATAACCCAGCTAATTCTGCTTGTTCATCTGAATTGAGTAAATTTTCTTTATTTTTTTCTAATAGTTCCTCTAAACGAATTTGTAATTCTTCAGTAAAAGAAAAAGGACGAAACTGATCAGAAAGATTAAGCTTTATTCCATTTGGTAGCCAAGATGAAGGCTGTTTCATTAATTCTTTCATGGGTATCTCCATTAATCGAGGATTTTGATAATTAGGTTGATTGGGGTTAGATGCTGGATATTCGGCAATTTAGTGAGGAAGGTTCATTGATTTTTGTCGTAGAGGTATAAATTTAAACAGAGTTTGAAGATGAGATTGATTGATTAATTGTTGCTTGAACAGGATTAATCAAAGTTTTCACTGACTCTAAGGCTTCCTTAGCTAAATTATAACGCTTGTTAAAATCAACACGCAGCATTGTCTCTAAAACTGTTGTAAAACCATCTCTCCCCTGTACTAAATTATGCTAACTTACCTCAATAATATTGGTGTAAGATTGTAAATTATATAGGTGTATTCCTGTCAGTTATTGGATAAAAATCATTCCTACAACATAGACATCATCAGATAATTTTGGATGACCTTTTGCTTGTTCATCAGGCAATATCCTGGTGTACCAATAGTCCAAGTAGTACTAAAGAGTTTGCTTTGCTGAATGAGAAGGGTGTTGATTTCCTTTACCGCACCAAAATTAATCAAAACCAGCTTACCATATTGCTGACGGCGGATGAGATTAGCGGGTTTTAGGTGACGATGAATGATATTATTAATTATGTACTTGGTCAGTGCCTTAAATAATTTTTTTGATTACAATTAAGGTTGATACTTGCGAATAAAAAGTGTTAAACGCGATCAGCCCGATAACTACTAATGTCTACTAGCTACTATCCGGTTATCCTTTATCCACCACTAGCAAGACGGTTTAACGCTTATCAAGGACGGGAGCATTTGAAAGCTTCGTTTCAAGGATGCGTTGAATTACCAAATGGAAATGGTACAGCCAAGCAAGGTGTCAGTGAAAAGCAATTTTTTCGACATTTACTGTGTACGTTTCTAGAGAATCTTATCTGTCAAGCGGTGGAATTTGAAATTCCTGGTTCGTCTAGACGTTACTCGGCTGATTTTATCCTTTATCATTGGTTTTCTGGGTTAACTCTCGATATTGAGATTGATGAACCTTATACTGGAGATACAGGTAAACCTCACCACTGTATTGATGTTGATGATGATAAAATCCGTAACCGTTTTTTCTTGGAGCGCAATTGGGGTGTGGTGAGATTTGCAGAAGTTCAGGTGGTGCGTCATCCTTGGAGTTGTTGTAAGGCGATGTCTACTACGGGCTGCGCCTACGCTCAAATCATCGCTCGGTTGACTGGAGATGATAGCGTATTCATATTATTGCAAAAATTAGCTGATGTTCCTTTACAAAAACAGTGGACAAAGCGTGAGGCTAGGCTGATGGCTAAGAACAATTATCGTCAGTCTTATTTGCCAAAAATGGGAAAGTAAAACTAGAGATAGTACCTTCAATACTCATCTTTAATAGTCATATAGTCTCCCCAGAATAGGGCTACCATGTACACACAAGTATTTTAGAGTTGTCCCACACCGTTTTAATCCTGTACAAAGATATGTGTACACGGTAGATTATGGGTAAAAATTGGAAGGGTATTACATCGATTTTGTCAACATCGCCTTAACTAATCTTTTTGGTTTTCTGAGGCACTGTTTTTTTGATTTGCGGTGTGACTTCCACTTACGAATGCTCATAGCGATAGAGCCAAAGTCCCGACTGGCAAAGGCTGTTGTTTTATTTGCACTGTGCCAAATTGTATCTGCCTCAGTTGATTCAAGTGTAGGTGTACAGCGATCGCAATATCGGTCAAATAGTTGGCGTGGTTGGGGATAATAAGCGATTCGGTTTCTAGTGAGTAAATTAGATGTACCTAGTAGATTACGAGCTAATTTGTAGCCAGAATTGTTTCTGTTTCCCTCAGATTCACCATAAGTTAGTAAAGTGCGATCGCTCAAAGTTAAACAAATAGATAAAGGAACAGACACTCCGCTAGCGCGTAGTTGTTTAAGAGATGAGCGATTATCTCTGGTTGTAGCCTGTGTTACTGTTCCTCGTCGGCAATGCAAGGTTGAGCGAGGGACAGTCACAGAAGGTTGCAGTAACGCTGTTTGTGGGTCGATAACTTCTCCATTTTTCGCTTTTGTGAGAAGTTGCACCCACTTACGCCAACGTTGCTCAGAAAGTTCGTAGGGAAATAAGGCTGTAGAATCAAATGCGGTTTCTAGTTCTTCCACATTGTACTGACAGTTTGACCAATGCTCTAGGGTAATAGGGATGGTTGCACTCAATATTCCATCCACCACCCGTCTGCGAACCATACCTGGCAGTCTCATGGAACGAGCTAAGTTGCAAATGGCTGGATCTGCATTTTGGATAATCGTCAGTTGGCGATTGAGATACAGCCATTCAGCAGGATTCAAGAAATGGCTGCATTTAAAGTAAACGTGCAGGGATTTCCCACCTGTATAAACTACGGCGGCGGGTTCCAAGTTGATTTCGTCCTTTAGCCAGTCTACAGCTTCTCGCTGCTCACTCAATGCCAAATCATCAATTTCGTAGAATAAACATTGGCATTGACTAACGTGCTGATTGCTGATTCCCTTGTCTGGTTGGTTGGGGTAAAAGCTGACTGTAGCACCAAGATATGACATTTTAAATGCCAATGCCCAACCATCAGCATAGCGTTTAGGTGTCAGTCGCCAGCAGGTATTGCCTTGTTTGTCTCGACCTCCGTAAGTACAGCAGTAGAGTTGAAATCCTTGCTGGGTGATTTTACCGCAGAGAATGTAGTGGGAGTAGACAAATTGACCATTGCGGCAGTAGTGATTCCAGTTTTTAGGTATCATTTCTGTAGGCAAGTCCCAAGAAATCCTCAGCCAAATTTTGGTTCCGGTGGTAAAGCCTATTTGTCTAAGAAATTTAATGGTTGTTTGTCTGGGATTTAAGGTCATGGCAGTTACGCCTAGAGAGTTTATCCCTCTCTAAGTGGCGTTAGCTGCGCTAGAACTAACTTCTCCATATTTTACTTACATAAATTTTCGCCTGAAACCTTTGATTGGCTTGGGTCACTCAGAAAAATTAGATTTGCTGCTTCTTAGCAACAAGTTCCTCTAGTTCAGTTATTCTCGCTTGCAATGCCGCCACTTCTTGTTCAGAATAGCGAATAGGAATGTGCTGTGGACAGTTCCAATTCCAAGCTTCAATGTGAAACAGAATCACTCGTTCCACTTCTGCTTCATAGTTAGGAAGTTTCAGGCTTTCAATTAGTTCGCTATCATCTTCTACATATATAGCCCGCCCCCAAATTTTCAACCGTCGGCGATGGCGATAATCCATCAAAAACAAAAAAGCTTTGTCATTTTCGTCAAGATTACCAACGGTAACATATTGAACATTGCCTTTGAAGTCAGCAAATCCTAAAGTCTTTTCATCTACAGCTTTCAAAAACCCAGGTTGTCCACCACGAAATTGAATGTAGGGATAACCATTAGAACCGACGGTTCCTAAATAAAAACCATCCATTTGGGCGATAAATTCCTCAATTTCTGGTGTGATGGTATCGTTAGAAGGCCCATTTTGTTCAAATCGAGCATAGGTCTGTCGTGAGCCACGTTGTTCTTGAGCAACTTTGACAGCAGGCGTGAAAGCAATTTGCGTAAATTTACGTGCCATATAACTCTTTATTTTTACATATCTAAAAACAGGGGAGAAGAGAAGGGAAAAAATTCCTCTGACTCTCTACCTTCTCCATCTAAACTGGGTGTTATTTGCCTATACCAAGGTAGGTGCTGCAATTCCTTGCATTCCTATAAAACCGGGAAGGGTCTTAACTCGCTCAATCCATGCCAAAATATGAGGATAAGAGTCAAGAGCAATTTTGCCATCTGGTGCTAAGGCAACATAGGGGAATACTGCTATATCTGCAATAGTTATCCGCTCGAACTCTAACCATTGGCGATCGCGCAAATGTTGGTTAAGTTGTGTAAGAATAAACTCTGCTTTTTGGTTAGCTCTGTCAATATCAATACTGGTGGCATTAAACAGATAGTACAAACGAGCCGATTCTGGCCCCTGACGCACTTCACCCGCAGTTGTAGATAGCCAACGTACAACCTGACTAAGTGAGACAGCATCCAGTGGCAACCATTGTTCACCACCATAAAAACGAGCCAAATAAACCAAAATTGCCTGTGCGTCTTTTATAATTGTGTCGCCATCCACTAATACGGGAACTTGACCGAAGGGATTAAGCGACTGAAATTCAGAGGCTTTGTGTTCCCCCTTCAGCAAATCGACCTTAATCCATTCATGTTCAATGCCCAATAGTGATAGCAAGAGCTTGACCTTATAGCTGTTACCAGAGAGTTCGTGACCATAAAGCTTAATCATTGGTTAATCCTCAATATTCTGTAAAAAGAAGCACTGTTAAGCTAAAAATTAGCGGTCTAACGGGAATAAGAACGACAGCAATCAGAGATAGTCACGGCAAGTTGATTTCTCCCGTTGTCAACTGACACCTCTTGCGATTCGAGATGCTGGATAGACATCCCTGCAAATTAAGGAATTGGTACAGTTATTTTGTACCAAGCGTTCGGTACAAAATAACTGTACCAATCGTTCGGTATAATGTCAAGAGATGAGATTTCAATTTCTGTAAATGGCAAAAGATACTTATATTCCCTGCTTGCTACAACTGTTTCGACAGTATGGTTACGATGGGGCGACTTTATCGAAAATTTCACAAGCGACAGGTTTGGGGAAAGCCAGTCTCTACCATCACTTCCCCGGTGGGAAGGATGAAATGGTGACGGCGGTGTTGGATTTTATGGAATGTTGGTTGGAGGAACACATTTTACAGATACTTCGCGGTGGAGGGGATGCGCTCACTCGGTTGACTAAGATGTGTGAGCAGATTAACGAGCTATATGAAGGCGGACAACAACCCTGTATGTGTGCCATCTTGTTGATGGGGTCAGCACGAGATATCTTTCATACCAAGGTGCAAACACTATTACGAACCTGGATTGATGAGATAGCAACTGTTTTGAGGGCAGCCGGATTAGATGAGACGCTGGCTCATGAGCGTGGGGAAGATGCTGCTATTGCCATTCAAGGCGCTCTGATTGTGGCGCAGGGTTTGGATGATGTGGCTCCTTTTGTCCGTGTGATGAAACAATTGCCACAACAACTGTGCCAAGATTTGTAGGAGAGTACCTGCGGGTGCTGGCTGTTCCTTAGTCGATGGGATGGTGTTTCTTTTAACCCATATTCCGCACTTCAGAATGTAGTATAAAATGCTATATAATTCCTCTCTGATACGAGTAAATAAACATACTCATAGTTTTTAAGTAAGTCAGCATTAAGAATAAACCGGGAGTTACGAAGTATAAAGCGGGCAAAAGCTTATAAAAAATTGGTTTCAGGCTTTTTACAAAACTAAACATACATTGTTTGATGATGTCAACTTAACTTAGATACCAAAAGTGAGACAATCAAAAAACTCAAAAATATTTTAGAGGTAAAAAAATTGTCTCCAACATCAAAACCAAAAATTAAAAATGTCGATCACTTAGGAATAGTAGCTGGGCTGATTGATGAAATAGGAATAGTTGAAACAATTAATTCTAAATTAGGAATAGACCCTCGTGAGAAGATTTCATCGGGAATATTGGTCAAAGCAATTTTAGTCAATGGATTAGGATTTGTATCAAGACCTTTATATTTATTCAGTCAGTTTTTTGATGATAAAGGAATAGAAATATTATTGGGAGAAGAAGTGGAGACTGATTATCTCAATGATGATAAAATTGGAATAGTCATGGATAAATTATATAAAAATGGATTGAATAATCTGTTTATAGAAATTGGATTATTAGTGATTAAGAAATTTAAAATAGATACAAAATATTCACATCTTGATGCAACATCATTTCATCTACATGGTAAATATAAACGTGAAGAGAATCAGGAAAAAGAATCAGAAATAACTAGAGAAAGACCAATAATTATAACCAAAGGATATTCTCGTGACCACAGACCAGATTTGAAGCAATGTGTTTTAGATTTAATCACGAGTAGTGATGGAGATATACCATTATTAATGAGAGCAGGAGATGGGAATGAAGCGGATAAAGCGGTATTTGGAAAAATCTTAGTAGAGTTTAAAAAGCAAATAACTTTTGACAGTATTATGGTCTGTGATAGCGCATTATATAGCCAAGAAAATCTGCGACTAATTGAGCATTTAAAATGGATAAGTCGAGTACCGATGACAATTAAAAAAGCACAAGAATTAGTTCAGAATGTAGAAATAGAAGAGATAGATTTAAAAGAAAGACAGAGAAGAGCAAGCTTAAATTTAGACGGATACAAGTGGAAGGAAGAAATAGTAAATTATGGTGGCGTTCAACAAATTTGGCTAATAGTAGAAAGTCAAAAAAGAAAAGAAAGTGATTTAGAAAAGCTGGAGAAAAAGTTGAATAAAGAAAAAGATAAAGTTGAAAAGCTGCTCAAAGAATTAAAAAAAGAAAATTTTGCCACTACCGAACAAGCTCAATACAAGCTAAAAGCCATCAACAAAAAATTGAAATTATTTGAAATTAAAGAAGTTAAACTTATTGAAAGTAAATCTAAAGATAATAAGACTATTTATAAAATGGAAGGAGTGGGTCATGAAAAACCAGAAGAGATAGAAATACAAAGAAAACAAGCCGGGAGATTTATTTTAGCAACAAATTTAGTTGGCGATGAGAAGTTAGAACCATCAGAAATTTTGACAAACTATAAAAATCAACAGTCTTGTGAAAGAGGATTTAGATTTTTGAAAGACCCTTTATTTTTTGCTGATAGTTTATTTGTGGAAAATCCTGAAAGAATAGAGACGATGTTATTTTTAATGTCTCTGTGCTTGTTAGTTTATAATCTCGGTCAAAGGGAACTGAGAAATAGCTTGAAAAGAGCCAAAATCGGAATCAAAAATCAACTAGGAAAGTTAACGAGTTGTCCGACATTAAGATGGGTATTTCAATGTTTCCAAGGTATTCATATTTTGACTTTTAATGGTATTAATCAAATTGTTAATTTAACGTCAGAACGTCATTTTATATTGAATTATCTGCCATCATCTTGTCAAAAATATTATCTGCTCTCTTAATCTAAACAATGTTTAGAGAGTGAATAAAAGTTGA
>NZ_JABXKI010000169.1 GCF_017115095.1 Nostoc sp. NMS4 | reverse complement strand
GGAATTAAAAGTGGTAAATCACCATTTAACAATCGTGACTATTAATTAAGAACAGCAACGGCTGGACGGCTACCGGCGGCATGACGGTCAATCACTTGGTCAATCAAACCGTATTCCTTGGCTTCCTCTGGTGACATGAAAAAGTCACGTTCAGTATCTTCAGCAATCCGCTCAATTGGTTGACCTGTATGGTCAGCTAAATAGTCATTTAGCCGCTTCTTATGGTACAGAATTTCCCGCGCCTGAATTTCAATATCAGTCGCCTGTCCTTGAGCGCCACCTAAAGGTTGATGAATCATAATCCGAGAATGGGGTAGACTCATCCGCTTACCCTTAGCACCCGCACTGAGGAGAAAAGCACCCATGCTCGCCGCCAATCCGGTACAAATTGTACAGACATCAGGGCGAATATGCTTCATAGTGTCAAAAATGCCCATACCAGCCGTCACCGAACCACCGGGAGAATTGATATACATATATATGTCTTTCTCCGGGTCTTCAGCATCCAAATACAGCAGTTGGGCAACAATCAAGTTGGCAATATTATTATCAACTTGTTGTCCCAAAAAGATGATGCGCTCACGTAACAGCCGTGAGTAGATGTCAAAGGCGCGTTCACCTCGACCCGATTGTTCAATAACGATAGGAATCATGGAAGCGTGTTTGTGGCTACTTTAAATACATTTTATCGGTGACAGCACGAAACTGGGGCTGATCTCTACTATTCCCAGCATAGATATAAGTAAATCTTGGCTATTCTGTCTGAGTCCCCAGTCCCCAGCCCCCAACTTTACCAAAGGAACAAAATATGTTTTTGCAATAGATTCAATCTCCAAAGGCACTTTTTAACAACAAAAGCTGTCTCAGAAAATATCGTGATTTAGGGAAGAATAAATCAAAAAACTTCAATTGTCGCCAATCTTATATTTCGGACTGTGCTGCATAACCTTGGCGATGTATTGATTAGACCGATAACCGAAATCTGACTTGCTTAGGGAATTATGTTTACTTGCAGTAACATTTTAAACATTTTTTTAGGATTTCCTTCAGCATTTATGAAGTTATTTTTGTTAGATTCGGTAAATCGAGAGTACGAGGTGTATTTAGAATAACCAGTCCTTGTTGAAATGCTATCCATTCAGAGAGAGACGTGCCATGCTGGAAAAACTTATACAAGCCGCCATCATCACCTTCTTGCTCCATCTGATAGCAGGACTTAGCCAAAATACTTTAATTCAAACAAAGACAGCATCACCTATGCAAGAAACGCAACCAAATATTGTCAGCTTGCTATTGCGATCTTTTCAATAAAAATGTTTCATAAGTTGCACAGGTGTAAGTAATACGGCGTAAATAAACCCGATTATTACAGCAGAATTCAGAATCCAGAATTCAGAATTCAGGAGTAAAACACACTTTATATCTGGGTAACAGACTTAGCTTGTGTACCTTACCAACTTGAAATCTGCTGTATATAAAAATAATTAAAGATGATTGCCTTGTAGTTAGCGTTGACTACAAAAAAGCAATTTTTTACACCAAATTACTTAGGCGATATCAAAAGTAAAGGGATAATTCCCTCGTTGAGTTTCTTGCTTAATGTACATAGTTGTCTAGGCTAACACTCCTGAGAACAGGGTAGACTGAGCAAAGAAGGCAACTACTTGCGTTTGATCATGACTAATCGCCTTGCTGAAGCTAAGAGCCTCTATCTACGTAAACACGCCGAAAACCCCATTGATTGGTGGCCTTGGTGTGACGAAGCACTTGCAACTGCAAGAGCGCAAAATAAACCGATTTTTCTTTCCATTGGCTATTCTAGTTGCCACTGGTGTACTGTCATGGAAGGCGAGGCTTTTTCTGATATTGCGATCGCACACTACATGAATAGCAATTATCTTCCCATCAAAGTAGACAGGGAAGAAAGACCTGACCTCGATAGCATCTATATGCAAGCTTTGCAGATGATGAGCGGTCAAGGGGGTTGGCCTTTAAATATTTTTCTTTCCCCAGAAGATTTAGTGCCGTTTTACGCCGGTACTTATTTCCCTGTAGACCCGCGCTATGGTCGTCCGGGATTTTTGCAGGTGTTGCAAGCACTTCGTCGTTATTACGATACAGAAAAAGCAGAATTACAGAAACGCAAAGCCTTAATTATTGAGTCTCTGCTCACATCTGCGGTATTACAAGACGGTACAACAACCGACCTTGAAGACCATGAATTACTCCGCCAAGGTTGGGAAACTAGCACAGGTGTAATTACCCCTAGTCAATCTGGCAACAGTTTTCCGATGATTCCCTATACAGAATTAGCACTGCGGGGAACTCGATTTAATTTTGAATCTCGCTATGATGGCAAGCAAATTTGTACCCAGCGAGGATTAGATTTAGCGCTGGGCGGCATTTATGACCATGTAGGCGGTGGTTTTCATCGCTATACTGTTGACCCGACTTGGACAGTACCGCATTTTGAAAAGATGCTCTACGACAATGGACAGATTGTGGAGTATCTAGCTTCTTTGTGGAGTGCCAGAATCCAAGAGCCAGCCTTTGAGAGGGCGATTGCTGGGACTGTCCAATGGCTGAAGCGGGAAATGACCGCGCCTGAAGGTTACTTCTATGCTTCTCAAGATGCCGATAGCTTCACCCAAGCCACGGCGGTAGAACCAGAAGAGGGAAGCTTTTACGTTTGGAGTTACAGCGAATTAGAACAACTGTTAACGCCTGAAGAATTAACGGAATTACAACAACAATTTACTGTTACCCCTAATGGCAACTTTGAAGGACGTAATGTTTTACAAAGAAGGAATTCTGACAAACTGAGTGCAACGCTGGAAATGTCACTGGGTAAGCTGTTTACTGCTCGTTATGGCGTTAGTTCTGAGTCGTTAGAAACTTTTCCCCCGGCTCGTAATAATCAGGAAGCAAAAACTGTAAACTGGACAGGTCGCATTCCCTCGGTGACAGATACGAAAATGATTGTCGCTTGGAATAGCTTGATGATTTCCGGGTTGGCTAAGGCTGCTGGGGTTTTCCAACAACCTTTATATCTGGAATTAGCAGCACGAGCGGCGAATTTTATTTTGGAAAATCAGTTTGTCGATGGGCGTTTCCAGAGACTCAATTATCAAGGAGAACCGACGGTTTTAGCGCAGTCTGAAGATTACGCTTTGTTTATTAAAGCTCTCTTGGATTTACAAGCTTCCAATCCTGAGCAGGAGCAATGGTTAGAAAATGCGATCGCTATCCAAAATGAATTTAATAATTTTCTCTGGAGTGTAGAGTTAGGGGGTTATTATAACACAGCAAGCGACTCTAGTAAAGATTTAATTGTCAGAGAACGTAGTTATGCTGATAATGCGACACCTTCAGCCAATGGAATTGCGATCGCTAATCTTGTCCGTCTGGCGCTACTCACCGATAATCTAGATTATTTGGATTTAGCGGAACTTGGTTTAAAAGCTTTTAGGAGTGTCATGCATCGCGCTCCCCAAGCTTGTCCTAGTTTATTTACAGCTTTGGATTGGTATCGTAATTCTACCTTGATTCGCAGCACAACTGAGCAAATCAACGCTTTGATCCCCAAATATTTACCGGCGGCTGTGTTGGCGATCGCATCTGATTTACCAGAGGGAAGTGTTGGCTTAGTTTGCCAAGGTTTGAAGTGTCTGGCTCCAGCTGAAAGTGTAGAGCATTTATTGCAGCAGGTGGAGAAAAGTCAGGTGAGGGCATGAAATAGTTTTATTTCTCGCAACTAGAAGACCAAGGATTAACCATTAAAACCCTTGTCCCAGCAAAATCTTTTTCGTTACGGGTGACAAGTGATAAAGAGTTATGAATTGCCATCGCTGCAATCAGAGAATCCATCAGAGGTAGAGGTCGCCCATTCTGTTCTAGTTGCCCGACTAAATTTCCCCACAACAACATTGTTGGGACATCTATATTTAAGATTCTTTGTTGAAAGCGATTGGGCAGGGTTTCATTCACCCAAGTTGTTAGAGATTCTTTCCGCTTAGATGCAGTAATTTTGCTGATACCTTTAGCAATTTCGCCAATTGTGATGACGCTAAGGTAAAGTGTTTCTGGAACTTGGGCATCTAGCCAATCTAAAACTTGTTGATTTGGTTGTTTGGCAACAAGTTCGGAAATCACGCAGGTATCAAGGAGGTAGGTCATGGGGTGAAGGCATCGCTCTTAAGGGTGCGATCTCGACTAAGGTCAAGTTCTTCGGTGAGTTCAGCCAGGGGGGATTGACGGAAAAACTCTGAGAGTTTGCTTGGTTGATCTGGGTCGGTGTTGTTTTGTGTGGTCAGGCTTTGGGCAAGGAGTTGGATGATGTACAGCTTATCGTTGGGGGAAAGCCGAAGGAGTTGTTGTTCGAGTTCTTGGATAGCCATGATCGGGTTTAAGTAGAAGATAAATTTATTCTACTTTCAGCGTCAGGGGTTAATTTAGTTTGACTCGTTTTTTACCCTCTATTTTTTTGACGAATGACTATTAACTCATGAGCGAATTAACAGCGATTGTATTAGCTGGAGGCAAGAGTTCTCGGATGGGTCAAGATAAAGCTTTGATTCCCGTTCAAGGGATGCCGTTGTTGCAGCGAGTTTGTACGATCGCTCAAAGCTGTGCTGATACGGTTTATGTAGTCACTCCCTGGCCAGAACGCTATCAAGACTTGCTTTTGCCTGGTTGTAAGTTTATTCGAGAAGTGCCTTTGTCTGGAGAATCTCTTGCCCACGGGCCTTTAGTTGGGTTTGCCCAAGGATTAGCCGAAGTAAATACAGAATGGGTACTGTTGCTAGCTTGCGATTTACCGAGATTGCGGGTTGAAGTGTTGCAAGATTGGGTAACTAAACTTGATAATGTCGGGGATAATGCGATCGCAGCTTTAGCTAATAATCCCAAAGGTTGGGAACCTCTATGTGGTTTCTATCGCCGTCGCTGTTTGCCACAACTTTTAGAGTTTATCAGCCAAGGGGGGCGATCGTTTCAGCAGTGGCTTCGGCAATATCCTGTAGAAATTTTGCCCTTAGCAGAACCCGAAATGCTCTTTAACTGTAATACACCAGAGGACTTAGCTTTAAGTTGAGTTGGTACGTACTCTTACAGAGAAGCAAGCTATGCGTTGCGTCTGTCTGAGACATGCTATTCGCTTTCGTAGAGAACATCTTAATTCTGAATTCTTCTTCTCTATAGCCAAATACAGTTCAGTTAAGCAATTTATTTCCTTCTCTTTCTTTTCTCTGTGTCCTCTGCGCCTCTGCGGTACCCTGCGGGAAGCCGTTCGCGTAGCGTCTCGTAGAGAAGCGTCTACGTTAAAAAAATGAATTTGGCAAAGACTGCTAGCCTTAACCCAAGCGTATTGCTCTATAGCCTTGAAAAATTTTTTGTGCTTTCAATTGCCTATTCAACGTTTTAGACCTAACGTGGAACTGCTAACTATATATATTTAAAGATACGAGGAGGAATCATGGGGCAGACACAGGAGCTAGGACAGATTATCATCCTGAATGGTGTCCCGCGATCGGGGAAGTCGAGCATTGTTGCAGTGATTCAGGAGACATTTGATGGTCTGTGGATGAACTTGGGTGTCGATAGGTTTATGCAAATGACTCCCGCACGATACCTACCTGGGATCGGTCTGCGACCAGGGGGAGAACGCCAGGATATCGAACCTCTTGTTCCCATTCTTTACAGCGCCATGTATGAGTCTATCGCCGCCCACAGCCGCTTGGGTGTGAATGTCGTGGTTGATGTTGGACACCATGATGCCTACGCAATCGAGCGGGGCATTCTAGTCGATAGTGCGCGACGTTTGCAAGGATTGCCGGTCTTGTTCGTAGGCGTTCACTGCCCCATCGAGATCGTTATGGAACGACGACAAAATACGGGGTGGAACGTGGGAAGTATAGCTAACTCCCCAATGCCACATCCAGTTCAGTTATGGCAACGTGAAGTCCACATCCCTGGCATCTATGACCTTGAAGTTGATACCTCGTTGTTAAGCCCAGGTGCGTGTGCCGAGGTGATTCGTCAGCGCCTCGCAGATAGTCCAACACCGTCGGCATTTCAACAACTCGTTGCCCACTATAGTTAAGCTGTAGTTATGACTGCGATCGCTATATTTGTTATAAATTTGTAAAGTGTGTGATTTTACCAGTCGAAAGGGAAATTTAATCCCTTTTTACTAATTTTGCAACAAGTCTACTTAACTCGACAGAATTTGCGATCGCTATCACTCTGAGGATATTGCCAAGAATAGGCAAAATGGCTAACTCCCTTCAGTTGCGGGGCAAATTGTCTGAGTGCTTGCATTTGCACTTCTAAGGATGGACGATTACTGACAGATTTTCCCCACTGACCAGCTAGAGCCGGTATTATCTGCGTACCGGGTTTTGCCATACTTAAAACCCTTTGCACTTGCGACACGATACAACTAACATTACCGCAATTCCCATAAGCCATAGGATGCCACTCTAATGTATTAGGAAAGCGATCCCAAGGTTGCAAACGGGAATCATACCCTTGTCCGACAGTTTGGTTGCCATCAGGAAAAAACACCGCTCCGGCGGAAACACCTTGCTGCTTTGCTGGGTAAGTAGCGATGGTGACAAAATCTAGAATTCCTTGCATCGCGTGGGCAACGGCAAGCTGCCACAACTCCCATTGTAAAATGGGTTGTCTATCAGTTGCAGATAGGATTGACTTTTGCGCTAGTGGAAGAGTGCGTCCTTGCCAAAGGGGTTCTCCTTCTTGGGGATAAAGTTTATCGACTTCCGCTACATCTCCACCAGTGACGAATCCCTTACTCAAAAAGCGGCGAATCAAGTCCAGCCCCTTGTAATTCTGCGCCCGTTTAAATAAAGCTTCTTGGGTTGCGGGACTAAATAGCCATAAATCTGAAACTTTGGTGGCGATAGAATCACTTCCAGCTTGGCGGGGATAACGCACGTAATCCAATAACAAACCATCTGGGCGACGGCGCAAAACTTCTTGTACCAATTGATAGTAGTCGCGTTTTGCTTGTGGGTTGTACGGGTCGATAAATAGTTGAGAGCCATTATCTACCACATATAAACTCGTTTGACCTTTGCCATTACGAGCGATCGCACCTTCTCTATCTGGTCGCTGGGCGTAAGTATAGCCGAAATTTGTGGTAAACATCCAAGCGTATACTTTCAAACCACGCTGCCGACCTTTTTTTATTGCCGTGGCGAGTATATCAATGTTTTCTGCCCCTGGGGTACGAATCACAGCAGGCCAAACCGTCGGGTTAGCTTTTGCTGGTAATAGTACCTGCCCATCGTAAAATACCTGTAAATAAACTTGGTTATAGCCACGATTAACAATCCGATCCATAATCTGATCGATTATTCCTGGCTGAATATCGCAAGGATACAAGCGTAACCAAATGGCTTGGGTTTGCGGCCAAGTCCGAGAGCGACATTCCTTTAATTTCTGCGCCTGTTCTTGTATTAGGCTTTGATAGCGCGTTTGAGCATCTTGCTTGCCTTTGAGCGCCGACAAACGTAAGTTTTCTTTTTGTTGCGCCGTTGCTGATGATAACTGACAATACTCAGTTACTTGTGCCTTTGCTGGTTTGCTCTCCAAGTTGGGGAGCAACAAACAACTAGTAAAAATAACAGCGAATAAGCGCCGCCAAAATAATGTTAATCTTGCAACGTTCCAAGGACAGTTAGACATACCTACCAGTAGATGAACAAATTCAAAAGAGTTTCAGACAAGAATTTAAACTCCGACTGTAGCTTACCCTCCTGCGAGAAGTAACTGAGCAAAGGCGGAATGGCGCTGACTCTGAACCACGTGTTAACGTTCGGTCTTAAAGCCTTTGATTTCCGACAATCATCGATCCCAACTCAAATAATTGGGGCAATGTGTATCGAATTATATAGTTAAATACTAAGGGTTTTAAAACCTATTTTTTTTCAAGACTCTCAAAGGTCTATTTCTGTTGCCGTATTCTTCTATTTCTTCTATAGGACTAGTATTTGATTTTTGAAATGCACGTAGTAGACTGTCTACGCAAAATAGTGGATTAGACTGACGACGTAGGTGTAGTAGGTAGGTTGGGTGGAGGCTTTGCGTAACCCAACATCCTGATATATGTTGGGTTACGCAAAGCCTCCACCCAACCTACAATTTTTTTGCTTCCATAACTATTTCTGTTGCCGTATTTTTTTATAAACACATAAACACATAAGTTAGTTAAAATTTGTCACAAACCAGTAAAATTTTTGAATAATTTGTAGCGTTAGTTGGAGAATTTAAAACTTGTATATGAAGTTGATAAAATTAGTCAAGAGTCAAAGGTTTTGACTCTTGATGATGAAGTAGGCAATAGTTAATAGTTAACCACCACGCTTCAGTGCCGCTTCTACCTGCTGTAACTCCTTCTCTAGACGATTTTTGAGTTTTTCGGGTACAGGACGATTTGGGTAAGAACTGTAATGTCCAGCCAGAGAGTTGAGGGCTGTTCGTATGGTTGTAAACGAGCCAAGACCAGAAACAGAGTTAACTCGCTGGTAGCGAGCTGAAAAGTCATTAATTTTTTGACGCGCTTCTGCTTGAATTGCTGCTTTGTCTGGTGAATCTTGTGAAAGATCCAGAGCTTGTCTCATAATATTGACCACAGCTAAGGTGTCTTGACGATAATCCCCAGTCAAACTATCTGGACTGCCGGAACAACCCATTAAGCCGATAGCTACAACCAAAACCAGCGCAAGCAAACGCGACCAATAGCGCTTCATATGCATTAAGTAAAAGAATACGTAAATCAACGTCCATCCTATCTTGAATTGGTAACTTGGGGATCAATTGAATGGGGAGTGGGAAGTGGGGACTGGGGATTAAGGCACTAAGCAAGGGCTGCTTCATTCCCTAAAAGACGCTAATTTACAAGCATCTTGGGCAAAAAATCAGGTGATTAAAAAATCTGATTGGACAATTCTCAAACAGAATTCAGGAGTCAGAATGGGCTACACTAACAGAATTCAGATAGCTTTATCTACGTAATCTTTGCAATTTCAGCATCGTAATACATATCATCAGCCACAAAAAACCAACTCCATAACCTGCAATTATATCTGTAGGCCAATGGACTCCTAAATATAAGCGGCTGATACCAATAGCAGCAATTAAAATAACTGTCAAACTGTAAATAACTTTTGCAAAATTAGGATAGTGAATTGCTAATTCGTAAGCAATAAAACCATAAAGTACCATAGAACCCAGTGCATGACCGCTAGGAAAACTAAAAGATTTTTCAGAAATCAAGCGATGCCATAATTCTGGGCGAGGTTTAGAAAAAAACAACTTTAACCCTGTATTTAAAATTAACCCTCCCAAGCAAGCAAATATAAAAGATTTTGCTTCTTCTTGATAACGTCGCCACCAAAGTAATAAAATAGTAATACTAGCAACTAAAACCACGGTACTAGGATTACCAAGATTTGTAATAAACAGCATTAAATTATCTAATTTTGGATTGGCAAACTGATGTATCCATAATAGAAAAGTAGTATCAAACCTAAAAGCATCTCGCTCTAAAACCTCTTCTGCTAGTCGTGCTAAAACAAAAAGTATGAGTAGACAACTAGCAAGTCCAACAATACCAATTGTCGCAATTAAGAGAGCCAAACGAGGATGTATATGACGCAACCAGAAATTAGAAGTTTGTCGGAGCATACTTTAATGTTATTCGTCGTTAGAAGGCGTAACCACGATTAGTGTTTTCTGCTTTAGAGCGGTGAACAGGATACAGAATTTAAGTATCGATACAAGAACCATAGATGAACTGATAGTACCAAAATCGAGGGCATCTTTATCTGCTCAAACGCAATCACTCCAACGGGTGACGCACTTTTTTCTCCTTTCGCACGGAAAAGAATAGGACAACTGCCAGTAGGATAAAGGCGATCGCTGAAGCATAGCCTCTTGGAAGTGATAGACCGCCATCTTTGACTGGTTTGGTAAGAAAATCTCCGAAGGTGGCTCCGAAGGGTCGCGTGAAGATGAACGCGAGCCAGAATAGGAGAATATCGCTCAACTTTGTTACGTAGTGAAGGGCGATGACAACACCAATGACGCTGGCCGTCACTAATGCGCCTTGAATATAGCTCAATCCCAAGTTGCTTGTCAGAAAGTCACCAAAGGCCGTTCCCAAACTGTTGGAGAACACGACAGCCAGCCAATAGGTGGTCTCTGCATCTTTCCTCACGATCGGATAAACGCTCAGATCCCGATCGCGGTAGTACCAGATAGCAAGAACGCTCAACAGACTGGCTACCAGGATCAGCGATCCCAGTGCGTAACCCAGCCCAAGAGATCGATCCATCAGGTCTGAAACTTCGGTTCCGGCTGTGGTTGTGGCGATGATCGCCAACCAGTAAAGGGCTGGAAGATATCTGTCGGATTGAATTTGAAAAAACAAGAGAATAGCTAGAATGGCGAATGTTATGGCAAAGGCGATGTAATACCCCAGCCCAAGTGACATTGAGATGTAGTCACCAGCTGTTTCGCCGAGCGTCGTGGCGATAATCTTCATGATCCAGAAGAAAATTGTGACTTTTGCAACTTTGTTCATTTCTTTTTCACTATAAAAAATAGTAAGTTAGCGATCGCTAATCAGTCTTGTCGGTCAATCGGCAGTAGAGCTAATCTCTTCTGCTTAAGGCTTAAGTAAATAACCAGGCTTACGATTATAGAAAGAAAAAGTATACTGGTTCCGACAGTACCAAAACCAAAGCCACCATTTGTAGCAGATTGGGATAGTAAATCACCTATAGAAGCTCCAAGCGGACGAGTCAAGATGTAAGCTAACCAGAATGCCAAAACTGCATTCATCCACAAGTAATAATAAGCGATCGCTATGATGGCAATTGAAGCGCCAAATATCAGTGCTGATTGTGCATAACCCAGTCTCAAATACTCTGCTAAGAGGTCTCCTGTTGCAGTACCCAAGGCAAACGTAAACAAAACAGCCACCCAATAAAAAAGCTCTCTTTTAGCTGTATTGATAGAATGCATAGCTAATGTCTTTTCGTTGGAATACCAGAATGCAAAAACTACCAACAAGGAAATACTAAAAATGACATTAGTTGTCACTAAACTAACTCCAAGCTCGTCTACTAATCTATCAGTGATAAGCGTGCCAACGATACTTATCAAAACTACCACAAACCAAAAACTTGCTGGAACATAACGTTTAAGCTTAAACTGATTTAAGAGTGCAATTAATAACACTCCGCTCATCAGGTAAGATGTAATACCTAAACCAAGATTCAGAGTCGCTGATAGAAAATCTGCTGCGGTTTCCCCTACTGTGGTTGCCAAAACCTTAATAATCCAGAAGTAAATTGTAACCTCTGGAACCCGGTTTAATATCTTTTTCATAATCTTTCTCCTTCTTGATTTTTCCGTAGAAGTGAGATTACATCACATCTAAAAGTTAGCTGTGTTGTCAGAAATTACTGAGTAATTATACTTTACACAGCAAAAGTCAAGAAATAGTCAAGATTTGATGGAAAACGGAATTTTCTCAGGAAAAAAGCCTTAAAAATAGGTGAAATGTCTGCTTAAAAGTTAATTTCACCATTTGATATTAAATTTGTTGAACTCAAACCAATCTTGACTATTTCTTGACTTTTATTACTTACTGTGAAAATACAAACCCAGATTTCAAGGAATTTTTCAAGTATGAAAACTTCAACAAAAATTATTTTGGCAGCAGCTTTTGTAGGTACTTTGGGACTTGCTGGATTATCGGGAGTTGTATCTGCAAAACAATCACAATCTTTTGTCGCAATTGTGCGTCAGCCTCATCTTGTTACCAAAGTTGCGGAAGCGAGTGATGGTGACGGTGAAACAAACGACGATGCACAAGAAGCGGCAAAACTACAACCGCTAGCTAAAATTACAGCACAACAAGCACAGCAAGCGGCTGAAGCATCTGTGGGAGGTAAGGCGAAGAGTGTCAAACTCGAAAATGAAGATGGCAACTTAGTTTATGCTGTAGAAATTGGTCAGCAAGATATTAAGGTTGATGCTGGTAATGGCAAAGTTCTCTACGCTGAGAATGCCAATCAACAAGATGAGAAGAATGAAGCTACTCGTCCCAAGAGTAGTATTCAAGTTAAAGAAACTAGTGATGATGGTAAGTAAGAAACTTAAAAGTAAGAATTCTGCTGTAAAATCACATTGTCAAGAAGTTGCTAAACGCACAGTAAAACAACTCCCAACTCCTAATTGACTAGTAACACTAATTAACCCACCATGATTTTGGGCGATCGCTTGAGCGATCGCTAGCCCTAAACCGGAACCACCAGACCAATAAGAACGAGATTGATCTGCTCGCCAAAAACGCTCAAAAACCTTGTCGATATACTCTGGTGCAATTCCCACGCCTGTATCTTGCACGTTGACATAAACTTGGGAACCGACACGACTGGTTTTAATTTCAACTACGCCTCTCGATGGTGTATAGTAGATGGCGTTTTCAATTAAATTAGTAAACAGTCGCGTTAATTGAACTGAATCACCTATTAACTGAAGATTAGCAATTAATTGAAATTTAAAGTTAATTTGTTTGGCTTCAGCTTGAGGTTTATATAGTTGTATTAGGTTCTCTAATATTGACGTTAAATTGAGAGTATCCCTATTTTGATTCTCAACTCTATCAGTGCGTGCTAACATCAGTAAGTCTTCTGTGAGGCGAGTCATCTGATTAGTAGCATTGGCGATCGCCTGAAATTTTTCTGCATCTTTTGGCCCGATTTCTTCTGGATACTCTAGCGGTAACTCAGCATTAATTTTGATCGCCATTAACGGACTACGTAATTCGTGGGAAGCATCAGCAGTAAACTGTTTGAGTCTTTCAAAACTCTCTTCAATAGGTTGCATTGCTTGACGAGTTAGTAAAATTCCGCCAATGCTACTCAGAACCAAAGTTATAATAATCCCACCGCCTAATCCCCAATCCAGCTTTTGCAGGGTTTGATCGAATTCTTCTAAAGATTGACTTACCCTCACATACCCAACTAGCTGACCATTATCACTACCAATTATTGGTACTGTTACTGCTTGGATAGGAATTTTACCAGTTTGAACTTGTACTATTTTGTTTGGTAAAAAAGGTAGAGTTAAACCAGTTTTTCCTTGTTGGGTAATCAAATTTCCTTGAGGATCAAACCACTGTAAAGCTTGATGATAAGCAATTAAGTCTTGTGGACGAAAGTCGCTTTCAACTGTTAGGCGACCTTTTTCAAACTCTACATTTGCGGCTGCAACTTTCCCGATGGCTATGAGTTTATCTGTGATTTGTTCAGTCAAGCTGCGAGTGAAAGCAAATCGAACTGCGATCGCAAATATTCCCAACAGCGATGCAAAGACAACTAAGTAAGACAATAATAAACGATATCTGATTCTTTGAAACACATTATTCTTGGCAATTAAATTGTTAATTATTAACTTAAAATTTGACTAATAGATTTACAACCAATCACTTATCTCATCTTGTGAAGTTTAAATATTGCCCGCCTATCGCTACCAATTACGAATTACGTTAGCGAGTCTTCTCCCAAAGGGAGACGCTACGCGAACGAGCGTCATTACGAATTACGAATTACGAATTATTTTACTTGTTTCCTAGACGATAACCAATGCCATAGATATTTTCAATTAAGTCTTCTGAACTTCCAGATGCTCTAAATTTATTCCGCAAATTTGTAATATGGGTTTTAATACTTCCTTCTCCCGAAGATTTATCAAAATCCCACAGTTTGTCAAGAATTGCCGAACGAGTGATAACTTGATTTGGATTTCTCAGAAAATATTCTAATATCATATATTCTTTAGGAGTTAATGATATGATATTCCCTGCATAAGTAACTTGTTGAGTTGCTGGGTCTAGTTGCAAATCACCGTGGATTAAAATCTGCGGACGAATTTCTGGAGTTCTTCGAGCTAAAGCCCTGATGCGTGCTGCTAACTCTTTTAATTCAAATGGCTTAACCAAATAATCGTCAGCACCAGCATCGAGTCCGATAATTTTGTCGCCTGTTGTATCTCGTGCCGTTAGCATTAAAATCAGAACATTAGATGAAGCAGCGCGTAAACGCTTACATAAACTAATTCCATCTAATTTAGGAAGCATTAAATCTAATAAAATTAGCTCATATAATGCTGATTGCGACCATTCCCAAGCTGCCAAACCATCACTTGTTATATCCACAATATGGTGTTGTCGTCTTAAAAATTCGGCTAATGGTTTGGCAATGCGATCGTCATCTTCAACTAGCAAAATTCTCATAATGCTCCACCTCTAACTTATTAAAGCTTGCTAACACGAGCAAGGGTTATCTTACCTACAAGGCTAATCTTAATTTTTTCATCATATATTCTTAACTTAAACTTAATCTGTCCTGATTAATGTTTCGGATGAGCGATCAAAATATGCGATACCAATCAAGCTGACTCATCAAATGATAAATTCCTAAATGAAAGGTTACTTCAATAGGGGTAACGACAAATAGAGGAATTTAAACTTTTGCTATTTAGTAACCAAATACCTTCGTAACCAAGCATATTTCACAAATTTATGTATTGTTTTAGCTTAGTTAGATTCGACTATATCACTGTTAATTACTGTTGATTCATAACATTAATAACCCCAAGCTAAAACAATACATAGGGTACTTTATCAGCAAAGGAAATAAATAGTATGACTCGATTTAGCAATTCTCATCTACCTACTGTTTTAAAAACAGTGATTTTTAGCACAGTTGTTTTAACAGGGCAGACATTTTTACAATTTAATAACTCAGCAGCAACAGCAGCTAGCCTTTATCAACACGTGTTGCTGTTATCAGTAGATGGACTACATGATGCTGACATCGACGATCCTTTGCTTCAACCTTATTTATCGAATATTAAGAGTTTGCAAGCAAATGGTGTTACTTACACTAACGCTTTTACCAGTACACCCTCCGATTCATTTCCTGGTGAATTGAACTACCTAACAGGAGCAAGCCCAAAAACTACAGGGGTTTATTACGACAATTCATATAGTCGCTCATTATTAAGTCAACTGGGAAGTCCTGCTGGTACTCAAGTTGTATTTGATGAAAGTATTGATAAAAATTCAAATCTTCTTAGTGGAGGAGGTGATTTTGGAAAAGGTAGCATTGATTCAAGTAAGTTGCCAGTAGACAGCACAGGAAAACCCATTTATCCTCATAACTACCTGAATGTTAATACAATTTTTGAGGTAGCCCACAATGCCGGTTTACATACCGCATTTATTGATAAACATCCTGCTTATGACCTTGCCAATGGTCTTTCCGGTAAGGGGATTGATGACTTTTATGCTCCAGAAATCAATGCTAAAGTAGCTTTGGAAAACGGCAAATTAGTCGATCAATCAACAGCCCAAAATCCTAGCAATCTCACATTTAAAACGACAACTAAAAGCACTAGTCTTACAAAGGCTTATGATGATTTGAAGGTAAATGCACTTTTAAACCAAATAGCTGGTAAGGATTCTCAAGGAACAACTAATCCGGGAACTCCTGCTATTTTTGGTATGAATTTTCAAGCTCTTAGCGTCGCCCAGAAAGATGCTACTAGCGATGGTGGAATTGCTGCTGATGGAACACCTTCACCAGGATTAATTGATGCCTTAGAACATACAGACGCTAGTATTGGAAACATAGTTAATGCATTGAAGCAACAAAATTTGTTTGATTCAACACTAGTAGTCTTGACAGCAAAACACGGTCAAAGTCCCCGTGAGGGAACAGCTACCCTGATTTCTGAAAACACATTTACAGATGTTTTAGAAAAAGCTGGGATTAAGGTAAATCATGCAACACAAGATGATATTGGGTTGTTTTGGCTTACAGATCAAAGCCAAGCTGCTACTGCAACAAATATTTTAAAAAATCTCAACAATCCGGCGATTAATGAGGTTTTATCTGGTAATGCGCTACAACAATCAGGCTTTGGTAATCCTTTGTCAGATGACCGTACACCAGATTTCATTATCAAATTGAACCCTGGATATGTGATTTCAGATAGTACAAAAAGGGCTGAACATGGGGGTTTTTCGGATGACGATACCCATGTTGGATTGATTGCTGCTAGTGGGATTTTAGCTTCTGGACTCAAAGGTACAATTCAAACGCAGACGGTAAAAACAACTCAAGTTGCTGTTACTGCTCTAGATGCGTTGGGCTTAGATCCTGAGTTATTACAGGGTGCTGTGAAGGAAGGTACTAAAAAATTACCAGGGTTAGGAATTTCTGATAGCCTTGCAGTTCCAGAGCCAAATACAAGTCTTGGCTTGTTATCTTTTATGGGTTTGATGTTAACTGTCTCTCGATGGAAACAACGCAAACAAATCAGTTAAGCGTTGAAGATTAGCTCTTTTAATCTTTCTGTGCCTTTGCGGTTTAAAAGCAATTTATTTAACCGCAGAGGCGCAGAGAACACAGAGTAAGGAGATTGAAGAGGAATTTTTTCCTAATTCCTAATTTTTTGATAGAGGGTATCCCGTTGTTGGTAAGGTCGTCCTAAAGAAGCGATCGCAGTTTGCAAGGTTTCCACTTCCATACACGTACCGCCTAAAGCACCTGCCATTGTGGTAATATGCTCTTCCATTAAAGTACCGCCGATATCGTTGCAACCCCAAGCTAAGGCTTCTGTTGCACCTGCAAGCCCCAGTTTTACCCAACTCTGCTGATGGTTGGGAATCAAATTACCTAAGTAAATCCGCGCCACAGCCCCTAATAGCAGTGCATCTGTTAAAACTGGTTGATCGCGTCCGACACGGCGACGTAAGGATTTGGGCGCTTCTTGACCGACAAAGGGTAATAAAATAAACTCTGTGATTCTGGCTGGATATCCCCGATTGATGGCGGTTTTTTGGAGCGATCGCAATTTTTCTAAATGTCCGATTTGCTGTTCGTGGGTTTCAATATGCCCAGATAACATAGTGCTAGTAGTATGCAAGCCTAATTTGTGAGCGGTGCTGACAATTTCTAGCCAAGTGGCTGTGTCAATCTTCTCTGGACACAGTATCCGCCTTACTTCATCGTCTAACACTTCGGCTGCTGTTCCCGGCATTGAGCCAACACCAGCATCACGCAAAGCAATAATTACATCAGTATATTCTAGTCCGTCAAGTCTGGCGATAAATTGCACTTCTTGCGGAGAAAAAGCATGGAGATGTATTTGGGGAAATTCCTGTTTGATGGTTTCTACAACCTTGAGATAATAGGGCAAAGATTTACCATTTATCTGTGCTTGCGGATTTAACCCCCCCTGCATACAGATTTCTGTCGCACCCCGCCGCACCGCATCTGTGGCTTTTTCCAAAATTTGCGCCGAATCTAACCAATATGCATCAGTATCACCATCATCTCGCCGGAATGCACAAAAACTACAGTGCTGCTCACAAATATTAGTAAAGTTAATATTACGGTTAATTATGTATGTAACCGTATCACCTGCTTGAGTGTGACGCAGTGTGTCGGATGTAGCACGTATTGCTGCGATCGCTTCTGGCTCAGTTTGTTGTAACAATACCACTCCCTCTTCGGGAGATAAGTCGTATCCCATCAAAGCACGTTCCAGAATTGTTTCAAACGCAATTTTTGTCAACATTACTTTTTTAATTTTTTCAAGAAATCTTAAACAAAAAAAATAGTGTGGTTTTACCACAACTATTTTTATTTATTAATGTACATCTTTGTATTAGCAGGAATCTTGAGTAAAACTCTGATATTACTAATTTGTCCTTGCTTGTGGTTTTCGTCGATGTTGTATTAGCAATCCAATCGCCATACCAATACCAACAAAGGCTGTAAAGTAGAATAAACCAATCAATCGGATGTAAATTGGTGGTGCGATCGCTTCAACTTCTACTTCTTGTGCTACCTTCACTGGTGCAAATTGACGGCTAGAAC
>NZ_JABXKI010000082.1 GCF_017115095.1 Nostoc sp. NMS4 | reverse complement strand
AGCTATCAGTATTTTAGCGATCGCTCTTTGGGGAAAAACTTTTTGGTTTACTGATTGACAAAAATCTTTGCAACAGATGAATCTGCTGTCGGGGCGTTTAGCTTGACAAAGTAGTAGTTTTACTTTTGGATATTCAGGTCGTTACTAAAAAATAAGAGTATTGGTAACTTATCAAGTTGCCAATACCCTAAAGTAGATAAACTAAGTTTTTGTAGTAGCCTATAAGTCTAAGTTACTGCCTGAGCAACTACTGCCGAAAGAGACTCATTTGCTGCTTGCTTCAACAATTCGGCTTTATCGGTCTGTTCCCAAGGCAAGTCTAAATCAGCCCGCCCAAAATGACCGTAAGCCGCGACGTCCTGATAAAAACGTCCGCCTCGTTCACTTGGTAAGTTGCGTAAGTTGAAGGTATGGATAATCCCTGCTGGACGGAGTTCAAAGTGCTTGTTAATTAATTCCAGTAAGGTTTCTTCATCCACTTTGCCAGTACCAAAGGTATCCACTAGGATACTTGTTGGTCGCGCGACACCAATAGCATAAGATAACTGGATTTCAACTTTTTCTGCCAACCCAGCAGCGACAATATTTTTCGCCACATAGCGAGCCGCATAAGCAGCAGAACGGTCTACCTTTGTGGGGTCTTTGCCAGAAAAAGCACCGCCACCATGTCGTGAATAACCACCGTAGGTGTCAACAATTATTTTCCGTCCTGTCAGACCAGAGTCTCCTTGAGGGCCACCAACGACAAATTTACCAGTGGGGTTGACTAAAAAACGTGTTTCCTGATTAGGCTTAACTTCAATGTCGCCAAAAACAGGTTCAACCACAGATGACCAGAGGTCTTGTTTAATTTTGGCTTGTACCGCCGCCTCATCCGTAATTTCCCCAATACTGGCTGTATGCTGGGTGGAAATTAGAATCGTATCAATACCTACGGGACGACCATCTTCGTAAACCACAGTTACTTGAGTTTTACCATCAGGACGGAGGTATGACAATTCACCTGTTTTGCGGACTGCTGCTAATCGGCGAGCAATGCGGTGGGCGAGACTGATGGGTAAGGGCATCAATTCTGGTGTTTCGTTGCTAGCAAAACCAAACATTATACCTTGATCGCCCGCACCAATTTTGTCGAATAGCTCATCACTATCTTGCTGGCGGGTTTCTTGAGCGGTGTTAACGCCTTGGGCAATATCGGGTGATTGTTCGTCTAAAGCCAGCAAAACGCTGGTGCTGTTAGCAGAAAAGCCATTGTCGGCATTGGTATAACCAATTTCGGCAATTTTTTTCCGAGCGAGATTGACAAAATTTACATTAGCTTTGGTGGTTATTTCACCAGTGATTAACACCAAACCAGTATTAACTACTACTTCAGCAGCGACACGACTGCTAGGATCTTGTGTCAGTAGGGCATCCAGAATGGTATCAGAAATCTGATCGCAGATTTTATCTGGATGACCTTCGGTGACTGACTCGGAGGTAAATAAATATCGACGAGACAAAGGAAATTCCTCCTGACTTGAGTTTTTTTTGCTAACTAAATGTGGTATTTAGTTCAGCTAGCTAATTTATGAAATCATAACAATATTTATACTTCAGTCGTTAGTATCTTCTTCATATTGATAAAAACCACTAACGATAAGGTAGATATCCGTAAATAAGATAAATATATGCTAATTATTTTCTAGTTCAAACGTATTTAATAACACAAAAAAAGGGGGACACCCGGAAGCGCCCCCACAAACTTTGACATAAACACTGCTGCTTTAAACCTGAACCGCTAACTTTGCTTCTTTAGCTGTCAACCGCTCATAAGCAGCACGCATTTTCAAACCTGTAAGCACTTGGAAGAAACCAGTTCCATTATTGGAACCTGGATACTCGCGGTGCTGGAGTAACAAGTGAGTCAATTCACCCTGATATTTTGTGGATGTATTGCTGAGATGGGTTTCGATGTAAATGACTTCTTCCAAGTTGTCAAATTGACCATCTACCTCTAAGACTGAGACATAGCGACCATAGTAAACATCTGAACCGTAGTACAGTTGCATACCAGGATAAGAACAGGTCAGCTTGCGTCCACAAGGAGTCCAATTAATTGTTGACCCTTCATCAAACAGGTAGGTAGGATCGAAGCCTTCCTTACCTTCCCTTTGAAGCATACGCACCCGTAGGACTCTACGTTCGGTGTCGTTTTTGATCAAGTTTGTGGGCAATACCTGGAGAACCACATCAGCAAATTCTCTTTGTGGTTCGATAAATTTATCAAAGTCTGGTTTGCGGGAATTAATTTGTGCTAACACATCTTCGTAGCGATGACCGCGTTCAGCCATATCTCGCTGGATTTTCCAGGCAATTTTGACCTCATCGCTAATGTCAAAATAAACACTGAAGTCGATTAGCGATCGCACCCGCTCATCATATAAAGGATGCAGCCCTTCAACAACTATAATGCGATTCGGCTCGATTCGCTCTGGCGGATCAATTAAGCCGGTTTCGTGGTTGTAAATCGGCTTATCAATCCCTTGACCACTTTTTAGCGCTTTAATTTGCTCATACATCAGGTCAAAATTATTCGCTCTGGGGTCTAGTGCCGTTATCCCAGTTTCTTTACGCTGTTTGCGATCCAAGGAGTGATAATCATCCAAGCAGATGACTGTCATCAAATCTTCACCAAACAAATCGATCAAACGACGCAAAAACGTAGATTTCCCACACCCAGAGTCTCCGGCTACTCCAATCAGTACCACGCGTTCCGGCTTATTTGTCATAAATCTCCTCTAAAATACTAAAATTGTCTCAATATTTTTTCACACAGCAGATTCTGAAGCCAGGAGTTTACCGGTTTGGTTTATCCTGTGTTCTTGCTACCTAGCACATCTATAAGACACCAAGCGGGTAGAAAACAAATTAATTAAGTTGCTACTCGTCGGACTAGCCTGAATGTTGGTGCCGGTAAGTATTTAATCCTAGTGGTATATTTGATTTTAACAGAAGGGGGTATCCCATACAAGATTGCTGTCAAGAAGAATTAGCCTGGTTCATTAATCATTTTTTGTTAATTTACTTATTAATTTAAAAACGGGGATCAGCCGCGCGCATCAGCGTTGCAACTTTATCAGACTACTACTTGTGACTCTATATAATCAAGACTATAAGGTATAATTTGCTATTGCCGCAAAACTGCTGTAAATTTTCTAATGTTCCTAAATTGTAATTCCTGCTCGACAATACCTACATATATTCAAAGCAAAAATCTATCCAACGAATGAGCAAACAACTTGCATTAGTCAAATTATTGGCTGTAAATTACCTACACTGAGCTTGCCTTACAGTGTAGGCTTCCCAATTTATAGGGGATTACCTCTGCCGTCAGAGATTTTTTACGTCCTGATGACTTTGACTTTGGCATACCCTGCAAGGGCAGAAGTACTAGTTCTTAACGCCTATACAACTCTTAGAGAGACTATATACACCACCGGCTCCACTCAGTACAAGTAATCGCAATTCTTAATTTCTAATAATTCTCGCAGTATTGATGTCTACTATCATGCTGTCTCTGGCAATGGGGACAATCTACAAATCTTACAGCCAGTGAATCATAACCATTCTGTAGCATCGGGATTGGTTGTGGGGTCTCGCTACAAAGTTGAGATGATGTGAATAAACGACGTATTTATTGATAGGTATTTCCAAATTTATCCGCTTTGTATTTAAGCATAATTAAAAACATCCTCCAATCTTTGTTAAGATATAGCCTTTACCAAAGTAGGGTTTTTAACCATGTTTTTTACAAACATATCTTCTACACAAATAAATTGGTTTTCCTATGCTATTTGGCGAGATAGCTTGTGCAGAAAATTAACTCTTACATTTAGAAAAATAGCTCGATATTTTGGCTATTATTTAGTTTAGCTTTGCGACGTTTATTAGACGTTTTATCGGTCTTTTTAGCTAACTTCTTTCTTCTTTTGTTTGCGTTTTATATTCTTTTCTAAAGAAGCTAATTGTTTTTTTGGAAAGGTTGTACTTTTATCCGTCGGAGGTTATAGCAAAGTTTTCTAATCCCAAATCTATACTAATAGGCATCTCTTATTGCTACTACTACAGCACGGCGTAAATAAACCACCCATTCCAGATTAACGAAACGCTTACGCTGTATTCATTTTGAATTTTGAATTTTGAATTCCGCCTTGCGGTACTAGTGGTTTATCGTCCTGTTAAAAACAATAGAAGCTTAGTATCTACCGTCAGCGTTTCTTGAATATTGTTACAGTTGTGAATTTTGCATCGGATAGCTCTTGATGAAACACGGCTTGAATTATCCCCAAGTTACCTATGAAACTATAATTACAGAGTCTTTTGATATTAATTTAACGTTTTGAGGATATTTATATTATAGGACTAGTACCGCTTCGCGTAATTCGTAATTCGTAATTCGTAATTACCATTACGTAAGGGTTTTAGACATTTCAAATAGGTGGCTCATTTCCGCCGACCTGTACTAGTATTTGATTTTTGAAATGCACGTAGTAGACTGTCTACGCAAAATAGTGCATTAGACTTCTGACGTAGGTAGGTTGGGTGGAGCGCAACCCAACATATATCAGGATGTTGGCTTTGGCAAAGCTCCACCCAACCTACAATTTTTTTGCAACATTTTACCCTAGATAGTCCATTACTTGACTACCGAGATTTTTTCAGAAATCAAATATGATTCCTATATTGAATTGATTATTTACCATGCTTGCACTTGAGAGCAGCAAATTTAGCACGTCCCTCAAAAAAAGTTGACAAACGCACTTACTTAAAAGATTGAAGGTTACTCGCTGCAACACTTGGGCTACAATACTTGGATATTAATGGTAACACAAGAAACTAGATTTGTGTTAACCTTGTGAGAAGCTATGCCCCTGATGGGGGTGGTAGTTAACGAAAAAAAGATTAAATTGACTCATTATTAACATTCTCCACAAGACTTATCATTTACCTTAGAAGATGAACAGGTGTGTTTTTTGCTATGCCTGCATGTCTGTGGTGAGTGTACTTAGCAAGGCATTAATTTAATGATGCCGTTTTTCCTTGAGAGCCAGTTTTGTGAAACGAAAATCCGGTAAACTAAAACTGGCAAGGTAGGGGAATAGTTTTTTTTTGAAAAACGGTTAAGTAAATTATCGGAGTGGTAGAACGAATGTACAATCAAGGTGCTGTTGAGGGTGCTGCCAACATAGAATTAGGTAGCCGCGTCTTCGTTTATGAAGTAGTGGGTTTGCGTCAGAGCGAAGAAACCGATCAAACTAACTACCCAATTCGGAAAAGTGGCAGTGTGTTCATCAGAGTGCCTTACAACCGCATGAATCAAGAAATGCGACGTATCACTCGTCTAGGCGGCACAATTGTTAGCATCCAGCCTGTAACTGCTCTAGAGCCAGTTAATGGTAAAGCTTCACTTGGGAATGCTACAAGCGTTGTCAGCGAGTTAGCTACAACTGGGGAAACTGCTAACAGTGAAGGGAATGGTAAAGCCACACCTGTAAATGCTCATAGTGAAACCAAAGGTTTTGCTAAACCACCAGCTGAAGAACAGCTCAAGAACAAGGACAAGAAAGGCAACACCATGACTCAAGCGAAAGCCAAAAAAGACCAAGGTGACGTTCCGGTTAATACTTATCGTCCCAATGCTCCGTTTATTGGCAAGGTAATATCTAATGAACCGCTAGTCAAAGAAGGCGGTATTGGTATTGTTCAACACCTTAAATTTGACCTATCTGGCAGTGATTTAAAGTATATAGAAGGTCAGAGTATTGGGATTATTCCACCAGGATTAGACAAGAACGGTAAACCGGAAAAACTGAGACTGTATTCTATCGCCTCAACTCGTCATGGCGATGATGTGGATGATAAGACAGTATCACTGTGCGTCCGCCAGTTGGAATACAAGCACCCAGAAACTAGCGAAACAGTCTACGGTGTTTGCTCTACACACCTGTGTTTCCTCAAGCCAGGGGAAGAGGTAAAAATTACCGGGCCGGTGGGTAAGGAAATGTTGTTACCCCAAGACCCCGATGCTAATGTCATCATGATGGCAACCGGAACTGGTATTGCCCCCATGCGAGCTTATCTCTGGCGTCAGTTTAAAGATACAGAAAAAGCAGCTAACCCAGAATACCAATTTAAAGGATTCTCTTGGCTAATATTTGGTGTTCCAACAACTCCAAACCTTTTATATAAGGAAGAACTGGAAGAAATTCAACAAAAATATCCTGAAAACTTCCGCCTTACTCCTGCCATCAGCCGCGAACAAAAAAATCCCCAAGGCGGTAGAATGTATATTCAAGACCGCGTAGCGGAACATGCCGATGAATTGTGGCAGTTGATTAAAAATGAAAAAACCCACACCTACATCTGCGGTTTGCGGGGTATGGAAGAAGGTATTGATGCAGCCTTAACTACTGCTGCTGCTAAGGAAGGCGTAACCTGGAGTGATTACCAGAAGCAACTCAAGAAAGCTCATCGCTGGCACGTAGAAACTTATTAAGTTGGTCATTAGTCATTAGTCATTGGTCATTAGTTTTAGACAAAGGACGAAGGACGAAGGACAAATGACAAAGTTATGAATTAGTAGGGTGGGCTATGCTCACCCTACAATTGTTTTGTTATGAATATTGTAAATAGCTGAGGAAAGAGTTCTCAGTTCTGAGTGGTCAAGTACTAAGTACTGATAACTACTCAGCACTCAGCACTCAGCACTTAAAAGGGGTGTAAAAATTGTGGGTGTGAAAGTAGGAATATTGGGATTAGGCACCGTGGGAACGGGAACAGTGCAGTTGTTACAAGATAGCGCTGGCCGTCACCCATTGTTGCAAGAGATAGAAATCTATCGGGTGGGAGTGCGATCGCTAGATAAACCCCGTGCAGTAGAATTATCTACAGAAGTCTTAACTACAGATTTAGAGTCTATTGTCAACGATCCGGCAGTAGATATAGTTGTTGAGGTGATGGGCGGACTGGAGCCAGCGCGATCGCTTATTCTCAAAGCTTTGAGTAATGGTAAGCACGTAGTAACAGCCAATAAAGCAGCGATCGCTCGCTTTGGGGCGGAAATTTTCACAACTGCCAATCAAGCCGGCGTATATGTCATGTTAGAAGCTGCTGTGGGTGGTGGAATTCCCGTGATTCAACCCCTAAAGCAGTCTTTAAGTGTTAACCGTATTCACACCATAACAGGTATCGTGAACGGTACAACAAACTACATCTTGACGCGGATGCAAACCGAAGGTAGCAACTTCAACGATGTTTTAGCTGATGCCCAGCGCTTGGGTTATGCTGAGGCTGACCCCACAGCTGATGTGGATGGCTTAGACGCAGCCGATAAAATTGCGATTTTGGCATCATTGGGTTTCGATGGACGCATCAACTTACAAGATGTCTACACTGAGGGGATTCGGCAAGTCAGCAAGACAGATATTGCTTACGCCGAAAAATTGGGATTTGTGATTAAATTGTTAGCGATCGCTAAACGTGATACTCCATCATGCCCCCTTTCCGTCAGAGTTCATCCTACCTTAGTACCTCAAGCCCACCCTTTGGCTAGCATCAACGGCGTTTACAACGCCATTCTTGTGGAAGGAGAACCCATCGGGCAAGTAATGTTTTTCGGACCCGGTGCTGGTGCTGGTGCAACCGCCAGTGCTGTGACATCGGATATTTTGAATTTAGTTGCTGTCATCAAAACGAATACAGCAGTTACAAATCCCTTATTAGCTTGTGGACATCAAGAATATTGCCAAATTGCGCCAATGGCAGAGTTGATAACTCGCTTTTACGCCCGTTTCCTCACCAATGACCAACCTGGAGTTATCGGTAAATTGGGTACTTGCTTTGGTAACTATGGCGTTAGCTTAGAGTCAATTGTCCAAACTGGCTTTCAAGGTGAACTAGCAGAGATTGTGGTTGTTACCCATGATGTGCCAGAAGGCAACTTTCGGCAAGCTTTGGCAGAAATTCGGAATTTGTCAGCGATCGAAAGCATTCCTAGCTTACTGCGTGTGCTTTGAGATTTGGTTTAGCGATCGCCAAGAATTGAAGCGCCAGTAGAGCCGCTAATTTCAAACTAAGCGCACTCTTGAGTTGAACATAATTAGCGCTCTTTTATGTCTGTGGTGAGAGAAAAATGCTGTGATTTGCTGAGATTCTTGAAATTCCTTGAAGGCTGTGAACAATACAGGCGTTCTATGTCGGAAATATTGGGATTATTCAAATATATCTGTGAAAAAACCAAGGCATGGCATAGATTAGAGGTAACATGATTTAGCCATGCGTAATCGAAAATTACTAAAGTTACGAAAGCCATACTCAAGTCTTTTAATTAACTTGAGTTTATTATTAATTCCTTCTACAGTACCACTTGTAGTTCTGCCGTCAAAATAACCTACTATTTCCCCAAACCATCTTACCATTGTACCTAGACTTTTGGGAAAATATGAACAGGCATCATACATCCAATCTAATAATTTTATTATGCTATCTCCCCAAGATTTAGTTGTTTCAAGTTTTTGGTCTTTGAGTTCTCGCGCAATGGTTAAAACTTGCTCCAATATTTGTATTGCCTGTTGGTGTTTTTGTTGCTGTGTCAGTTTTATCCCTTGCTCTAACAGTTTTTCTGCTTCTTGCGATCGCAGGTTTTGAGTCTGTCCCCAGGTGGGTTGAGCCATCAACATTACTGTTACAGGCGTTAAACAAACACCCACAGCTAAAAAACTGGTGATAATTTTTTTCATAAAATAGCGCAGAGGTAGGTGTTTTTAATTAGGTCTTAACAGAAGCTGTCACTACCAGCATCCTGATGTTTGTAAGGAATATTGCAATGTTTTGTATTAATATCGTGATGTTTGTAAGGAATGTTGCAATGTTTCGTATTAATATTGCAATGTTTGTAAGGAATGTCGCAATGTTCCGTATTAATATCGTGATGTTTGTAAGGAATGTTGCAATGTTTCGTATTAATATCGCAATGTTTGTAAGGAATGTTGCAATGTTTCTTATTAATATTGTGTTTGCCTCGTTCCCAGCCTGGAGGCTGGGAATGTATTACGAGAGGCTCCGCCTCTCATTAAGCCACTGGAGGCGGAGCCTCCCAGGATCGGTTCCCAGCCTGGAGGCTGGAATTTTTCAATGTTAAATAGGTAGGAACAAAAAAGATATGCAGAATACAGATTTCTTCCAACAAATTAAGCAAGTAGAAATCCCTTGGGGAAGCACAAAAATTTTCCTACCAGTCTTTTATTATGATGTTGCTACCCTTTCTGTGCAATTTCTAGCTTCGATTAAAAAGGTTAGTCAATTTTTGCCTTCCAGGAGGATGCACCCGTTTCGAGTTACACCGTGGCATTGTGTTGTCTCTATCTCAGCGTTTGAGTATCGAGATAGTGATATTGGAGCTTACAATGAAGTATCAATTGCAGTGCCAGTGATATTAGATGGATCGTCTCCCTTATTTATTGGCACTCGACATAAAGTCCCACAAGTCTATATCCATCATCTACCAGTAACAACAGAAATCGCGCGGGATTTAGGTGTAGAGTTCGCAGGTTATCCCAAGTTTCTAGCAAATATTGATTTTGAGAGAGATGGGAAGTGGGTTAGGTGTCATCTAAAACAAGCAAATCAGTCTATTTTTACCCTGACTGCTCAAGAGGGAACCCTTCAAAACGTTCCTCGCTCGCGGATGCAACCTATTACCGTCAGGTCTGGGTATCTGCTTCGTTGTGAATTGATTGTCAGTGAACGGCAGCAAATGAGTCATCAAGGAGCTTCTGGAGTAAGTCTTGAACTAGGAGAACATTCTATTGCCGAGGAATTAAAACAGTGGAAATTGGGTAAGATTATAGGTTATCAGTATGCGCCACAACATCAAGCTATTTTAACACCAGTGATTGAAAGTTTTTCAGTAGTAAGAGACTAGTTAGTGTCAGCAGATACAAACTCTATATTTGTTTTACAGACGCTAATACGTGTGTGATTTGAACTATATTTTGACCAAACAGACACGACATGCTTCACAATCGATTAGGACAACATAGGGAGCAATGCGATTTTGTTAGGTGCTTAAAATTCGGGTACTAAATCACCAATTTAATACTGCGATCGCAAATTATTCTTATAATGAGAATTGCTGTTGGGAAGGGGTGATTCAAGGATTTTTGCAAGAGGTCTAATGTTTGCTCCTTTAATGACTTCGAGATTTTGCCATTGGAATCAATGTAGAAGCGATCGCTTTTCCTTACTCTATATTCAACCCCAAAGCATTGGATGAGACTAAACATCTCGATACAAACTCAGAATTGGGAAAATTAAATTTTTTTTGTCAAAAATGCCTTTTACTTATAACCGCACGGTTCGCTTTCAAGATACTGATGCTGCTGGAGTAGTTTATTTTGCTAATGTTTTGAGTATTTGCCATGAAGCTTATGAAGAATCTCTAGAAGTATCAAGTATTAATCTAAAAGATTTTTTTATTAATCCATCTGTGGCTTTTCCAATTGTGCATACTAGTGTGGATTTTTTACGCCCTATGTTTGTAGGAGATAAGTTGCTGATTAGCTTAATTCCTCAAAAAATAGGTGTTGAAAAGTTTGAAATTACTTACGAGATTACAGTGTCTGATGTGGTAGTTGCTAAAGCTATTACTAGGCACGTTTGTATTGATGCAAGTAGTAGAATTAAGCAGGAATTACCTGATGATATTATTCAGTGGTTGGAAACGAACCGCAGAGGCGCGGAGGGCGCAGAGAGAAGAAAGTTGAGAGAGGTTATGTAATGGAATTTTGGAGGAATTCTGTGGCTATTTGCTGTAACTTTTGGCGGTTAATTTTACCTTGAGTGTTGCGGGGTAAGTTTTGCTGAGGAATCCAATATTTAGGAATTTTAAATTTGCTGAGTTTGTCTTTCAGTAGGGTTTGAATTTTTGAAGCAGAGGTATTTGATTGTTTGGGAATGTAAATCGCTGTTAATACTTGTCCCCAGTGTTTATCTGGGATGCCGATGACACAAATATCGGCAACCATTTGAGTTGATAGGATAGCTGATTCAATTTCTGCGGGATAAATATTTTCCCCACCTGTAATAATTTTGTCGCTGTTACGTCCGACAATATTTAAATGACCTTCATCGTCTAAAAAGCCTAAATCATCTATTTGGAAATTAGTTTGATTTTCTCTATTTATCGGATAGTAACCAAGGGCTAAAGATTGAGCATCAATACTGATATTTCCAATTTTATTTGAATTTAAAATCTCGCCTTGCTGATTGCGAATAGTTACTTTTGCATGGGGAAGAATTTGACCACTGCTAATTTTACCGCCAAGGAAATCATCTGGTTTGAGGGTAGCAATTTGAGAAGCGGTTTCTGTCATGCCATAGGTAAGTGCTAATCGGATACGATGAAATCTAGCTTTTTGTAATAGTTCGTTCCATGCTGGCGCACCTCCCAAAAGTACAGTATTAAATTGAGATAACCATTCAGTTAATTCGGGATTTTCTAGAATACGTTGTAACTGCGTTGGTACTAAAGATATAAAAAACTCTGATTGTTGAATATTTAATATTTCACCAGATTCTACGGCTTTAAATTTTTGAATAGCTAGTTTACCTGCGGTAGTGAAAGAGCGCAGAAATTGCATTAAACCACTAACGTGATATGGCGGTAACACGCAAAAGGAATTAACTTGCTTTAGTTGAAAGTATTCTGTAAATCCTTGTACCGATGCTATAAGAGTTTCCCAAGTGTGAATGGCAAATTTAATCTGTCCCGATGAACCACCTGTGGGAATCATTATGAGTGCTGAGTGCTGAGTGCTGAGTGGGGAAGTGGGGAAGTGGGGAAGTGGGGAAGTGGGGGAGTGGGGAAGTGGGGGAGTGGGGAAGTGGGGGAGTTCTCCCAAAATAATATCTGGTTTTACTAAATCAATGACTTGTTGCCATTCTTCTGTTCCCCAGTCGGGGTTACAAAGAAAAACTGGACAATTCGCTGCACAAGCGGCAATAAAACTTGCTAGAAATTGTATTGGTTCGCGTTCAGCTAAGATAATTTTTGGTGGTGTTTCACACACTGACAATTGTGTTAGTTCTAAATATAATTCTTGAGCTATTTGATTAAATTGATGCTTGTTGTAACCGATAAGCCAATCATTTTGAGATAGTTTATTTAGACAGTCTAAAGGTCGTTCCATAAACTTTGAAACCAGGTTTCTTCTTGTTCAAAAAAATGGTCGATACCAAAACCAATTGCCCTGTTGTTTTGGGATAATTCGGCTGCTAGCTGGAGTGCTGCAAGTCTTGCGATCGCAGTTTCAAATACTGATGAAAATACAGTATCAATTTTATGCTGTTGGCAAAACTTTCTCAGACGAGATGGCGATCCCACTATCCCAGGTTTAATCACAAAAATCCCTCGCCAACCTTGTTGATAACAGGCGGCGAGTTGCCCAAGTGTGGCAACAGATTCATCTAAAGCGATCGCAGTTTCATAACTCGGACTCAATTCCAACATCTGCTGAAATTGTCCAACGGGTAATGGTTGTTCGATAAATTCAATTATTACGGGTAATTCTCCATTTACCTTGAGATTGTCGCAAGTCCGCAGCCATAAGTTAGCTTCTTCATAACTCAGTCCACCGTTGGCATCTAATCGCAGTTTCGTAAAGGCTGGTAAAGTGTGTATGAGTGACTTAAAAATTTCTAATTCATCAGCGATCGCATACACACCAATTTTCCACTTAAACGTGCGATATCCCTGTTCCCATAGAGTTTCCCATTGATTTAAAGCCGCTTCCCCAGATGGTAATAAGGCGCTGTAGAGGAGTGAAGAGTGAGGAGTTAGGAGTGAAAAGTTAGGAGTGATAAAATTACCTCCCTCATCTCCCTCATCCCCCCCACTCCCCCACTCCCACGCAGACTCAAAGCCAAATTGACAAGCAGGTAACTCATCTGAAATGGAAAAAATCGTTTCTTCTGTAATTTCTGCTGGGAGTTGATGACAAAAATCTAAGGCTTGTTCTAGGGTTTCGGAACCGAACCAGCTAATGGGGGCAATTTCTCCCCAGCCGACTTTACCTGATTCATCGGTAAGACGGAGGATAATACCTTCACGAATATCCCAATTACCATGATTAGTGGTAAGCGATCGCAAAAATCTTCGCCGATAAGGACGAAATTCAAATCTATAGTCATTTGTCATTTGTCATTTATCATTCTCCCTCTGCCCAATGCCCAATGGCACTAAGAAAAGCCCAAAGACTTATATAGCCTCGTTCCCAGCCTGGAGGCTGGGAACGAATTCCGAGAGGCTCTGCCTCTTATCAAGAAAGAGGAGGCGGAGCCTCTGGGAATGGGTTCCCAGCCTAGAGGTTGGGAACCAGTTGGGGCAATGGCTGTATCTTAACTTAGTGGCATTCGCCCAATGCCCTAAATCATAAATCCCAAACCAAACAGCAAGCAAGCCCAGAAATGTACAGCTACAGCGATGAATTTACAGTTACTAACTTTGTCAGGCTGGTTGTGATTTTCTTGGACGTGACGGCATAATTTGACAGCAAAGGGTAAACTCACCCAACTTAATAACGTCCAAGCTGGAGAAATCCCCAATAGCACAAACAGCAAGGTGAGAGGATAAATACTAGCGGTGAACCAAACTAGGAGTTTAGCCCCTTTTTGGGTTCCGAGACGGACAATAGGCGATCGCTTACCTGCGGCTATGTCATCCTTAACTTGGTGAAAGTGTGAGCAAAACAAAATTAAGGTTGTGGCAATCCCAACAATCACTGAGGCTGCTAAACTTGTCATTGACCAAGTTTGGGTTTGGCTGTAATAGGCTGCCTCCACTGCTAAGGGGCCAAAGGCAAAAAAGCAAATAATCTCGCCTAAACCCTGATATCCTAAGCGAAAGGGAGGCCCTTGATACGTATAACCTAAACCGCAGCATAGTAAAATTATACCGATCACAGTTAGGTCATGTTGCCAAAAGGCGATCGCTAGTATGCCCAGCAACCCCAAACTTAAACACAAATTTCCGATCCAAAATATTAATGGCTTATTGCCTGTTAAGTTCACCAGAGAATGGTGCTTATTTTGATCGATACCTGTTTCGGAATCAAATACATCATTACTGATATTTTCCCAGGCAAGAATTAAAATTGCCGCAGCTACAAAAGTAGAAAATACTACACCATTAAAAATTTTAGTTTCGGAAAATGCTACTGCTGTTCCTACCCAAATGGGCATAATGGCAACGCTATACATTGGCGGTTTAATCGCTGCCATCCATAACTTAGTGTTGGGATATAAAATTTGCTTGGTAGTCATCAGCTGTGATTAATTAAATTACCCGAATATTACTCACACTTGAGATTTTATAATTTAAAGAGACATTAGATATGGGTGATATATAAACAACTGTCACTTTTACTATGGCTTGTTAACCTTATGTTGTTAATACTCACCCTCACCCTTGCAGTTTCAGGCTAAAACTGGCTGATCATGGTCTGGGAATACCACGAATAAGGCAAACCCTACGCTGGTGAAATAGCAACTTAATATGTTACCTGTAGAAATACGACCACGATTAATTACACTTTAGGAAGTTAACTTAAAAAAAATTTACTATCGTTAAATCCATGACAGTTTCACCATGTCGTAGCAACTTCTTTGTAAAGCACAAAGATTTATATCAATTTCTGGTAGCAGTGCAAGAAAAGTGCGTCAAAAATAATTGTAAACAAATTGTCAGTATCTCCCAAGAAATTGATTTAGTTGACCCTTTACTTGTATTGGATAAACTTACACAAGCAAATGAAATAAATTTTTACTTTGAGGATAGAGGTAAAGGAGAAGCGATCGCAGCAATTGATTCTGTAGCAAAATTACAGATTGATGGTGCAGATCGTTTTGCTCAAGCTGAATATTTTATCAAATCTTGTCTAAAAAATATAATTAATTTTGGTAACGCAAATCAACCTTTTTCTGGTCCTCACTTTTTTTGTTATTTCAGTTTTTTTGATAAAAACACTCAAGTAGATTATCCATTTCCATCGGCTACCATTTTTCTTCCACGTTGGCAAGTAGCCGTAAAAAATCAGCGTTGCATATTAGTAACAAATACAATTATCAATGCAAATATAAATATTGAAAGATTGTTGGAGAATCTGCAAAACAAAATTGAATTTATCCAATCTTTAGAAAATTACTCTAATAATATTGATTATTTCCCAGCAAACTTATATAAAAAATCTGTCATTAATCCTACTCAGTTTAAACGTTCAGTAGTATCTGTTTTGGAGAAAATTCGCTCTAATCATTTAAGCAAGATTGTATTAGCAGATATATTAGATGTAAAATCAAGCAACCACTTTGACTTAGTTAAATCCTTAAATAATCTTAGACAAAATCATCCTAACTGTTATATTTTCTCTACAAGTAATGGCAAAGGTCAAAATTTTATTGGTGCAAGTCCAGAAAGATTAATTAGTATTAATAATGAACAGTTAATCACTGACGCTTTAGCTGGTTCTGCACCAAGAGGTAAAACTCCTGCTGAAGATGCAGCTAATGCCAATCGCTTACTAAATAGTGAAAAAGAAAAGCATGAACATTCCCTAGTGCTTGATTTCATTACACAACGCCTATATCAGCTAGGTTTATTACCCCAAATATTAGCACCCCGGCTGCGACAATTATCTAACATCCAGCATTTATGGACACCAATAAGTGCTAGAGTTCCTGCTAACATACACCCATTAAAGATTGTCGCCCAATTGCATCCTACACCAGCCGTTGCCGGTGCAGCACGAGATTTAGCTTGTGCCGAAATTCGCCGTTATGAAAGCTTTGAAAGAGGTTTGTATGCTGCACCTCTAGGGTGGATAGATTCTCAGGGAAACTGCGAGTTTATTGTCGGAATTCGTTCAGCATTAATTGATGGCGATCGCGCGAGATTGTATGCTGGTGCTGGTATCGTCGCCGGCTCCGATCCTGACAAGGAATTTGCAGAGGTACAGCTTAAACTTCAGGCGTTACTTAAAGCATTAGTTTAAAGTTAATTACTAATTTTGTATGCCAGCTAAAGATATTTACCACGATTCTGTTAGAAATGCCCTTGAAAAAGAGAGTTGGCATATTACCAACGATCCATTTATATTAAGATGGGGTGCAAGAGATTTATATATTGATTTAGGCGCTCAAAAGCTAATAGCAGCAGAAAAAAGCGGACATAAAATAGCAGTAGAAGTTAAAAGCTTTATTGGTGCTTCTCCAGTAACCGATTTAGAAAAGGCTCTGGGACAATATATTTTATACTACGATATTCTAAGTCGCTTAGAACCAGACCGCCGCTTGTATCTTGCTATTCGTCAACAAACATACTCAGAATTGTTTCAAGAACCAATTGGTAAGATATTGATAGAAAATCAGCGTCTTTGTTTACTCGTCTTTGATTCAGAAACAGAGGTGATTATAGAATGGATACCTTAGATAATTATCGCAAAATAATTGAAAAAATATTAGCCGAATATGCCCAACTTCCCTATGCTCATGGAAAACTAGAAAGACAGCTAATTATTGATGAAAATGCAAACCATTACCTACTACTCACACTTGGGTGGGAAAACCAACAACGTGTACATGGGTGTCTTGTCCACATTGATATTATCAACGATAAAATTTGGATTCAAAGAGATGGCACTGAAGATGGTATTGCTAACGAATTCATCAGTGTCGGCATTCCTAAAGATCGTATCGTTCTAGCCTTTCAACCTGCCGAAGTAAGAAAGTATACTGATTTTGCTGTTACATAAATTTGAAATCTGGCGATCGCGCGAGATTGTATGCTGGTGCTGGTATCGTTGCTGGATCTGATCCTGATAAAGAATTTGCAGAGGTACAGCTTAAACTTCAGGCGTTCTAAGTCTAGCGATGATGGGGCTAGAGTTATCTTTTGTTAGGCTGTGTTTTATTCAGGCTGGAACCATTCTAGGTGCGATTTGGGGCGGAGTCCGTAGTTTAAGGTATTATGAAACACGTAGTAAACGTACCTGAGCGATCGCATTTTTACCTTTAAATCTAGCGATCGCGCAAGATTGTATGCTGGTGGTGGTATCGTTGCGGGATCTGATCCTGACAAAGAGTTTGCAGAGGTGCAACTTAAGCTTCAAGCGTTACATAAAGTAACTAAAATGCGGAGATTGTAGGGCAATTTTCACATTTTTACTCATTTGTCACGACTATTTTCAATGTGTTGACGCAAGACAGAATTGATGAGTGTTTTGTATTCGACACTCTGGGATTGAAACCAAGCTATCACATCTGGGTCGATCTGAATTAAGTTCCGTGCTTGAGTTGCTGGTAATCTCAAAATTGCCTTCTCGAAAAACTCATCGTTTAACGACGGAATATCAGAATAATCAATGTCCTCATCTGACATCGATTCCAATGCTTCCCAATTAGTCTGTGAGATATTGTTCAAATCGTTGGCGCTCATATCGATTTGCCCTTCGTGCTGAAATAATTCGGATGACATCACTTTGCCGTTCTGTCCAGATGACGACTGCTACGCCGTTACCTAGAAAACCGATACCTAGCCAGCGTTCTTCACCATAATCAAAACGGTTATCTAGCTCAATTAGCATTGTACTATCAAACATTTTAGGGACATCGGCAAAGTCAATCTTATGTTTGCGGATGTTTTCGAGATTCTTCGCGTCATCCCATTCAAACTGCATGAAAGTTCAAAGAAAACTAATTTGGCTGATATCTATCTATTATGGCGCATCTAATCGAAGTGGTAAAAGCTATTCAACAACAAAAGTTAGTGTTGTCTAATTTAATGGAACTATACCAGTATGATTTGAGTGATATAGAAGCCAAAGATGTAGATGAGTGCGGTTTGTTTGGCTATCGATATCTTGATTACTATTGGACAGAACCTGAGCGACACCCATTTCTGGTTACAGTTGATGAAAAACTGGCAGGGTTTGTACTTGTTAATCAGCATACCTACCTTTATCAAGATAACAATGCTATGTCTATTGCCGAGTTCTTTATTCTCAAGAAATATCGAAATCAGGGTATTGGTGAACAGGTAGCTACTCAAATTTTTGACCAGTTTCCCGGTCATTGGGAAGTACGTCAGACTGCTTTAAACTTAGGCGCACAAGCTTTTTGGAGCAAGGTAATTAATCAATACACTAATGGGGCTTTTAACGAGGTTTTCTTAAATGATGATCGATGGCATGGCCAAATTAAAACTTTTGACAACTCAGATAAATTATTAAGGAACATGGATTAAATAAGATGCAAAACTTTATCCTGTCTCTAGCTTCCCTCTCCTTTATAAGGAGAGGGATTGAGGGTGAGGTAA
>NZ_JABXKI010000079.1 GCF_017115095.1 Nostoc sp. NMS4 | reverse complement strand
TTAGTACTAAAAGCGTTTACACTCTTGATTATTTATTGGTAGATTATACCTTGAAAAAGGTTAGTTCACACTCATACTCCAGCTTTAGTTTTTGAAAAGGCTAGTTTCTGAATAAAATTTCATTACGACTGTCTACACCGATTTGAGGTAAAGAGTTCATCGCTAAGTGGGGAGTTAGGATACTAGGAACTACTTGAGGTAGTTGCAACTGTTTGATCAAATTTTGCAACAGTTTATCTTGCTCAGAACGGAAACCTGCTGGGTTTGTGCCACGGTTTAGGATTGCAAACCAGACCAAACCGCGATCGCGTGTAGGCATCACACCAGCTAAACTACTAACATCATGTAATGTCCCAGTTTTAATTACAGTCGCAACAGGAATATGTCTGCGGTGAATTGTCCCCCGATGATCCAACCCGGAAGTGAGAAATAAGTCAGCCAAATTCATCTGATGAGCGACTGCTTCCCGCTCTAGCGCCATGAACATTGCACAAATTGCTCTAGGAGAAATGCGATTTTCTGGGCCTAGTCCAGAACCATTGATTAATTGAATTTCTGACTGTGGTACTCCAGCCAGATGAGCAGCTGTTGATTGGACTACACTAAACCCTCCCACTGATTCTGCTAGCATCTCTGCCATATCATTGTTACTAAAAACGTTCATCTCCTTGATAAGTTGTTGTAAAGGCAAAGATCGATGGCGCACTAACAAATTTTGTTGGGGAGTGGATTGTAAATTTACTTTAACAGTACCCGTAATTATGACTTGTGGCTTTGGCGTTCCCTTGGGCATAGTTGAATATTGGAAAATAACAGAGCGATTCCATGTGGCATAATTTAGTGCTTGTTTGAGCATTTGACCTGCCAAGAATGGATAACGCTGGAAGTTCATGGCGAAGTTACCAGTAATTACCAAATTTCCCTTTACTTGTTTGATGCCTATTTGATTGAGAGTATTTCCTAAAGCTATTCCTTCCTGCCAAACAAACATCGGATCTCCACCACCAGCTATGACTAAATCACCTTCCAATACCCCATTTACTACCGGCCCAGTGGCACTTACCAAAGTCTCAAATTGGTGGTCTGGCCCCCAGGTTTTAAAAGCAACTAATGAGGTAGCAATTTTGGTTAAAGAAGCAGCTGGCAGAGGTGTTGTACCTTGGTGATTAGCCATAAGCATTGGCCCTGACTGTATCCAAATCCCTTGGTTTTCTTTCAAATTCTGTGCTATCAGTTTTGATGTGATTAGCTCCTTGAGATATTCTTGCACTGTAGTGTTTCCAGATGGATTCGGATCTGAGGCAAGAACCAAGCTAGGACTAATTTGCCAAGTTAGTGCATCTAAAGCATCTAAATAATTGATTTGGATTCCAGCTTTTTGTAGCCACAGCGTTACTAAGCCTGAACCTAATAACTCAAGCATAATTTATTCCTCTCTAATATGGGATTACGTGATTTGCTATGCTAAATTCTTCCGTCTTATAATTCGACTTGTCAATTCTTATGAATCAGCCTCATCAATTCAATAAGATGCCAACAGTCAGGAACTCTTACTTGTATTTACTTCACCAGCTTTACTGCAAACTGTACTTAAGACTATAAAAAAGAGCATATTTGATCGAATGTAGAGAATATCTGTTAAGAAAACATCCACAAGATAACAGTCATCTGTGACATAGTTATGACCAAGTTATGGCATAAATGTGACGTTCACAAAACTACTATATTTAACTGTTTTTACAGTAGTTTAGTTGGTTAAATATCTGTTTGATAAATTTGATCAAAATTTAGCGAAATAGACTATAAGCAATTTGTCATTTTGACAGTTTTTTCCATGCTTACATATACAATATGATTAAAAATTTTTATTAAATTAATAAGAAAAAATATTTGTTTTTATAATTTAAAAAATATAAAGTAAAACCAACTAACCAGTGTGAAACTAATTGGTGTATTAACCCATAAAACCAAATAGTGGAGAATAAACCTTGAATACTCTGGATTTTTCGCTATTAGTATGGTTTGGCTCCTTGAGCGCTGGATTTTTAGGAGCTTTAACAGGCTTGGGTGGTGGCGTAGTAATTGTTCCTTTCCTATCTGTAGTTTGTAGAGTGGATCTTCACTATGCTATTGGTGCTTCCTTAGTATCTGTAATTGCTACATCTAGTGGAGCAGCTTCTGCTTATGTAAAGGAAGGTTACACTAATATGCGGCTAGGGATGTTCCTAGAAATAGCAACAACCTTTGGCGCTGTAGCTGGAGCGGTTGTGGCAGCGAAGATTTCTACTGGAGCGATCGCTATTGTGTTTGGGATTGTTTTACTTTATAGTGCGTACCTATCTCGTAAACCCTACTCCGAAAACATCGATAATTTACCGCCAGATCCCCTGGCAACACGCTTGAAGCTAAATAGTACTTATCCAACTTCTACGGGAGAACAATCTTACAACGTGCGTGGTGTTCCCTTTGGATTTGGGCTAATGTTTATAGCTGGTGTATTTTCCGGCTTGCTAGGTATTGGTTCGGGAGCGCTCAAGGTGCTGGCAATGGATCAAATAATGCATATTCCATTCAAAGTTTCCACAACTACCAGCAATTTCATGATTGGAGTAACAGCAGCTGCTAGTGCAGGAATATATCTAAACCGAGGTTATATCGACCCCGGATTAGCAATGCCAGTGATGTTGGGAGTACTGTGTGGTGCTGTATTGGGGGCGCGAGTACTTGTCAGAGCCAGGGTACAACTTTTGCGAAATATTTTCAGTGGTGTGATTTTGGTACTGGCGCTGGAAATGATCTACAAAGGTCTAACTGGGAGGCTTTAAAATGGTTCTAAACAGACGTACTAAGTTTGAGCAGCGTTTTGAGCAATTTATTGGCAATCTGTTAAGAGTCGGGGTTATCCTTGCTACCGTTCTGGTTCTAACGGGTGGAATTTTGTACTTAATTCGCCACGGGACTGAGGTTCCTAATTACCAGTTTTTTCGGGGAGAACCAGCAGAGTTTCGCACTCCAGCCGGGGTAAAAACATCAATATTATCAGGTCGTAACCGAGGCATTATTCAACTAGGACTACTGCTACTGATTGCTACTCCAGTTATGAGAGTGGTTTTTTCTCTGTTAGCTTTTGTTCGACTCAAAGATTATACCTATGTAATTGTGACTCTAATTGTACTGAGTGGGCTGATTTACAGTCTCATTGGAGAAAATTCTTAGATACGTCTAAGTTGGCTTAGTATTACTTATGTTACTCTTGTACAAAGAATACATACTATTGTCTCTCTTATGGCAAGCTGTTGGAGCCGAGGGAGCAGAAGGCGAAGGGTGCAAGGAAAAAATAATAGTTAGTACAATACTTTCTTTAATAGCTTCAAGAGCTTATTAGAAAAGTGTTAGAAGTTGCAAACTCGCACACATACCTTTAAATTACTATTTTGTCAATCATTCTTGTTTATCTTTTTGAAAAAAAATCAAAATAGCTCGTATTACTTTATTACTTTAGAGTTTAGATACTATACAAGTTTAAAAGCTTGTATAGTATCTAGCCTGATGAGACTACCAAATAAATTTGAATACTCACTTCTAGCGATGTTGGCATTGGTAGATTCCTACCAGAATGGCGAGCCAATGCAAATTAAACAAATAGCAGAGCTAAAAAGTATACAAAATCGCTACTTAGAACAACTACTAGCAACATTAAGATGTCGAGGTTTAATTAATAGCATACGTGGCGTGAAGGGCGGCTACATCTTAGCACGTGACCCCCGAAAAATCACAGTTTTAGATGTTTTGACTGCCATAGAGGGAGTAGAGATTGATGCACCTGCCAACAATACAACTATTGAAACTATGGAATCGGGCATAGTGGAGGAGGTTTGGCAAGAAGCCTGTCAAGCAGCTAACTTCGTTTTCCAAAAGCATTCACTCCAAGACCTTTGGGAAAGACGGTCTAAACGTCAACAAAGGGAACTTATGTACTATATATAAAAAGGTAAATATTGTAACAATGTTTAACAATAATCTTTTTTCCGAACCTTTTGGTGAAACAACTGATGTGGAAATTTGGCTTAGTCGGGCTGGGCTAAAATTTGAAGACTTAGGTAATGATCTCACTAGTGTAGCCATTCGTAAGCAATGGCGGGAATATCAAGCGGCAGTGCAAAGATGCTGTGCAACCTTGCATCAACCACCAGAACGTGTTCAACTGAGTGGCGTTTATCAAAAGTTGAGAATACCTAGTAGTGAAGCAATGAGGTATAAAGTTCTTTAATTGGCAATCTTGCGATGCGGCACTCAAGCAGCAAGACAGTAGTAGCTTCTGGGTGAGTGAGGAGGGTGACTTCCTCGCTTAGACTCAGATGTTGTTTGCGTCCATGTATCTTTTTGATGGCATCATAGGCTACATCAATGCAAATCATCGTTGCTGCTTCCACTGGTTGACTATCAACTGCCGCTTCTGATGGACTAGGGCGTGTCATCAATTTAAGCAGATAACAGAAGCAGCTAAATAAATTGCACCATTTGGCTTATCCTAAGAATCCCTGATTCCAGTTTACCTAATTGATGACACGCCCTAGATAATATATGGCGCATCTAAATTAGACTTTTTGGAGCCTGAAGACTTGCTGTGAGGTTTTCATCTGGAAAAATTAAATGCGTCCGTCTCAGCTTAGAACATTTTTAATTTGATTTCGGACGAGGAAAATTAGAAGGTGGCTGGAAGTTTTCTACTGGTACATCTTTGAGTGCCTTCTGCATAAAATCACGCCAAATAGGAGCAACCATACCTCCACCTGTCGCGTGGCTAGATAATTGTCGGTTGTTGTCCCTCCCTACCCAAATGGCAGTTGTTAACTGCGGTACTGTACCAATAAACCAAATATCTTTCTCTGAGGAAGTTGTACCCGTCTTTCCCGCAACTGGACGACCTATATCTGCACCTCTACCAGTTCCTTCTTTAACTACCGTTTGCATTACATCTAAAATTGCTGCTGATGCCCAAGGGTCAAGAACTCGCTGAGGTTGAGGAGTATTATCTATTAACACATTGCCACTACCGTCAGTAACACGGGCAATAATCGTTGGAGGCGACTGCCAGCCGTAATTAGCAAAAGTCGCATAAGCACTAGCCATTTCTAGCGGTGTCACACCGATTGCACCTAGTGGTAAAGAACTCACCGGTTCCATCGGACTCATAATTCCCAAAGTACGGCAAGTTTCAATTACTTTATTCATACCCACAGCTTTGCCAATTTTGACTGCGGGGACATTACGAGACTGGGCTAGGGCTGTACGAATCGGTATTGCTCCCATAAATGTATTATCGTAGTTTCGGGGAGAATACCAACCATTACCATCACGGTAACTAACTGGAGTATCTAGAATTGTTGTATTGGGTGTAAATTTACCACTAGCAAAAGCAGTATAGTAAACAAACGGCTTAAAAGAAGATCCTGGCTGACGGTGGGCTTGAGTTGCTCGGTTAAATTCGCTAGTTTTTGAATCTATACCACCCACTAGTGCTTTAACAAAATGTGTGCGAGGATCAATTGCCACTAAAGCGATTTGATTATTTTTTAATCCCTGACCTTCAAGGGTTTTATGCCATTTCTTGATAGTTTCTTCTGCCATCATTTGGAAACCTGCATCTACTGTAGTTTGTACCTGCATTCCACCTTTGAGTAATGTTTCACGCCCAAACTTTTTAATTAATTCTTGGGATACGGTATTAGTAATATAAGGCAAAGCGCTACCTTGAAATGACTTGATTTTACCAAGTTTAATTTCTTGATTGAGGGCATCATTATACTCTTGCTGAGTAATCCAATTAAGTTCTAACATTCGCCCCAATACTTCTTTTTGTTTTTGTTTTGCCAGCTTGATACTCACAAAGGGGCTAAATTCTTCTGGAGCTTGAATTAAGCCTGCCATCATCGCTGATTCGCCCAGAGTCAAATTTTCTGCTGATTTATTAAAGTAAGTACGTGCTGCTGTTTGAACACCATAGTTATTGTGACCCCAGTAAACTTGATTAAGGTACATCTCTAATATTTGATCTTTACTGATAACTTGCTCTAAGCGAATTGCTAATACCGCTTCTGCGATTTTTCGGGTAACAGCACGTTTTTGAGATAAGAAAATATTTTTCACCAATTGCATGGTGATTGTAGAACCACCTTCTCGCACACCTCCAGCTGCCCAATTGACTAAAGCTGCACGTCCAATCCCAACAGGATTAATCCCGTGATGATCGTAGAAGTGACTGTCTTCGCTGGCTAATACTGCTCGTTTGAGATTAGGAGAAATTTGATTTAGAGTTACTACTTCTCGATTAGCTTCTCCATGTATACTTGCTAAAAGCTTACCTTTAATGTCATAGATATAACTTGTTTCTGAGGGGAAAAAAGTTCGTAGTTGTCTAACATCTGGTAGATCGCGGAAACTAATAGCTAAACCAACTAGTCCTCCCGCTAAAACCGAACTTGCTACCATTGTGATTGATAAGAGTGTACCACCAGTTACTTGACCAACTCCTTTGAAAAACTCAAAACGAGATAAAGCGTGAATTTCTGAGTGTTTTTTTGCAAAACTTTTAGTCGAAGACACGGCAATTATACTTCCTCACTTATAAATATAACTACAATTTATTTAGTTTTGGTAATTTGATATCTTGCACTATTATCAATAATCGTAGGTATCAGTGCGTAATATACAACGTAAATATCTGAGTTTAAATCAACTAGGAAAATTGCTATTTGTATATGATTGCAAATTTCTATTTCGACTCCATAAAACTCTAAAAAATAGATGGCTAGTTTTTTTATGCAGCTACTTTATTACCATTTTGTATAGTCTTCAACACTTAATTAACTCCCGGAATTGGTGGAATTTTCTCAAGATAAATTAATGCTTCTATTACAGATTTAACAATTGGTGCGGCGACAGTACCACCATAAACATTTTCTCCTTTCGGCTCATCTACCACTGCCAAAACTACATAACGGGGAGACTCTACTGGTAATATGCCCAAAAAGCTAGTGATGTAAGCGCCTTTTTTATAACCGCCAGTGGAACTTGCTTTTTGTGCTGTACCAGTTTTACCAGCTATATGATAACCGGAGATTTGTGATGCTTTTCCAGTTCCTTCTTCAACCACAGTTTCCATCATTTTCACCACCTCTTGAGTTGTAGTGCGTGAGAAAATTTGGCGTGGTGTGGGGAAAGTTGGTGAGTAATGTATCTGTCCTTTGCTATCAATTAGTCCCCGAACTACATGAGGTGTAACTAATTTCCCACCGTTAGCTAAAGCTGCGTGTAATTGCACTATTTGTAATGGTGTGAGGGAAAATCCTTGCCCAAAGGAGGTAGTCGCTGGTTCTATAGGTGAAGCAACAAATTTTTCTTGACTTCTCAACTGTCCGCTAACTGCAAATGGCAAATCTGTATCAACAGTTTGCCCTACTCCTAAGCGTTGAAGCCAGTTGTAATAGACTGAAGGACGCAATCGCTGCATAATTTCCACCATGCCAACATTGCTAGAGTATTGGAGAATTTGAGCAATACTAATTCTTCGATAATTGTTTTCCTCAGCATTTTTAATAGTGTAGTTGGCTACTTTAATGAAACCAGGATCTTTAAATACATCATCTGATTTAATAACGCCATTTTCTAAAGCGATCGCTACATTTAAAGGCTTAAATGTTGAGCCTGGTTCATAAGTATCCGCTACTGTCCAATTTTTAAACAGTGAAATATCAGCTTTGGAGTATTCGTTAGAGTTATATGTTGGCACAGATACTAAAGCCAGCAAGGAACCATCCAAAGCATCCATTACAATTACCGCTCCCCGTTTTGCCCTAAATTTCTCCATTTGTTGCTTCAGAGCTATACGGGCGCTTCGTTGTAGGCGACTATCAATAGTTAACTGTAGTTGCAAATCATCAAAATCCAGCAATCCTACAGGAGCATAATCTGGCATAAATGCGCCGTTACCTGTTCGACTAAGCCGTACATTTTCCACAGAACGTTTCAGCAAATCTTCTTGGCTGTATTCCACACCTGCTTGACCATTACGGTCTGTATTGACATAACCTACTACATCTGCAACTAAATCGTTCTCTGGGTAAAATCGGAGGTATTTTTGAATCAACTCTAAACCATTGAAGTGCAATGCAGTTACATGAGTAGCAGTTGATTCTGGGAGCGTAGAAGCAAGTAAAATGCCACTTTTTTGACTTTGAAAAATTTTCACTAATTCATTAGCATTTTTGTTAAGTATTGGGGCAAGTTTTTGTGCTATTTGTTCATCAGATTGTTTAAACAGTTTTGGATGGGCGTACAGAGTATATACAAGACGGTCACAAGCCAAGATATTATGATTACGATCCACCACCATTCGGCGGGGTATAAAAGGCTGTAAAGTTACCATCTGCTGATTTCGTGCTTTCTCTGTTAGCTTTGCTCCCTCTACAATTTGTAATTTATACAAGTTGATAACCAGTCCTAAAACTGCTGCCATTAAAATACACCATACTAAAAAAAGTCTGTGTCTAGTGTTTCGTATTTGGTTTGGTGTATGGGTAGTAATTTTTTTCTTTTTATTTTGTCTAAAAACACTCTCTCGCTTTGTAACTGCGGGATTCCTGGAACTCTGTAATTTCACTCTACTTGCTCATGATGATGAACGATATTTATTGACAATATTCATTGAACAGTAAGGCATGAAAATTTACGAAACCCTGAAATAATATTCTAATACCTCATCTGTATTTTCCTAACGCTACACCTTAAAAGTCTAAAAGTTGGGTAGAATTCGGGTAAAAATCGGGTAGTAAAAGTAAGAATGTTGATTAATTCTAAATTTCAATATAATTCGCATAAATTATAGATGAGATAATAGAGCAATCACAGTTTATTTCATGATGATATAAGAATATCTTTTTATTTAGAGAATTTATTCGGTTTAGTGGGTATTTACATAGCCAATAGAAAAGAAAGCTTTTGGAGTGGTAATGAGTCTTACTATATAAAATTAAATATCTCCAAAAAAATAAAAATTAATTGTTTTTTTGGAGATATTTTAGTGCAGAGGAGCTTGAATTTAAGTAGAAGTTTAATATCTATTTGTGGAGATTTAAGGCAAAAATCGGGTAGAAATCGGTTAGTAATAAAATTTTTGAACTAAGCCTAATATTTAGAAAAATCTTTACTTTGATGTCAGGTCTTGGATAAGATATGGACTCTGAACCATTAATGATTAATTAATTTTTCTATGAAATGGTCACTGGAAAGGAAATGGATTGCCTCTGGCTTTGGCTTGAGCTTATTATTAATGGGTACAGCTAGTCTTATTTCTTACCAAAATGCTACTCAGTTAATTGAAAGTAGCAATCAAGTGAAGGACACACATGAGGTAATGAAAAATGTTATTGACATCTTCGCTACACTAACCGATGCAGAAGCTGGACGTAGAGGTTATATTCTTTATAGAGAGCAATCAGAACTCAAACGTTACTATCAGGCAATGCAAAGCCTGGATGCCAAAGTTAAAAAATTGCAGCAACAGCTTGCTGATGACTCTTATCAACAGCAGCAAATAACGAAGCTAAAATTCCTCATTGCTCAAAGAGTTCAATTATCTAAACAGTCGATTAACCTCAAAGAAGTAGGTAAATCAAGCTTTGCTATTCAAGCACCTCTACTTACTCAAAGTAATCAAAACCGTAATCAAATCCGTGAAACGCTTACCCAAATGCAAGCTAGGGAGGAACAGTTACTGCAAATCTCAGTCAGACATTCCCAAGAGAATATCCGCAACCGGATGTTGATTGAATTCCTCGGTACTTTCTTGAGTTTTGCCATTTTATTAGGCGTTTATGCCTTACTTTATCAACAATTAGTAAAGCGCCAAGAAGCAGAAGCTATTCAACAGACTTTAGCTCAAGAAAAAGAACTAAGTGAATTGAAGTTACGATTTTTTTCAATGGTATCCCATGAATTTCGTACACCATTGAGTATTATATTAGGGTCGGCTCAACTATTGGCTCAAAGTAATCAGCAGTGGACGGAAGAGAAGAAACTTAAAAATCTGTATCGCATTCAATCTTCAGCTAGGTCAATGAACCAGTTACTAACCGATATTTTAACTTTGACTAGGGCAGAAGCTGGGAAGTTAGAATTTCATCCAGAACTGATAGATTTGGAAGCATTTTGCATTAATTTGATCGAAGACCTCCAATTTTCTAATCAACAACAGCATACTATTAAATTTATCAGCCAAGGGAACTGTACTCATGCCAAACTAGACGAAAATATACTTTATTCGGTTCTGAGTAACTTACTCTCAAATGCAATTAAATATTCACCTCCAGAGGGAAGTATTTTTTTAGTTCTTAGTTGTGAATCATCCGCAATATTTTTCCAAGTTAAAGATAATGGGATAGGAATTCCTGAAGAATTTAAAAAACACTTATTTGAGCCTTTTCATCGTGCTAATAATGTAGGCAAAATTGTTGGCAGTGGACTAGGACTTGCTGTAGTTAAAAAATGTTTAGAAATACATCATGGAGAAGTTTATGTAGATAGCGAAGTAGGAGGTGGAACAAGTTTTACGATAAAATTTCCTCAACAGGTAACAGTAATAGTAAAGAGTAAATTAAGCAGTCATGATTAAACTTAAATCTTTTGGTTATAAGATTTTCATCCTTACTATTTAACAAATTAATTTCGAGAGGAAGATGTCACAAATATACCTGTTAATACAAAATATTATTATAAATAACTCACGCTAATTTAGAATAAACAATGCCACACGTATTACTTGTAGATGATGAAGCGGCTCTTTGCGACAGTCTCACCTATACACTACAAAAAGAAGGTTACACGGTGACTACAGCCGCCGATGGACATAGTGCAATCAAACAGTTTCACAAGCAAGTACCAGATGTAATTTTGCTTGACTTAATGTTACCGGAAGTTAACGGTATGGAAGTTTGCTGGCGAATTCGGGCATTTTCCAATGTACCTATTGTGATGCTCACAGCTAAAGATGAGGATATTGATAAAATTTGGGGGTTAGAAGCAGGTGCAGATGATTATATTACTAAACCTTTCAACACCCGCGAACTACTAGCACGCATCAAAGCAGTATTGCGTCGTCGTTCTGGAGAGCAGCCTTTATGAGAGGCTGGATACCTGGGATTAAATTAAATACAATTTATGCCAAGCTGTTAGGTACATACCTGATGCTAACAGCTTTTGGAACGTCGTTGATGGCAGGTTATATCCTTTGGTCGTTCCATGATTATTTTATGCGATCGCGACAAGTAGATTTGGATAACTGGACGAGCGCGTTAAGTGAAAGTGTAGCAGATGCACTAGAAGAAAAAGATATTAAACAGGTAAATTTACTGGTGCAACGCTATGGCGCACCACAAACTGTAACGCTACGTGTTTTTAGTCAACAAGGCAGTTTATTAGCCACTTCTGACCCCAAGTTAGACAGCCAGGTTAAAGATTGGTATCAAGTTCCGGGAATGCGGGAAGCTCTACAAAATCATGTAAAACAAGGAATTGCCAAAGGCGTTTTATCAAACGACGATCGCCTCTACATTACCAGACCTATTGAGCGTAACGGTCAATTGTTGGGCGTAATCCGAATGTCTATGACTTTGGAGCAGTTTCAGCGACAGTTTGCTAGGGTAATTTGGAGTATTTTAGGAACGCTAGCAGTAACGATTCTACTGTGTGCGTTAATTAGCAGTCGGTTTGCTCGCAGTCTCTCAAAACCAATTGAGATTATGCGGAACTTTGCTATTCGCTTGGGTGGCGGTCATTTTGGCGATAAACTAACGATCCATGAGAACAATGAGTTGGATCAATTGGCAGCAGAACTCAACCGGATGAGTGAGCGGTTAGCTTCCTTAGACAAAGAGCGACGGGTGTTTTTAGCCAATGTCTCCCACGAATTACGTACTCCTATAAGTAACGTTCAGGTGACAGTAGACGCACTCAAAGCAGGAGCATCTGAAGAACCAGAATTACGCGATCGCTTTTTCCAAACTATCGAAAGCGAAACCAAACGTTTATCACGATTGATTCATGACTTGCTGGATTTAGGGCGTTTGGAAGCAGGAGTTTTTGAACTAGAAAAGCAACCCATCTCGCTGTATGGATTAATTAATCGTGCTGTTAACGCATTAGAACCACGAATGCTATCTCTGGGAATTTCTACACAGGTGAACGTGGGAAACCTAATGATCCAGGGCGATCCAGAGCGGTTATTACAAGCGATTCTCAATTTGTTGGATAATGCGATTAAGCACTCACCAGCCAATTCTCAAGTATTTATTTCTGCATACAGCCAAGGCAAACAAGCTATTATTCAAATTCAAGACCAAGGAAAAGGGATAAAAGAGGGTGATTTACCCCGAATCTTTGAGCAATTTTATACAACAGACCCTGCACGCAAAGGTAGCGGTAATGGTCTAGGGTTAGCAATTTCTAAGCGGATTATTGAAGCCCATCAAGGTAGTATTATCGCAAGCAGCACATCAAATCAAGGGGCAACTTTTACTATATACTTGCCGATGATTCGTAATTCGTAATTTGTCATTCGTAATTTGTCATTTGTAATACTCTATGGGTAGGGTTGCGCCTAGTAATTAAGTTTTGACCATGATAACTGTACAATTACTCTTACGAGAAATATTCTCGGCAATATTTCCTTGAATCGCTTGTTGTAGTAAACTTTCACGGCTAGCTCCCAGAACAATCACATCACTGTTATCAAGTTCAGCACACTTGAGGACAGCATCAGAAACAGAATTGGCACGAACTGGAGTAGCCATCACTTTACCGCTAACTCGGCGTTGCAGAAAGTGAACAGATTTATCTAATAATGTTGTGTCAGGAATCGAGTTAGTAGGCTGGAAAACCTGACATAGCTTGATTTGGGGCGATGTACTTAGAGAAGCCAGAGCAGGTAATAACTTAATTGCTTGGCTGGAGTTAGGTCCACCTGCCATTGGCAACAACCAACGGTCAAAGGATCTTTTATCATCTAATTTAGCCAAGATAACATCACAACCTGCCTGTCGAATTATCGTATCCACCACTCGGCTAAAAACTCTACCAGGAGTTGATGTACTGCCTTTCCATCCCATCAGCACCAAGTCAATGTGTCGTTCTTTGACAGTCTCCAAAATTGCCCCAGCAACATTATGGGCAACTCGGATCTGGGTATGAACGGGAATCCGCGAATTTTCTCCTAAAAGTATTGCCCGTTGCAAAAGTTGAAGACTTTTGCTGATTTGTACTGGTGTTTCCGATGGGATGCGGCCAGACGGAACGATAATCACTTGTAGGCATTCTATTTCGTAATTGCGATCTTTGGCGATCGCAACTGCCATTTCCAATAAAGTCTCGGCTGTCTGTGGATGTGAAAGTGGTACTAACAACCTTCCTTTGCCTGTAGCTGGAGCGCGAGTTTGGTAAACCACATAAGAAGGTGCTGATTTACGTTCTATTTGTTCGCTATTACCACTCAGTTGCTCTGCTTCTACACGGATAATATCACTACGAGTAATAATTCCTATGAGTTTTCGACCTTCTGTAACAGGCAAGCAGCTGAGGTGATAACGATTGAGTATATGCAGTACATGAGCCAGTGTAGCTGTGGGAGTTACTGTCACTGGCTCTGGTGTCATAATCTCGCTAATAGTTGTATCTTTGCCTAACTCTTGCGAAGCAATGTTAACTAAATCTTTTTGAGTAATAATACCAACAACTTTACCATTCTCTAAAACTGGGAAGTTGCGATGGTGAGAGTCAGAAAATGCCTGTACTGCTTCATCAGTACTCATTTGGCTAGAGAGAGTTTCCACACGCCGTTGCATCACATCTACAGCACTCAGTTGTGCTAGAAGTCCCTCTGTGCTAGGCTCCTTGGTGATGTGAATCCCTTTCCACTCTAGTAGAAGGTCGTAGAGCGATCGATGGTCAATTTTTTCTGCTACTAAATAGGCAACCACAGACGCAATCATTAGCGGTAGCACCAGATTGAAATCTGTTGTCATCTCAAATACAATGACGACTGCTGTAATTGGTACCTTAGAGACGGCGCTAAAAAAGGCAGCCATGCCGACATGAGCATAGACTGTTGCAGCACTCATTCCTAGTAAACTGTGTTCAACAGCACCCACTAAGTAACCAAGGGCGGCTCCCAACACCAAGGTTGGAACTAGTAAACCCCCTGGCGCTCCAGAGCCGTAGGTAAAAATAATTAGGGTAAACTGAACTAAAAGAGCGATCGCGGCAAATGACCAATTAGTATTACCCGCAAGCAAAATTTCTCTCAGCCCAGCATGATCGCGAAAGGCAGCAGGTAAAAAGGCGATCGCCAAACCACTGACTAACCCAGCAATTCCAATTCGCCAAGGTAAACTCACATGTAGCAGGCGGCGGTTAATTGCTAGACTCTTAAGAATACCTTTATTAAATAGAATGCCTAGAAGTCCCGCCAATACTCCCAAAATCAAGTAGAAAGGAATTTCTTGAGCGAAGAAAGTTGTATCGGGAAGACCTAAATTTAGATGATTTAGATCCAGGTTGTGGCTACCATAGAGCCTAGAGATGACTGAAGCGATGAAAGAAGCCAAAATCGCAGTCCCAAGAGTGATACCTGACACATCTTGGAGTAATTCTTCCACTACAAATAGTACACCTGCGATCGGTGCATTAAAAGCCGCAGCTAATCCCGCCCCGGCTCCGGCGGCGATCAGTTGACGACGATGCTCTGGTGAAGTCGGTACCCAGTTACTAAGTTGATTTGCCAACGCTGCCCCAATTTGGACAGTTGGCCCTTCCCGTCCCAAAGGCATTCCCGAACCTAACACTAACGTAGCGCTGATCAACTTCACCAAAGCAATCCGCAGATTTAACGGCATCGGTACGCGAGCCAATACAGCTTTGACTTCAGACATCCCACTACCTGATGCTTCCGGTGCGAAGCGCTCTACTAACCAACCAGCTAAAAGTCCCCCTACTAGTCCAATACCTGGTAGCACCAAGTAGGCAGGCCAATGGTAAGAAATACGCACTCGCAATGCGCCTGCCCAATCTACTGCCTGTCCTAAAAGAACTGCCGCTAACCCAGAAACTAGACCAATCAGGCAAGCTTCCACGAAAGCCAAGCGCCTCGGTTGAAGCAGTTGACGGGAAAGCCTCAACCAGAGAATTTTACCCCTGGCTAACATATTTTTAGCAATCACTTGTCATCAATGAAGGTATATAAATGTCTGAAATGTCTTACCGTTCACCCTATTCATAGGGTTTCATAAAAAAATGAAATCACAATGAAATTTTTCTATGCCTAAAGATAGATATGTGCAATAGCAGTACAAAACTTGTAACATCTTGTACTGCTTGAAAGTGGGTATTTGTTAGCAGCTCTTCTGATTTTATTTTTGCTGTCGTACTACTAAAATCTATATGAATGCAACATTTAATAGGCTGCTTGAGTGGTTGCGAGATTATATATCCGTAGATACTGTTACACTCCTACTTCCAGTTGCAGACCTACAGAGTTTAGCTGTACAAACAACCATTGGACTAGAGGAAGAAATTACATAACAAATCCGTATCCCTATCGGGCGGGGCATTGCTGGTCATATTGCCGCCAGTGTGGAGCCGATGATGGTTAATAATCTGTCAGCAGTAGAGGTAGTGAGTCCAATTCTGCACCAGAAGGGATTGCAATCGCTCGTTGGCGTTCCATTACCTGTTGAGGAAGGAGTGATTGGGGTTCTGCACGTTGGTAACTTTAAATCTCACAATTTTACTGAGCGCGATGTACAGCAATTACAACTTATTCCACATCGTCTTGGGTTGATCATAGCGGATGCCAGACTTTAAACTTCGTGGGCGATGCGATCGCTACAACTAGGAATGTTATTATTTCTTATCCACCAAACCTACAGACAAGGAACTAAATTTTGCTTTCTTCCAGATGTGGAGGCGATGTCTACGACGGGCTGCGCCTACGCTCTTTGCTGATTTTGCTTAACCCGCTTAAAGACAGCATTTCATTGACAAAAACGAATATATTTTTAAAATTGCAAGAAATTGGTAAAAATAGGCTGTTTTGCCAATTTGGGTACTTAGTTTGAGGAGTAGTATTGCATTCTAGATGTTCTCTAACTTGCATTCCCACAGCATATGCAAGCAATGGGGGTACCGAATTTCCGATTTCTCTTTGGGCGTGGAGTATTGCCTCACTGAAATTAAACCAATCAGGATAACTGTGCAAACGAGCAGCTTCTCTTACAGATATAACCCGTGGTTGTTCTGGATGGAGGGGACGTAATGCGGTGCGGTTGCCACTCCCCGCTCTTAACGTCACGCAGAATCCATCCCATTGCAGCTTTTTTGATTTGGATTTAGCTTCTCTCGCACCTGGGGGAGTGTTGATAAATTGCTGAATTACTTGTGGTGCATGTATTGTCGCTGCGAATCCCGTCTCAATGTTAGTTACTATACCAAGATTTGGGAATATTTTTTCAAGATACTTAGCATATTCTCCCTTCACCCAATCTGGATGCCATTCTTGAGTGTTTTGCTTGGGGAGTAGGGGGACTGGCGACAAGTCCGCGATCGCATCTCTAACTGTATGTTGAGGTTGATGCTTTGGCGGTATAATTTCTCCAAACTTAGATGCAACAAAAAACACCCTTTTTCTAGCTTGGGGAACCCCGTAATCTGAAGCCGTGAGGTTCCATTTGCTAAGGAAATAATGTTCTTCTAGCACTGCTTGGAGGTTAGCAGTAATGCAGCCAAACTTCTGATTCTCAATCCCCGGCACATTCTCCATGATTGCTGCCAGAGGATTGAGTTCCAACACCAGCCGAACAAACTCCCCTACCAATGAGTTTCTCTCATCTTCAACATTTTGCAGTCCAGCAACACTAAATCCTTGGCATGGTGGCCCACCAAAAACGGCATGAATTTCACCGTCCCAATCTACATACTTCGTCTGAATACAGGCGCGTATTTCTTCCCCTGTCACCTCCCGAATGTCTTTGCACAAGACTGTGGCGTGCGGGAAATTATGTTGGTATGTTGCTAGGGCGATGGGATTGTTATCAATGGCGATTCTCCTTCGGAGACGCTACGCGAACGCTATTTCAAATCCTGCTGCTTTAAATCCCAAGTCAAACCCACCCACCCCGGAGAATAGGCTAACAGCTATTTTTTTGTTTGCTGCTGTTGAGTTCATTGAGATTCTAATTAATGTTAACTTCTTGCACTTGGCTTTAAAGACATATCAATTACAATCAGAGTTCTGCCTGACTTTCAAATCTGCCAGCCATCTGTCTAACCGACTATTACTAACTGTTTCTTCTATTAGTGGGTAATCTGTAGTGAAGACTTTATATACTCCTCCTGACTCCATCTCATAAAAATTGATAATCAACCCTTCACGTTTGGCATTACTAAGCTTTTTGATTGCTTCTGGAAGCATCTGCCATACAGATTTCCTTTCCGAATCCGAGAGGAGGTTCCAAGCTTCTTCTTTAGCTTGTTGATATTGCCATAGTCCCCAGCGCACTGAGGAATAATCTGAAGCTTTCCGCAATATGTCTGCGAGGACTTCTGCATCAGTTTCTGGGACTTCATTTGTACCGAACATCCCAGCCAATGTACTTTCTACTGCCTGAATCTCATCTTCTTCAAAGTCAATGTTTGACTCTTCAGGTTCTTCCAGGTATTCTTCGCAATCATATTCTTCTGTATCCCTTTGCCACAAGGTTTCAAGTTCTCGCTGCATTACCTCAAGGTTTGTTGGGTTGACGATATTTTCATCGTTGACAGCAATCAATTCTTCTATGGTGTCAGTGAGTTGTTCACAAGAGATTAGTTCTTCAAAAGAGCCGATTTCATTCTTGGCTATCTCAGCTTGATGCTTTTCATATAGGTCAGCGATCGCCTTTCTGACAATTCGCTGTGGTGACAGTCCCAATTCCTCTATTAAGTTCTCGGTAAACACCCCTGTTTGGTGGTCATCCTCCATAATTTTGCCGAAGGTGTAATATCTATTTCCATCTGGTGTTGCTCGCCAGTTGCCATCTTTTCTTTCTTGATTCATGGCTTTGAGAAACAATCTTCTTTTCTCAATCAGTTTTAACACTAATCCACAAGTCAATCCACCAATAGGAATACCTTTCAATTCATCAATTAGGATTTTGTAGTTATGGGAACATAACCGAAGTAGTACCGATATTGGTAAAACTGCTAAGTGTTCCGGGCAACTGATAAATGCTTGAAAATTCTCGGCAATTAGGAGCGATCGCCTTGACTCAGCACTGCCCTTGTCCCAGCCGTACTCTTTTAACAGTGCGCGATATTCTTTTTTGGTAAGCTAATCGGCATTTAAATTGCAACATAGCCACTATTGCCTTTGTTTTTTATC
>NZ_JABXKI010000090.1:16711-18552 GCF_017115095.1 Nostoc sp. NMS4 | reverse complement strand
GGTAGCTACTTTCAATACCAAAACGAAGACGGTAGTCATCATGTATTTGATGTAAGTTACCTCCAGCCTGTGAATTTAGTCACTTTTGCTTATCAAGGAGGTTTGCAACAACACGGTATTCCTAGTGGAGAAGCGCTAGTACTTAAAATTCAAAATAGAAATATTCTTGCGAAAGATTTGGTTAAAGCTGCTGTTAACGCAGATAAATTACCATCACAAGTTTTAAACGATCAAAATTATTTAAGTGCTGTTAATTTAGAACTCAATGTATTGCCAGATTATGCTGCTGCTGATTGATTTTTATTATATCTTTTGAGAAAGCTAAGTTTTTCAGCATGGTATATTTTTATGCTTGTTACCAAGGATAAATAAAAGCCTTTTATACATAGCGATCGCTGCGTATATAAGAAAGTTTGATATGGAAGAAGAATTTCTCGATTTTGAGATAAGTTGCACTTATCCTGTGCTAAAGCCACAGAAAATTGTATAATCGACAGCTTATCGAGCAAAAATTTCTATAGATAATGACAGAAGTAACAAGATCCGGGGGACTAAATAATATTGAGTCCATTGAGCTTGAAGCGCGATGCTTAGAAAAAGCCAGAGAAACAGGCGATGCCTACGACGGGCAAAGCCAACGCAATGGGGAAGTGATTTCTTTGGGAAGTTTGGGCAATGCTTACGAGTCACTAGGCGAGTACCACCTAGCAATTGAGTTTTATCAGCAGTGGTTAGATATAGCTAGAGAAATAGGTGATCGCTTAGAAGAAGCCAAATGTTTATCTGGGTTGGGTAACGCTTACCAATCGCTGGGCAAATACCAGCGAGCGATTGAATTTTATCAGCAGTGGTTGAGTATTACCAGGAAAATTGGCGATGCCTACGGCGGGCAAAGCCAACGCACTGGCGAAGGCATTTGTTTGGTAAGTTTGGGCAATACTTACGAATACCTGGGTAAGTATGAGCAAGCAATAGAGTTTTATCAGCAGTCGTTGAGTATAACCAAGAAAACAGGCGATTGGACTGGGGAATGTATCAGCCTGGGAAGCTTGGGCAATATTTATGAATCATTGGGATATTACGAACTAGCAATTGAGTTTTACCAACAATGGTTAGGGTTGGCAAAATTCATCAGCGATGCCAATAGTCAAAGCATGGCCTTGAGTGGATTGGGCAATGCTTATAAGGCTTTAGGAAAGTACCAAAGGGCGTTGGAGTTTTATCAGCGTTCATTAGAGATCAGAAGGGATCTTAATGACCAAAATGGAGAAGCAAACGCCTGGTTTAATTTGGGTTTGGTGTTAGAAAAAATTAATCGAGAATCAGAAGCGATGAATGCCTTTTGCAATGCTCGTGAAATTTATCATGCAATGGGACTCGATGCCAGCCTACAAGATTGTAACCATGCAATTGAGCTTCTTTCTCAAAATATTGCAAACGCAGGATCTGCCTTCTGGTTTAGGAGGTTGTTTGAAAAGTATTGGGGGAATAGAATTCGCTACTATACAAACAAAGTCCACCTCCGTGGACTAAGAGAAACGTTACAGCGCTAGCTTAGAGAATGTTTTAAAAGGGTCTTTTGCTCTCATAGTTAGCACAGCAAAACATCTCAGTATATGGCGAAACCTTGATTTTGCGTTGCACTTAACTCAGTACAGAACTGCAAAATTATACCTTTCGGGACTTTTAAAACATCCTCTAAGATAGAAGGAGAAAAAAGCGTAGGCGTAGCCCGTCGTAGACATCGCAGTTTTTCTACAAAGCTAGGCTCAAGTTATTAAGGCTCTCTTGTGTGAGAATTAATCTAAGCATTTTGGGAGTTGCAAAGATGGCTTGGGTAG
>NZ_JABXKI010000090.1:0-16611 GCF_017115095.1 Nostoc sp. NMS4 | reverse complement strand
TCTTGTGTGAGAATTAATCTAAGCATTTTGGGAGTTGCAAAGATGGCTTGGGTAGCTGGCGATCGCTTGCAAGGTGGAAAATACACCATTGAAAGAGAATTGGGAAGAGGACGCTTTGGCATCACCTATTTGGTGAAAAATCAGAATGGCGATCGCCAAGTCATTAAAACCTTAAATGACGATTTACTAAATTGCACCTCTACCAGTTTTAACCTGATTCCAAAATATTAGACTTCTGGTTCAACGCCGAGCGATCGCAATTGAGCAATCAGAATCTCATTTCGTTGGCGTTCTTGTTCAGCACGTTGGTGTTCAAGTTCAGCACGTTGGTGTTCTTGTTGGGCGCGTTGGTGTTCAAGTTCTGCTCTTTTGTCGCCAGTCAACAACAAATTACCTTGCAAATCCCACCAACGTAACCAGGGCAATTCCATATTTTGGTTAACTCCATGCCAGATACCTAGCTCAACGCCTAAAGGATGTATGAGATAATGTCCCCGTTCGTTTGCTGATAATGGCTGATACTTGCCCTCAATTAAGTGATACACTTCTACGCTGGCTTTATCCACTTCATAAATGCCGTAAAACGGAGTCCGAATCACTTGCTCATAAATCCAAAATTTGCCTTTCCAAGGTGTTTGATCTCGCTCTTCACTACCATCACCAGAGACAAATTCTAAGGCAATTAATGGGGCAATAAATTCTCGCCATATTACATAAGACCTGCGGATTTGTCCATCGAGTAAGGGCGGGACATTGGCGACATAAAACCAGTCTGGTGCGACTGCGCCTTTTTCTGGTGGGTCAGTCATCCGCCAATAGATGCCACAATCTTGACCAATACAATATTGCCCATCAGGGTGAAGTTTTTGTAATATCGGTTGAATTGAGTCGGTAATGAGAATGCTTTGGGGATGTTCCTGGAAGTTTTTCACAAATGTGCCATCAGACTCTGGTAGCTGCGTGTGGTCTGGGAAAGGGGTGAGGTCAGTGGAGTTGATGGTAGAGGTCATAAAGTTACCTTTGCACTAGCTAAAGGTTGTTTTTAGTTTAGCAATAGAGGGAGAAAAAAGCGTAGGCGTAGCCCGTCGTAAACATCGCAGTTTTTTTACAAAGCTAGGCTCAAGTTATTAAGGCTATCTTGTGTGAGAATTAATCTAAGCATTTTGGGAGTTGCAAAGATGGCTTGGGTAGCTGGCGATCGCTTGCAAGGTGGAAAATACACCATTGAAAAAGAGTTGGGAAGAGGACGCTTTGGCATTACTTATTTGGTAAGAAATCAGAATGGCGATCGCCAAGTCATTAAAACCTTAAATGATGATTTACTAAATTCCCTGAATCAGTTGGAACGCGGACGACTAGAAACGATGTTTTGGCAGGAGGCGGTAAAACTTACTCAATGTAAACACAAACATATTGTGCAGGTTGCAGAACCGTTCAAAGAAGCAGAACACTGGTGTCTAGTAATGGAGTATGTGGATGGTGTGAGTTTAGCTGACCGTCGCCAACAAATACTTTCTGAAACAGAGGCTTTACGCTACATTCAACAAATTGGGGAAGCGCTGATCGAAGTACATAAAAATCGGTTGATTCATCGAGATGTGCATCCAGGAAATATCTTTTTGCGAGTGCGGGAAGGACAGCCGGAAGCGGTACTAATTGAGTTAACAAACTTCGGCGGGTTTAAGTCCTCTCTTCTAATAAGCCGCAAGTATGTGGAAAGCGGGGTCTAAATCCCCGTCACAAAACGTAATTGCAAATGGGCGAAAAAGCGAATTGGTTTAATTCACTCAAGACTGACCACGATACTGATTGAATACTGCAACTGAGTTCTTGCGATCGAACGAAAGCACAGAAAAGGGGTCTTTTCGATTCCCCATTTCCATCCCTGGAGTGCCTACAGGCATTTGAGGAACAGATAAACCAACAACATTTGGCTTTTCTTGAAGCAGACGTTTGATGTCGTTTGCTGGAACGTGTCCTTCGATGACATATCCATTAACAATTGCTGTGTGGCAAGATGACAAGTTATCCGGCACGTTGTACTTTTGTTTGACTGTTTCGATGTCAGGCGTAGAAAAATCTGTGATTTTAAAACCCTGTGCTTTTAAATGCTCAATCCACCCGCCACAACAGTTACAATCGGGACTGTGATAGACAGTGGCATTTAGCACTGTTGATTTTAATGGTGTCTGTTGTTCCTGAATCTGCCTAGTACCACTTATCAGTTGAGCATTACCTGCAACAGAATTAGGAAAAACAGTTTGAGCATGACTCATAGAAGCAGTGCTTCCCAAGATGCACAACACCCCTAATGTTAGAACCACTATTTGCACAGTGGCAGGTATTAACATAGGAAGTAACCATTTTTGCCAGCAATAAATCAATTTTTGGTGCGACATCTGATGCTTTCTAAATACAACATAAAGCGATCGCTTTTATTGAGGCGATCGCCCCATGATTTATATTTTGGTGGGTAGTTCACTTCTATTGTAAACCACAGGCGATGTCTTAAAATAATTCGTAATTGAATTCTTAATTACGAATTACGAATTACGAATTACGAATTATTTAAAGTCGTGATGGTGTCAAAAAACTAATTGTTTGTGGCTTGAAACTCGATACACTATCCCAATAATTAACCTGATTAATATTCACCTTCAGCAAAGCAATATCGGGTTCGTCTAGTCCTTTAGAAAACCAGGTTTGAAGTTCCGGCTTCCATAGCTCTCGCATCTTGTTACGGTCTTTCACAAGTTCTGCTGTACCTGAGATAGAAACGTATCGCTGCTGTTCGGGTGAAGAGAAACTAACATTGACCTGCTTATGGTGTTCAATTTCAGTCACCTTATGGGAACCAGCATAAGTAAAGAACCAGAGTATGCTATCAGAGTTAATCTCACCACTCTTTGACATGGGGTAACTATGCAAACTGCCATCATCATCGACTGTGGTAAACATACCATAATCAATATCTTTGATTAGTTCACGCAGTTTTTTAATCTGTTGATCGCGGTCTGTAGAAGTTGTCATTGTTTGTACTTTTTTCTCTATTTGTTATCTGGGCTGTAATTTTTGATTACAACCAGATTTAATGCTGATAAAGTTATTTTTCAGTATTAACCTTTTTAGTTTCAATTACGTGATCCTAAAGGTGTAATTATAATAAAAATAGCTTTTTTAGTTATACCTATAGAGATATTTCTTGAGAGTGACTGTTCTGTGCATAGACAATTTTTAGGTATAGTCAGGTTAATTTTGTGCTTATTTCTTTAGACATAAATTTTATAAATTTGGCACTAAATTCAAAGTGCCTCTGTAACTTTAGGGTGATAAAGTCTACCACAGTTACCAAACCACGTGTCACCAGTCCAACTTAGTCAAATACTCGATAGAACTACAGCCTTTAGTACTGTATAATTTCAATAACTTTATTAATCACCTCTGTTAATTTTTCAGGTTTTATTTGACCTGCTTGATATAAAACAATTTCTTTATCAGCAGTAAAAATTCGATTTGGTCTGATATTACTTGGCTGATTCAATCGACCGTAGCTAAAATTACTATTATTCAGTTCAATAGCATAGATATCACTAACTGATTAGCTAGTAATTTGGCAAAGAATCAGGTCATTCCCCTGAAGTGTAGCAATAACTAAAGCAGGTCTGCGTTTTGTCTGAGTTAAATCTGAAAAGGGAAATGGAACAATAACAACATCTCCTTTTACAAATCCTGCCATGCTGTATCTTCCTCTGGTTTTAACCAATCTTTTTGCAGTGATGATTCACTCATAATGGTGATTTCTAAAATTTTATCTTTTTGGTACTTTGCTTGTAAAAATTGAACAAAATCTAAAATTTCCTGTAACAGAGGTTCAGGTAATTTTTCTAGTTCTTGTGTAATCTGTTCTTTAAGCATAATTGTCTGATTATGTGTTTGGGCAATATCTAAAATAATATTTATCATATCTATTTTTGAATGAAAATATAAAATTAAATAAATCCTGCAACTGGAAAATTTTATGTAACACCAGTAGCGATCGCAGATCATCATGACAATAGTTATTAGATTGGCGATCGCCACTCATAACTTGTTATTTGCGTATTAAAGTATTAAAATTTACGCAGTAAAGTATGTTTACCCTAAAATGTTAAAATTATACCCTATGAATGAGCCTCTTCAACCCATAGCAGGAGTATCACTTTCCATTCAGCGTCTACTATAAACAACTAGGAAATCAAATTGCAGGATATCTGCCTTTTAAGCTATGGACTGGAAGTACAGGTGGAAAAATGGTTATCGGCCAAGCCGAGATGAAGCAGCAAAAAATCCTCATTTATTAGATGAGAGTCAGTTCGAGAACGAACAAGACCGAAAGCTTGCTGAAGAAACTACAAGGAAGCACTTGGGCGTACCCGCACCAACTTTAGACGAAGAGCAATCAATACTACCTCATGCAGCTTCGCCTAATGAGAAGATTTAATATATAAGACATAGGCATTTTTTGTCTATGTCTGCTCCATACCATTATTAAGTTTAACAAAATGCAAATTTATCAACTTTTCAATCGATTAAATAATAAGAAATTTACTAAGTTACTCACTCAGACAATAGCTTTAGGCGTAGGCGCTATTGTTCTATTCTCAACTACTAATGCTAATGCAGCCGAGCAAGTTATTTTAAAATATGGTACTTTTCAGGGGCAAATATCTGTTGAAGAATTAAGTCAGTTTACAGAAACTGGCAAGACTACCCCAACATTAAGAGCTTATTTACAGGCGGCGCAACAAGACCCCGCAGTAGCTCGTAAAGCACTAACAGCCCCAATAAAAGCTGATGCTGCCTTTTTAAATAGCTTACTGGCTAGTTGGGCAGGGCCAATTTTAGTTAACCAAATTGGTGAGGTAGTTCACCCTCCCGCAGGACAACTAGATCGGGAGGCCTTGCGAAGCGCTTTAAGTACATCCATTAAACAAAATGGTGAAGTTACACTACTTGGAGCCATTCAGAATTATCCAAATACTTCTGTTGAACTTGAAGGCGATCGCCTCATCTCTGTTTATGAACGCTTAAGCAATCTTGCAGAACTTTTATAAAACCCATTTGGGATCTCAGGCAATGAACTATGATCAAAAATAAAGTCAGACCGCCGCGATGGAGAAAGCACCAAATCCTGGATAGCATCTTCATAGCAACTAAAAAATGGTTGTAACTGGTGTGATTTGCCGAAAGACTTGCCTCCCTACTCGACCGTTTTATGGCATCACAAGTAGTGGCGTGTGGATGGGGTTCTAGAGCGCCAGTCCACTAATATATATATTGACATATTTACAAAAACTCAAGTATGTGAGTTAGACAAAACGCTTATTTGGGGTGAAATAAATATTTACGTCTGGTTTTTAGCAAAGGCATAATAGACGGAATAGTGACATACTCCTACACTGATGCAAGCATGCAGTGTAGGCTTCTCAGTGGCTCCCGGTATCCCGTTGGACAAAAACTTACGCTTTGTTTTGAGTCCGCGTAGGCGGACTTGGTTTGTGTAGCCGCGATTTCTAATCGCCAGGTATATTTGCTTAATTCAACTCTTGAGCCACAACCTGGATTACTTTCGAGCCAAGCCTGTCAACATTCTTAAGATTACCATCCTGCTAGACCACGGCTATCACCATCAGCTGCCCTGCAAAAACTCTATCCACAAGTAGCGAATGGATAGCTCCCAAATGGGTTCCATATTGCACCAAACTGAGGACTGCTATAGTTAAAAATTAATTTTTAACTATGCTTAATCAAAGCTTAAATTAAGATTTAAGAAGATTCATGCTAATGTATCAACAGCTTAATTGCATCCATTTAACTTGTTGAAATCATCAATGTTTCTTAAACACAACTCTAGTTTTTATCTGCTTCACAGTAGATAAATGTTGCGAGTTCTCGCAAACAGATTTTGATACGTTCTTGTTTATCTTGGGCCATGGTTGGTGATACACACTTTTTTTTTCTCTTCTTCTATTTTCCCAGAAATTGTATATCTTCCAAAACTGGATGCTCCCTTCTCCTTCGACCTAACTACTACCCTTGCTGAGTCATTTTCCCATGTGCATTAGTCTAAACTTCAGATGAGAGCAACCTAGATGTAATAACTTTTGGTTCTTCCGTACCTATTATGCTGAACCTTTAGTTAAGTATCAGAACTTGACTTTAAAATCCAGGTTAGAAGCCTAAATTTGGCGCATAAGCATAAAAGGCTAGCAATAACAATTGCTATTATTGCCTAGCAATAGTTTCGAGCTTTTTAGTGTATGGATTTAGCATACTAAGCAATGAACAGCCTAACTTTTGCTTACTAGATTTTATTCAGCAAGGCTTTCAGTATCTCCTGTTATTGCTTAGTTTCGGCTACCAGTTTTCATTACTGACTATTTACTATCTGGAAACCTGCATTTCTTCATTACGTACTGAAAAACTATGCTTTCTGCGATCTTATTTGACTTGGACGGGACTTTAGTAAACACTGAGCCATTACATTATAAAGCGTGGCACGAAACACTCATAAGCTATGGACTAGAGATTGATGAAGAATTCTACAAAACCCGGATGAATGGAGGACTTAACTCTCAAGTTATTGCAAGTATCTTACCTTCTCTGTCATCTAAAGAAGGGCAAAAGTTAGCTGAAAAAAAAGAAACTCGTTTCCACGAGTTCGCTCTAGAATTAAAACCTCTGGATGGTTTAGCTAAAATACTCAGATGGAGTCAAAAGTGTGGACTTAAACGAGCAGTTGTAACGAATGCACCACGTCAGAACGCCATTTTGACCCTAAAAGTATTAGGTTTGACAAATGCCTTCGATACTGTGATTTTGGCTGAAGAGGCAGTAGCAGGTAAGCCTGACCCAGCCCCTTACCGTTTAGCTCTTCATCGCTTAAATATTAGCCCAGAGTCAGCAATTGCCTTTGAAGACTCTCCAACAGGTATTTGTTCATCTGTAGGAGCAGGTATCTATACAATTGGTATTGCCTCAAGTCAAAATCCAGATTGTCTGTGTAAAGCCGGAGCCAAAATTGCAATCCCTGATTTCAATGCCGAGCCGTTGTGGGAATTGCTCAATTCTTCTTCAAGAGTTACCAGCGACATCTGGATATAGGCTCAATATTCATTAATTGTTGAAAAAGAATTCACAATTCAGAATTATCAAGTCAGGAGCGGAGCCAGAGACGTTTCCGTTACTCCGGTCAGAATCAAGATGCTCGTAAGCATTAAATAAGATTGCAGACCCGAATGGCACTAAGTTAAGATACAGCCCTTGCCCTGACTGGTTCCCAGCCTGGAGGCTGGGAACGAGGCTACACAGGCTTTTGGGCTTTTCTTAGTGCCATTCATTTCAGACCCTATATCTAATTTTTACTACTGTAAAAATTGGGATATATGCATTTGTATTTCCATGAATCAAATCTTTACGTTAATACTCAGGTTTCTGCTCACACTAACAGACTAGTTAATCATTACACGCTCAAATCTTTGTACACCAAACTTTTTGGACGGGTTTCATGACTTTAAAACAATCTACTCTTAATCAAGAGCAAAACATCTCGTTTCTCGTTATGATTGTCTGTGCTGCGGCACTAGGTAGTTTTTTGCTTGGTTTTGATAATGCTCTGATTAATGGAGCTATTTTAGCTGTGTCAAAAGCGCTTAACGCAGATAATGTAATGATCGGTTTTGTTGTATCTTGTGCAATTATTGGGTCTGTTTTAGGAGCATTAATAGCAGGACCCATAGTACAGAGACAAGGTTACTGCAAAACAATGCTTACTGCTTCAATTCTCTTCAGTGTAAGTGCAATTGGTTCTGGAATGGTAGGTACTATTTGGGACTTAATATTTTGGCGTGTATTAGGTGGAGTTGCAGTAGGTATGGCAAGTGTAATTACTCCTGCCTATATTGCTGAGGTTGCACCTTCCCACTTACGCGGGAGTCTTATTTCGCTACCACAAATGGCAATTGTAGTAGGATTTTTTATCGGTCTACTTTGCGACTACTTTATTGCATTGGCCGCAGGTGGTTCAGGCGAAAGACCATTTTGGTTCGGAATTTCAGCATGGCGTTGGATGCTTTGGACAAAAACCCCTCCTGCCATTCTTTATGGGGTCGCTGTATTGATGATTCCAGAATCACCTCGATATTTGGTAGCACAAGGACGATATCTAGAAGCAGCGAATGTTTTAAAAAAAGTTGTGGGGGGTAATGTCGAAGCCAAAATACAAGAGATTCGCCAGACTGTTTTAACCCAGCACCAGTCTAAATTCTCTGACTTGCTGAGTCGCAGAGGTGGATTACTGCCGATTGTCTGGATTGGAATAGGGTTATCTATTCTGCAACAGTTCGTTGGAATCAATGTTATTTTCTACTACAGCAATATTTTGTGGCAAGTAGTTGGGTTTTCAGAAAAGGATTCTTTGCTGATTACTGTGATTACTGGAGTTGTCAATATTTTGACTACGTGGATTGCAATTGCCTATGTTGACAAGTTAGGTCGTAAGCCTCTATTGCTACTGGGTTCAATTGGTATGACGATGACTCTAGGTACTTTGACACTTGTGTTTGGCAATGCTTTCATTGCTCCAGATACAGGCAATCCGATTCTCACTGGTACAGCAGCAATTATTGCACTTTTAGCAACTAACCTGTATCTTGTATTCTTTGGATTTTCTTGGGGGCCAGTTGTTTGGGTGCTGTTAGGAGAGATGTTTAATAATCAGATTCGCACTGCCGCTCTTTCTTTTTCCGTTGCTATCCAGTGGATTGCAAACTTTATCGTAGCCATTTCATTTCTTCCCTTAATAAAGTCTTTTGGTTTAGGGTTTACTTATGGTCTTTACACTATTGCATCAGCTATTTCCATCTTTTTTGTTGCTTTTTTAGTGAGAGAGACAAAGGGTCAAGAATTAGAAGAAATGTGAAGACTAATAATCTATCTTGTAATTGAAGATATGAAGTAGTAAATAGGTTTATCAAGATTAAATTTACTTACGATTATCTTAAAATTATAAGTTAAAGAGTGGCTTTAACACGGCTCGTATAAGCACTCTTTGCTTCCTTTTTGATTCTCTTAAGGATGTATTCAAAACATGAGTCTCTTTCGTTTTTGCCTTTAACCGAACAGTATTGAGAGTGATTTAAGTTGTCTGTAATCTGTAAATTCCCTTCGCCAAACTCGTGCTTTCGCTTACTTTGATGTCTGCTACATAGTTTAATTAGTCTAAGGAGATATTTATGTCTAATGTCTGGGAAAAGTTTTATGCGGCGGTCTATACTTTAGCTACGGGTGATTACTCTCTTCGCAGAAGATTATTTGATGCTTACTCATGCAATCTTATGCATCTTAAAGAATATGAGATTCCTCAAGAAATACAATTCGATTTTCGTCAGCTTTCTATAGATATTACGAGATGTAATACAGAAGCTAATCAAGAAACAATCCAAAAAACTTTTAGTAAAATAGATGATGAAGAAGTCCGGCACATGGCCTTTAAAATACTTAGTATGTACGAGAGGTTAAAAACTATTAACTAATTCTGGTGGGGTAAGTTTCCGGTTTCTATCTGACTGGGACAGTTTTAGGGTTTAATAGACAACTAGATTTTCAGGCTTTTGACAATGAATATCCAAACTCAAACTTGAGTAGCTGCCTCAAGCCAGTATTGAATACTTAATCCCCAGTCTCCAATACCCAATACCCAAAAAAGTTCACAAGACATTGCAGCAGCGATTCCTACGACTGGCTATGCCTACGCCAACAAAATTGCTAAATTAACTAAGGAAATCAAAATCAAGGCCAGCTAGCTGCAATTAACAATGGTATCTATTGCTACTCCCTTCTCGGATATTCAAAACCATTGGGCACGCTCATTTATTACAGCCTTAGCCCAACGCGGTATTGTCAACGGGTTGCCTAATGGTACTTATCGCCCCGATAATTCACTTACCCGTGCTGAATTTGCTGCCATCATCGCCAACGCATTTGGCACAGTTTCCAAGAAGCGGCAGTATGTTCCCTTTGTTGATGTACCCACGAATTATTGGGCTGCAGCTGCCATTAAAACAGCTTACGAAAAAGCATTTATTAGCGGGTTTCCTGATAAAACTTTCCGTTCTGCTAACCGAATTACTAGAGTAGAAGTCTTGGTTTCCTTGGTAGGAGGTTTAGAAATTGCCACCAAGGTAAAACCTGACCTCCTTTCAAAACTCTCACAAATTTATCAAGATTCTGTTCAGATTCCTGAGTATGGTAGAAATCACGTAGCTATTGCCACTAGCGCCGGATTGGTGGTTAGTTTCCCAAATATTAAATTACTCAATCCTAATCTCGCAGCCACCCGCGCAGATGTGGCAGTGATTATTTATCAAGCTTTGGTGTATTTAGGTCAGGCAGAAAAAATTGCCTCTAGTTATCTAATACAGCCGCCAATATTAACGCCGACACCGATACCCACACCAACGCCGACACCAATACCAACTCCAGCACCCACACCAACTCCAACGCCGACACCTATCGGTAGCGTTAGAGTAAATCATAACCGGGAGTTTCGAGGAGCATGGGTAGTATCTGTGTGGAATGGTGATTGGCCTTCCAAACCAGGACTTTCTGTTGCTCAACAAAAAGCAGAACTTACCGAGATTATTACTAAATTACAAGCGCTAAACTTCAATGCCCTGATTTTCCAGGTGCGGCCAGAGGGAGACGCTTTGTATGAATCTCAATTAGAGCCTTGGAGTGCTTGGATTACAGGAACTCAAGGGAAAGCACCAGAACCATTTTACGATCCTTTAGCGTTTGCGATCGCAGAATGTCACAAGCGCAATATTGAACTCCATGCTTGGTTTAACCCCTACCGCGCTAGCACCTCCACCGACCCAGCTAAAACAGTCCGTCCTCACATAGCAGCTACCAATCCAGAAAGCGTTTATTTGTGGAAAACCCAACGCTGGATGGACCCAGGACTAAAAATAGTTCAGGATAGGGCGTATAACGTAATTCTCGACGTAGTGAAGCGCTACGATGTTGATGGCATTCACTTAGATGATTATTTCTATCCATATCCCATTGAGGGACAACCTTTCCCCGATGATAAAACCTACGCTGCATATAAAGCAGCCGGTGGTACACTCAGCCTTGGCGACTGGCGACGGGATAATGTTAACAAAATGGTACAGCGCCTTTGGCAGGGAATTAAAACAACCAAACCCGACGTTAAATTTGGTATCAGTCCTTTTGGGATTTATCGCCCCGGACAACCCACTGGTATTACTGGGTTAGATGCTTACAACGTGCTGTATGCTGACTCCAAAAAATGGTTAGAAGAAGGCTGGATTGATTATATCGCCCCTCAACTTTACTGGCGCACAGACCAACCACAACAAAGTTATCCAGCGTTGCTAAAGTGGTGGACACAAGTAAACACAAAACAAAGACACGTTTACGCTGGTAACAATCTGACAGAACCAAGCAACAAAAGTCGGGAAAGTGATGAAATTGAAAAGCAGGTGAAAATTAGTCGTAGCCAAGCTGGACAATTATCACTGGGGAATATCTTTTTTAATCTCAGTGTTTTGACAGAAAATAGTCAGGGCATTGCTGATAAATTTCAAAGTCTGCTTTATAACAAACCTGCGCTACCGCCAACTTTGCCTTGGCAAGATACAACACCACCACCTCCACCCATCGGACTACAAGTCAATAACCGCAAACTTAGTTGGCAGCCTGGAGATAATCAGCCAGTTCGTTCCTGGACACTTTATCGGCTGAGTGGCGATACTTGGACAATTCAACGAATTTTGTCTGCTGGCACAACCTTCGCTACCGTCCAACAAGCGGGAACCTATGCCGTGTGTGCAGTGGACAGATTGGCCAATGAGAGTGTGGGAACAGTTATTACAGTTAGTTAAACAAAAGTGCTGTCTAAATTCCCGACAACTTTGTAAAGAAGCAACAAAGTTAGTCTCCTGCATTAATTGATTCAAAAAATTGCAAAATTTGTTTAGTCGAGCGAATGTGATAAACATTTTTGATGCTTTGAGCATGCTCGATATACTCACGATATTTTGGGGTTAAATATTTGTAACACAACCAAAGCACGCGGTAGCTAAGAAGTGAACTCCTTAATATTGGACTATTGGGAGGCCAGCCTTCTGGCGGTTTAAAGTAACCTGTGATTAGTCGTTTAGTTACCCACCATGCATGCACATATAGCGGTAAATCGACAAAAACTAGAGTATCTGCCTCGTCAAGTCGTAGCCAGAGAGTTTCCATGCAACCAAACCCATCAATAATCCATTGGTCAGTAACTAAAATTTGCTGATGGGCTTGCTTATAGTCTTCATGTGGAACCTCTATGCCTCCTGATTGATATTTAATCTTGTCCAAGACGTAAAGTGGTAAATCAGTGATTTGAGATAATCTCTTGCTTAGAGTTGATTTCCCGCCTCCAGCATTGCCAAACACCGCTACTTTTTTCATCGCCACTCTCCTTTTAGTGCAATCAAGTCGAATTTTGCACAAGCTTGTCACGAAACAATAAAAGTCTGTGAATCAGTTTTAAATTTATCTTCTTTACCTCTTAACTTTGCGCTCTTTGCGTCCTTTGCGGTTCGTTTTCTTAACCCAGCAAAATTAATGACACAGACTACTAGGCTTAACGATTTCAAAGTCTCTGTGCATATAAATTTGAGGCTTTTTTTTGGCTCCTGACTCCTGAATTCTGTTTCGATAATTAACTCTATTTAAGTAAAAAGCATTTTTTAACTTTTTCATAACTTAGAATTAACCAAAAATTATCCGGTATCAGCTCTAGACTTTCTGAAGTAAGCATTGTACAAAACTAGTCAGTACAGGATGTAAATTACATGAGTCGAAAAGCCAGCAAAGTGTTTAAACAGTCTGGGGTGATTCCTTACAGAGTGAACAATGGTAAAGTTGAAATCTTGCTAATTACAACCCGTGACTTTCAACATTGGGTGATTCCGAAAGGAGATATCCCTAATGGCATGAGTCCCCCGGCTTCAGCAGCTAAAGAGGCGTGGGAAGAAGCAGGGATAATTGGGAAAGTAGATGCAAATAAACTAGGAACTTACAAGTACCGCAAACAAGGCAAAATTTACTGCGTCAAGATGTATTTATTATCAGTCGATATGCTGAGTGAAGATTATCCAGAAGCAAGTAAAAGAAAACGGCAGTGGGTAGAAGTCAATAAAGCTATCAGGCGGGTTAAGTTTAATTCACTCAAACGAATCCTTAAAGGTTTTTTCGAGGTCAAATCTGAATTTTGTGCATTACGATGTTAAGTTGTGGCAAGAATAAATCAAACTATATTATGCAATATAAAATTAATTAAAGGTTTGTAGTCAACTGCTCCAAACCTTACTATAAAGCTTTATTTATTCACGCCAACTTACTTAAATCCATAGTAAAGCTACCCAAGTTTTTATACCGACAATTCCATCAGCTTGCAATTTCTTAGATGTTTGGAAACTAATAATTGCATTCTTAACTGACTCAGAAAAACGCCCATCAATGGCATCAGTATATAATCCAATATCTTTTAATTGCTGTTGTAATTGTTTTACTCTTAGCCCAGAATCTCCTAGCTGCAATCCATTAAATCTATTCAAATCGGCTCGACCACTAACACCAGTTACACCAGATATATCACCTTCATATTGATGGATTAAGTATTGTCCCTGCCAAGCACCAGGAATAGTTGGGTTCCTAGTTCCGTAGTGGGCAATCCATAATGGATAACTAGCAAAATCAGATGGATTACCAAGTTCTGTCCAAAAACTGGGGAAGGTATAAATAATTGGTTTGATTGGTTTTTTTGTTTGTTGTAAAAGGGCTTTTTCTACCTCTGCTAACCACAACTTCGCCGCATTAATTACTGCTTGGCTATTTACTTTGTCATTTACCTCTACATCTATGACTGGTGGTAAGTCTCCCGGTTCTAATTGGCCTAAAGTTTTTAAGAATTCCTTTGCTTGCTGAACCGGGTCAGATGTATGGGGGTGAAAGAAATGATAAGCACCCCGAATAATGCCAACAGCTTTCATGGTTTGCCAGTGATGAGCAAAAGTAGAATCTTTGATGCTTACTCCTTCTGTGGCTTTGACAAACGCAAAAGTTTTACCAGAGTTTTTTACTGCTGTCCAATCTACTCTGCCGTCTTGATCGGCAACATCAATTCCTTCCATAGAATTTTTTAACCTTTTTGATTAGTACAATCCTGAACTTATCAGAGGCTTTGATTACATTTATGCTTTTTCTGGGTTTTTGAGTAAATTACAGAAATTTACTAGGGTTGAGTGTTAACGGCTCGTACTGGAGTCACTCTAACTTTGCCTGTACAAGGCTTGATTTGTTCTGTGAGAGTAAAGTGCTGGTAAGCATTAGGAGGCGTGATTTCGATTTTACTAGATATTGGGCAGTTTTTCTCTGGGGAACTAATGTGGTTGTATGCTATCTGAAATGAGGCTTGTTTTCCAGGAGCCAGAGTTACTTGTTGTCGAGGTTGCTTACTCGAAAAGTAAGTATCCTTAGAGCGAATAACTTTAATCCCCTGCAAAGGTTGATCTTTTGCATCCAGTAGTGCCAATCCCGGATAACCGTTGAGGGTGCAAGGGGATGAGGCGTTATTGGTGAAGGCGTAGGTGAGTGCAACATTCCCAACACCAGCATCTTGGGAGACTCGGCGCACTGACAATTGACTAGTTTCACAGCGCGTCGGATTTGTGGCAGTAGTGGCTTCAGGGGTAGAATTCTCTAGAGGTTTTGCAGCCGATGTAGGTGTTGAGGTCAAGACAGCTTCTTTCGTCGGCTGCTCAGTGCTTGCTGGCAAAGCTTGCGGCTGTTTTGTAACAGAGGAAGAACCGACACAGCCAGTTGTCATCGCAGTTAGGAGCAACAACATACTGCTTTCCATAATTAAAATTCGCATATCTTCTTTTTTGTAGTAAACTACCTACACTGATGCTTCATATCCAGTATAAGTTTCCAAATTCACAATATCTACCTTGTCGTGCGTTTGGTATTATACCAATTAGCTATGATGATCCATCTACCTAATTATTAAACGAACTGCGATCGCATAGTGTCTTGTAGAGAAGGAGTAATAATTCAGTGCAAGCTTATGGAGAAATAAATATATTGACAAAACGCGATCTTTGCTTTGGACTTTTGAATAATGTAGAGAAATGGATTTATGCCTCTTCAGATTGCCTATCTACATAATTAGCAACTTGAATTATAGGAATCCTATTTGATTTTTGAATAAGCTCCGTACATCTGTAGAGTGTCGAAATCAAAGGTCGTGTGTCTAATAAACCACTCAAACATCCACTTTAAATGAGAAAATGTTGGAACCAAAGCACAAAAACGTCTGACCCATGTTTTGGCTTGTAACCAGATATCCTCAATTGGATTTTGTATTGGGCAATTGGGGGCAAAGCGAACACAATGTATTTTCCATTGCTCGGTTGGCAAACTTTGATTAACAGAGTCTAAAAAATCTCGGATTTCTTTAGAACGGTGATAACTAGCACCATCCCAAAAAATTAGTAATTGCTGGTCGGGAGAGTCAGCTAGCAGGTATTGTAGGTAGTCAATGGTGTTTTTTGAGTTTCCCGCTTCATTTGCTTTAAGAACTAATTTTCCCTCCAGATAGTCAACTGCCCCATAGTATGTCTGCTTATCTCGTTCATTAATGACTCTCACCGCTATTTCTTGGTCACTTTTTCCCCATACGTAACCACTTAAATCTCCCCACATTAAATGACACTCATCAATTAGCAGTACTCTTAATTTTCCTGTTTCGATTGACTTGCGATGATTTGCTAATAATGTTTCAATCTCTTTTTTTTTACGGCAACAGCATTCTCGTCGGCTTTGGGGTTCAGTTTTGTGGTTTTCTTCCAATTAATAGATGCTGCATCGAACAAATCGTAGTAACTTTGTTTTGACTCATAAACCACATCATATTCAAAGGCTAATTTGTACTCCAGTTCTCCAAGCTCCCAACAGTTCTTTGTTTGCAACCAACTCAACACCTCTTCTCGCTGTTCAAAATTCAGGTAGCTCTTCCTCCCTTTATGGTTCAAGCGCAGTCCCGAAATTCCATATTCCTCGTAGGCTTTTCTCCAACCTGTTATCGAGCCTCTAGATACATCTAGAATTATTTGAATTTCATCATACAAGTAGCCTTGATAAACCAGTTTGACTGCCAAAGCTTTCCTGACCTCACGCACACCTGGACGCAGAGCTATAAAATCTTGTAGTTCCGCGATCGCATGAAATGTTATTCCCTCTGTTGACTGTTGGCGCAATACTTCCATTCTTGTGTGGCAGTTTGTAAATGCTGGCTTATTATTGTGCTTTATTAGACTTTGATCTCCCTACGTATTCTCTCATAGTCTTGTTCAAAAATCAAATAGGAGTCCTATATTTGATTACTTCACAATATTTCCGACATAGCAGCGCCTGTATTGTTCACAGCCTTCAAGGAATTTCAAGAATCTCAGCAAATCACAGCATTTTTCTCTCACCAGAGACATAAAAGAGCGCTAA
>NZ_JABXKI010000071.1 GCF_017115095.1 Nostoc sp. NMS4 | reverse complement strand
ACAAATGACAAATCTACAAATTTTTCTAGATATTGCTACAGAAGCGGCCTTGGCTGCTGGTGCTATTTTGCAAGGTTACTTGGGTAAGTTAGAAGACGCAATTATTGAAAAAGGACGGCCTGGTGATTTAGTCACGGCTGCTGATAAAGCCTCAGAGGAGTTGATTTTAGAAATTTTGCGTCGCCACTTTCCCCAGCACTCGATCCTTGCTGAAGAATCAGGGAAATTAGGTAATCAAGAAAATGAATACCTCTGGGCAATAGATCCTCTCGATGGCACAACCAACTACGCTCATCAATACCCATTTTTTGCCGTTTCCATCGGGCTGTTAATTAATGGCGTTCCCCAAGTTGGTGTAATTTATGACCCATTTCACAATGAGTTATTTAGTGCTGCTGCTGGCTTAGGAGCAACCCGTAACCGCCAGCCTATCAAGGTTTCAGTCACATCTGAACTGGGTAAAAGCCTACTAGTAACAGGATTTGCCTACGATCGCCGTGAAACTTCTGATAACAACTATGCAGAATTTAGTCATCTCACTCATCTTACCCAAGGAGTTAGACGTAGCGGTTCGGCATCGCTAGATTTGGCTTATGTTGCCTGTGGACGTGTCGATGGTTACTGGGAACGGGGACTTTCTCCTTGGGATATTGCCGCCGGGATAATTTTGGTACAAGAAGCTGGGGGCAAAGTCACCGCCTACGATGGTACTGCTGTCAAAATTGAGTCGGGTAGAATTCTGTCCACAAATAGTTATATTCACGACTCTCTCAGTAACGAACTTTTACGGGTTCCACCACTGTCAGCTTGGGTGTAGCAGGTGGCGGCTTTTACCCCGACTTTGGGTACACTAAAAGCAATCTAACTGCTCCTTTGGTGCAAAAACTCTATATGTCTTTCAAAATAGATCGCGGACTATTTAAATATGATTTCATAGACCATCATGCAGTGTTGTGCGTTCCGGTTGATGCCGATGTCAAAGAGATTCGCAAACGCTATCTCCAAGTCGCCCGCCGTTTGCACCCAGACAGTAGTTTTACTGAAACGGCTGCTCAAAAACATCTCGGTAACGAATTGTTATCAAAGTTGGTGAACCCAGCTTACGAAAAACTTGCTAGCGATCGCACTCGCACTGAATATATTCTAATTTTGTCGCAAATTGGCAAACGTCTGGTACAAGAGTCTACTTCGGTAACTCTAAACACCGACTTGGCTAAACAGTTAGTTGAGGCAGGTAATATCGATCATTTTTATAAAACTGCGATCGCAAAACTAGCCCAAACCCAATACGATTCTTTAGAGCAAGCGGTGCAAGTTATTGCCCAAGCTAGTGAGTTGAATTTAGTATATTTAATGCGGAGCGCGGGTAAAGCATCCGCAGCGCCACCACCTGCTCAACCCAAAGCCCAATCAGGTACACCTCAGCCAAATACACCAAAAAATACAGCACCAGCACCAACACCACCAAAAGAAGACTTGATTGTAGAGCAGTATATTCGTCGCGCTCAATCTTTGATTGACAAAAACCAATTTGCCCCAGCCAAAGTAGAGTTGCAAGAAGCCCTGAAGCTAGAACCGAAAAATAGTCGCTGTCATAGCTTAATCGCAATGGTCTATTTGAAGCAAAATCAGCTAAAAATGGCTAAAATTCACTTTGACAACGCTCTAAAACTAGATCCCAGTGACGAAACGGCTCTGCAATGGAAACCTAAAATAGATAAGGCTTTAGGACAACAACCTAGCGATCAGAAGGTGACTTCATCCCCCAATAATGGAGATAAGCAACCAGAAAAATCTGGTAGTGGTTTGTTCGGTGGTTTGTTTGGTGGGAAGAAAAAATAATGGTGTATCAACCAGCAGCGGGAGCCAGGGATTTATTACCCTTGGATGTAGAGAAAAAACGCTGGATTGAAGAGCGGTTACAGCAGGTGTTTCACCGTTGGGGATATCACCGGATTATCACCTCAACTTTAGAGCGGATGGATACCCTAATGGCGGGGGAAGCAATTCAGCGTCAGATGGTGATTCAGCTACAACAAAATGGCGAAGATGATGAATTAGGGCTACGTCCAGAATTAACAGCGTCTATTGCTCGTACTGTTGTGACTCGGATGGCTGGTGTCACTTATCCCCAAAGGTTATATTACAACGCCAATGTGTTTCGCCGCACTTGGGAAAGTAGGCATAATCGCCAGCAAGAGTTTTATCAAGCTGGGGTGGAATTGTTAGGTGCTGGCGGATTGCTGGCCAATGCCGAAGTACTGCTGTTAGTAGCAGATTGTTTAGCAGCACTGGGTTTACAGGAATGGCATTTGATTTTGGGTGAGGCGGGAATTACCCGATCGCTCCTGAGTGCCTTTCCTGATAATCTTCAAGATCAAGTTCGTAGTGCGATCGCTCATCTTGATCGCATCACCATAGATAATTTACCTCTAAGTGACAAACTACGCGATCGCGCCCAAACCATCCTAGATTTGCGCGGGCCAAGTGCAGATGTGTTGCAAAAAGTTAGTAGTTTGGATCTAGATGCAGAACAGCGAGAGGCAGTAAATAACCTCAAATCCCTAGTAGAATTACTAGAATCAGAGAAAAAATTTCCATTAATCCTCGACCTCAGCCTGATCCAAACCATAGATTACTATACTGGTATCGTCTTTGAAGTTGTCAACGATACTGAATCCCAAGCCAGAGTTTTAGGGCGCGGTGGTCGCTATGACCAGCTTTTGGGGCTATATCATCCTCAAGGCGAAAACATTCCCGGAATTGGTTTTGGATTAAGTATCGAAGATTTATACCAAGTTCTGTTGTCTACTCAGCAATTACCACAAGAAACTCCAGCGAGTGACTGGTTGGTAGCACCGGAGACAGCTACTGCTAACGCCGCCGCCTTTGTCTACGCCGAAAAACTCAGAGATTCTACTGAATTGGTAAGAGTAGAAATGGATTTGGGGGGAAGGGATGCAGAAGCAATTCGCCAATATGCACGCGATCGCAGCATAGCCCAAATTGCTTGGATCAAAGCTGATGGCTCACCAAAAATTGAGCCATTGTTTTAATGGGGCATTGGGCATGGGGCATGGAGAAGAGACAAGGTAGACAAGGAAGAGGGGGGAGACAAGGGAGAGACTTGTTCAATAATTCCCCCTTGTCCCCCTTGTCCCCCTTGTCCCCCTTGTCTCCTTGTCTCCCCTGCTCCCCCAATCCCCTGCTAGGCTAGAAATAGCCGATACAGAACAGAGGGAATCGAGAACATGCCGCATACAATTGTTACAGAAGTCTGTGAAGGCGTTGCTGACTGCGTAGATGCCTGTCCAGTAGCTTGTATTCATGATGGCCCGGGCAAAAATGCCAAGGGAACTGATTGGTACTGGATTGACTTTGCCACTTGCATAGACTGTGGTATCTGTCTCCAAGTTTGCCCTGTCGAAGGGGCGATTCTTGCAGAAGAACGACCAGAGTTGCAAAAAACTCCGTAATAGTCCATAGTCAACAGTCAATAGTCAATAGTTATGTTTGACTTGACTGTTGACCAATGACCAATGACAAATGACCAATGACAAATGACTATTTATTAGAAGTTCAAAATGTCCACGCTGGATACATCAAAGATGTAGATATCTTGCAAGGTGTGAATTTTCGGGTTGCACCAGGAGAATTGGTGACAGTGATAGGCCCCAATGGTGCGGGTAAATCTACTTTGGCAAAAGCAATTTTTGGGCTTTTGATCCCCCACACAGGCACAATTACCTTCAAAGGTGAAAATATTGTGGGGCTAAAGTCCAATCAGATTGTGCAACGGGGAATGTGCTACGTACCGCAAATCGCCAATGTTTTCCCTTCTCTGAGTGTTGAAGAGAATTTGGAGATGGGTGCTTTTGTGCTGAACGTTCCCCTGAAACCAATTAAAGATAAAATATTTACTATGTTTCCTAGATTAAGCGATCGCCGTCGTCAACGCGCTGGTACTCTCTCTGGAGGAGAACGCCAGATGCTAGCGATGGGCAAAGCTTTGATGTTGGAACCTGGTTTGCTGATTTTAGATGAGCCATCTGCTGCTTTGTCCCCGATTTTGGTGACACAAGTATTTGAGCAGATTAAAAAAATTAATCAGGCGGGTACTGCGATCGTACTAGTAGAACAAAATGCCCGTAAAGCTTTAGAGATGGCTAATCGTGGATATGTATTAGAGTCGGGACGTGATGCGATCTCCGGCCCTGGTGAAGAATTGTTGAATGACCCGAAAGTGGGTGAGCTATATCTGGGAGCAGGTAAGAGACATTAACCCTTTTTAATCACTCTTGCCCCATTCAACATAACACCAGCTTAAGATAGGAGCTTCACCAGTCGATAGCGATGACTTGGTTGGGCTGCGCCGACGCTATCTATAACTAATACAATAAGCCATAACATTACCTGCCACTGCCGCGACCGTCGTTTTCGATGCTCAAAGAATTCTCCCTAATAATCCGTTTCTAATCACATCTACAGCTAGTCGAGATGCAAAACAGGACATTCATTCACGAAAAGCTGACCAAAATGTAAATTGCCCGGATATGCCAGAATCCCCATTCGCAATTCGCAATTTGGAATTACGTCATCAATGGGTATTTACACCCAAGCACAAAGTCGCATCTATATAGGGCTTGCTGAAAAAGTCATAAAAAAGTCAGATAAGGATTGGTTAGTTATTCAATCAAGCCCTAAATATAAGCTTTTGTTGACTGGTAGGGTTAGTACCCGCGATGCCGTTCGCGGAGCGAGGCGGGCTACAGGCTACAGCCAGGGCCTTCAAGACCTTCTGCAAAACTGATTAATTTCAGGTACTCTGGATTTTCCACTAACTGTTTAGCGGCCAGTAATCCGGCAACACTCCAAGTTTGATTGATTCTGGCTTCCTTGCCAATCAAACGACCATTGTTGCCATCGTAGTATTCTGGAAAATGATCCTTAAATAAACGCTTTTCGGCAATAGCGATCGCAGCTTGAGCAAGTTCTGTTCTACCTGTTTTCAGTGCCGCAGCAGTAAAGAACCACAATAAGACAGGCCAGTTACCACCATTATGATAAGACCAAGCACTATTTTTAGAGTCACATCCTGTAACAATTCTCCACTCTAAACCTTCCAAAGCTGGAAAGCAAATTTTAACAGGCATATAGCCAATCAAGTCTTGCCAGCGTTGAGCAAACAAATTCATAATGCTTTGAGATTCTTTTTCGCTGGCTAAGGAAGCTAAGATTGCCATCAGATTTCCCAGAGCAAAAAAGCGAAAATCAATCCGTCCCGGTCCCAGATTTCCTGCTAAATATCCTCCAGTTTCGGGCAACCAATCGGTTAACCAACTAGGAATTGATTCTGGGTGGATGTTGAATTTATTAACAATTTCTTTACCAAATTCGTTACCCTTGTAACGATAAATTTCCCCCAATCGCTTCAGGTCTAGCCAATAATAGTTGCGGATATGATATTTCAAAGATCCCAATCGCCGATTGACTCTACCGAGGTAATTATCGCCGTCCCCATCTGGTAAAAGCAATTCACTAGCAGCCCTCAGAGACGCGTAGAATAGGGCTTGAATTTCTAAAGGATGTTCGTAAACTCCCATGCGACGGTCAATCATAAACGCGCCATCGGGAACTAACATTGTTGGGTACATGGAAAACCGATGTACTAAGCAAAGATCCAAAATTAGTTTGATTCCGGCTTGAAAATTTGGCTGTCGCGCTAGAGCCAAATCGCCTGTAGCTTTTTCATAAGCTAGTAGCAAAAGAATCCACCACATACAAGAATCAATTGGGGGAACACGAGCGATCGCTTGTTCGCCAAAATCAGCAACTAAAAATTCCTCATTCCCATTAAAATGTACCTTGAAGCTGGCGGGCATTAATCCCGCTCCCGGTTCAAAGCAGTCTATCTGTTTTTCATGACTTTGTAATTTCAGTGTTTCTACTAAGAAGTTACGGACAATTTCTGGTTTGCCGGACATCAGAAACACCAAGGCAGAAGGCACAAAATCACGGACAAAGCACTGATCGTAATTGAGTGCATCTGATTCTGGATCGTGGGCGGCTACTGTCCCAATGGGTTTTCCCTGGTAATAGATTATGGATTTTTCCAGCAGTTTCCAGGCTTCTGCTTCTAGCAGACTGCTATTATCGATCGCACTAGTCATAGGCGTTTAATTCCACTAATAGTATGTATCGGCCCAATTGTGGAAAGTACGCCAGCCTTACCTCAAGCTGACGAAGTTTCTCAAAAGCCAGCATTCCAAAGCTAAAAAAGCTACTGCGGCTGCCATCTCCTCAGAGAAACCAGCACGCCCCATTGGATGTGAATTTCCATGATCGCCTTTTTTTGTCAAATTCCTTTACTACGGTGTTGACCATCTCAACAATGCTGATTCTTGCGAGACATCTCCCTAAACCAGCAGCGACTTCACACCACAATTTTCGATATTTCCGCAGGATTTTTGCAATGCCATCTCTTCAGTGTCTGCCGCAGCTTCAGGGTATGAGGGGTAATTGATGGCGATGTTGCACCCTTCTTGAGTGAGTCTGATAGCGATCGCCTGACCGATAGCTGACGTTGCACCTGTAATTAAAGCATTCTTTCCTTTTAAGCCTATCATATTTCTTCGCCAAGCTGCCCTTACTTGAATTTGCACTCAATCAAACAATTTGGGATTTTAGATCATTCGTTTAATTCGTTCTTAAATACTAGTGATGTGTAGATAGATTAAGTTTGCCTCTCACCTATTTGCCATGAAATTTAATCAAGAGGTAGTTACGATTCCCAGTGTACAACTTTGATAACTGTCCACAATACTGTTGCGTGTCTCAAGCTCATGGTAATATTATCTTACTGTCAGGGAGATATTATTTATACATCAAGTTTTAACCATGCTGAAACAGCTAGTTAGGTGTGCTACCTCCAAAAAACAAAAAATTATTCAACCTACCCAGGAAATCAACAAAAGCGCTAATGTGCAAAGCATGGAGCTTTTGAGTTTTTGCTTATACAAGGTACTAAAGAGCTAACTAAAGCCCTTTTTTAGGAATCATTACAGCCAGCTATCAAGGCATAAAACCCTCTGAGAATGGCAAAAAATTAAACAAGAGTAAATAGAAGAGTTTTGACACAATGTCAATTGTTTTTTGTATATGTAAAAATATCAAAAAGCTTAATTTGTCTTATCAATAAGACATGAGTATTGTGTATTTGATTTAGATATTTATTCTCTTTGTACTTAGTTAACTATATATAGAAGTCCTATTTGATTAATGAAAACTTAAGCTACCTCGATCAAATCAGGCAAGCACTTAAATTTAACAAATAATTTAGGACTGCTAGATCAATCTCGATCTAGTAAAAATTCGATTATTCACAAAGTAAGAGTAACAGGAAAAACATGAATATCATAGTTCGTTTATTTGGAGCGATCGCTCTCCAAGTATCTGTGTTGGCTGCGATGTCTAGCATGGCAATGTCTGATGACAAGCCCTTTCGCGTCAATACCCAGCAGACTCCTGCTGTTTATCCACGAAAAACAACACAGCCCTTTCGCGTCAATACTCAGCAGACTCCTGCTGTTTCTCCACGGAAAATAACACAGAGGATTTGCTCTTTAGATCCCATTGAAGATTTATTACCTCCACCACAAACTAAGGCAAGTAATTCTTTGCTTTCTTACCTTGCTGATCAGGGTTTTACACAAAATAAAGAGGGTTCCTGGGTCTGTTATGCCAACGATCCTAAAAAAGAAGGGCGTTACTTTACTTTATTTAAGGTGAAACAAGTTAATAGCAGACTCATAGCAAGTTCTTTCCTAGATGAGGGTAGTCTGATTCAGGGGCAGGAAAATCGTAGCTTGGACTTCTTTATGATGCTGATTGAGCGTCATACGAATACTACTAAAGAGAACCGTCAAGGTATACGTAGATATCTACAAGCCTTTGTTTCCTTAGTCAAGGAAGGGAAGATCAAACCTACCCGTCGTGGGTATCTTTTTGACCAACCAAACCGGGGTATGGTCTTATATCACCCACTCTCATCAGGAAGCCTTAAAGGTACGGGAATCACGATCAATATTTATTTACCTAAGAGTTGAATTGGGGAATGGGGACACTTCTGAATAGCACTAAGTTAAGATACAGCCCTTGCTCTGACTGGTTCCCAGCCTGGAGGCTGGGAACCCATTCTGGGAGGCTCCGCCTCCTCTTTCTTGACCGGAGGCGGAGCCTCTCGGAATTCGTTCCCAGCCTCCAGGCTGGGAACGAGGGTACATAAGTCTTTGGGCTTTACAAGCGTGGCATTGCGTTCAGAACCTTAAACCTAATCAATACCCAATTAAATTGCTGTCGTTTAGTGGAGGTGCATCTTGTCTAAATCAATTGTTCAAAGAATTGTGATGCCGAAAGCGGTTCGCTTTGCAGCGATCGCATTTTCATCTGTTGCTGTAGTACTCACTACCTGTCAGTCTGCTTTTGCACAGTTAAATATTGGACGCTATGGCATCCAACAAGGACTAGAGTCTGAGTATCTCCAGTACCAAATTAATAACCAGAATTTAAGCCGGATGCGAGTCATTCCTGGATGTGATGTGGGATTTGGTCTGACCTGCAATAAGACTGGATCGGTAATCCAACAATTAGTGGACTTAAACAATGGGACTAGTTATCAAAACCTTCTAATCCGAGCAGCCGGTGGGGAGAAAAACTTCCAGAATTTCGCTAGCTTCTACGGCAATAATCCCAATCTCTCTGCGGTTCCTTACGCCTCATTTTGGAGAAACGCATCTCCCGCAATCATGGATGGATCTCAATACCTTTTGGGACAACCTTTTGGTCGCAGTCCAGTAGAAGGACTCGGACTCGTAACCAAGCAGTTCTACTGGGCCCCATACTCAGGAGTCAATGACTCTGTTAGCCTCCGTAATGGATTAATAGACCTGAAATTGTCATACGGACGACTGCTGTTTGAAGAGGCCTCAAAAATTTCCAACATTCAAGAGCAGATTCAGTCTCTAGGTCTGTCACCAGAGATGACAAATTTTTATTTAGATAAAATCTCTACAGGCTTGAATGCACTGAATTCTGGAGATCAGAATCAACTCCAACAGAAGATTTTTGAAGTACTATCTTTTCCATACTCCCCAGATGGTGGGGAACTCGGACGACCCAATAATGCGATTCCACAGGAATTTAATCAGATATTAGGAGAAAGTATTGCCGGAGATACTTTGCTGAGTGACAATCCACTAGCCTTGGATGGAGAAACAATAGCTTTTGATGCTTTCCCTGGCTCTGCGGGAGATGTTTTAGCACCAGACACTTCTAATTCCTTTCCACTTTGGCCAATAATCGGCGCTGGGGGTCTTGGTTTAATTCTGCTTTTACTACTGAGCGGTGATAGTTCTTCCGCTCAATCACCTGTTTCTCCATCTCAACCACCAGCACCTGTTCCCCCATCTCAACTACCTACACCTGTTCCCCCATCTCAACCACCTACACGTGTTTCTCCATCTCAACCACCAGCACCTGTTTCTCTAGGAAATGCACCTTTGTCTCTCACCAACAAAGGCGAATGCGATCTGACTCCTAGTGGTAATGGTTCCAATCACACACAGATCATTGAAATTCCGTGTAATGTTACTCCTCAAACCCCCACGGAAGTGAAGAAGGTAATGGAGCCATCAACGATCAAGGCGCTTGTATTGCTAATTGTTCTACTATGGATAGTTCGTAACAAACACAGAACTTTAAAAATCCGTCATTCGTAATTAAGTTCTTACTACGAACGTTTCAAGCATTTTTGAGCATTTGGTGTATTTTCCTTGCCCTGTATGGGGTTGAGGCTTGTTTATGCCATTATCAGCCATTTTCTTGCCGCAATTTATTAAGAATTGCACGAACTACACCCTGACGGGGCGACAAAAAAGGCTATGATACTGATAAAATAAGCTTCATAGCCCTGAGACCCCGTTCATAATACTGCGGATGTGTAGTTAATACTAGTTAATATTTGTCTCTTGCCCTTAATGCAACTATGTCCTTTAGTATAATTTACTCTCTGGTTTCAATATCATATAAATTGCATAGGGTGAGGAGTTTTTGTTTGAGGCGATCGCGCACATTCTCTGGTAATATCACTACACAATCTGGGGCATATTGCATCACTTCACGACTGAACCAAAATGTACTGGATACTCGCCTGACAACTCGCCGAACTCGCGCTTTATCTGGTAGCCACTCATTAATATTGTCTTCTGGTTTAGCTTGATAAGCAAAAGCCAAACCAGCAAATAAGTGCATTTCCACTTTGATTTCATCCAAATTACTACGCCATTCGCCAGTAAGTGAAGTCACTGCCGCATCCGTAATTCGGTCTAATCGTAAACTCCAATTGTGAATTAGTTCTGGTATATCAAAGTTCCCTTCTGTCTCTTCGCACCAGCAATCAAGATATTGCCGCTTTTCATGGGGTGTAACTTTGGCATGGCGAACAGTAAAATTAAACACACGCTCCGCAGCATCTTGATAGGAAAGCTGAAAGGGCTGTTCGCGCAAGATATAGCGGTCTATTTCTAAGCGCCAAGCTGGGGGCAAATTCTCTAAGAAACGTTCAATTTCGCCTCGCAACGGTAATGATAATTCGCTGCGTTCTAGAAGTAAGTTTGCAATGATTTGGGCTTGTTCAATTTGCCCGATGTCTGTCAAAGCATTGATGCATCTATGTAATGCCCTGATGCGTGGTTCTTTCCAATCGTTATTGTTACCGATGAGTAACTTACGTTGAGCGATCGCTTTAATTAACTTAGAGATGTTAGGCTCTTCTCCCCACATCATACCGAATTCACGAGCGATCGCTTCTAGCTCGGCTTTATCACGTTCTGATATCGACAGTGTAATAGATTGACCTTTTCGACTCATATTTTATACGGACACTTTTATACTTATAATTCTTGCCAATCTCTATTTTGCGTGCCAATATAGTTTTTAACAACCAGTTACGGACACTATTTCAGTAAAACAAAAACTCGCACCATTGGTGCGAGAAATTAACTAGAGAGGTTTTTTACTCATCCATAAAACTGCAACTATTGGTTGCAGAAAATACTTGGACTTAAAATGATGACGCAAGATAACCTACTTTCCCGAATTTCTATAGACCCAAGTATTTGTTTTGGTAAACCTTGCATTCGTGGACATCGAATTTGGGTTTCTTTAATCCTTGACCTTTTATCCGCAGGAGAAACAATTGATACCATTCTTGAAGCTTATCCGGGCATAGAAAAAGAAGACATACTAGCTTGTATTGCCTATAGTGCGGAGATGATAAGGAATGTTTTTGCAGATTCTTACTAATTTAGTGTGTGTGTAACCATGCCAGATTCTCTCCGATTTTTCAGAATTGAGAGTAATTTATGAAAATAAAACTCTTTTCCACATGGTCAAAATATTCCCAAACTTCAGTTTCTCATATTAAACTTGTTACCCATCAACAAGAAGTTTGGGATGCCATAAAAAATTATCAAGTTATCTTTGATACTGCTCTAACTGGTGACGGTAAAACTTTAGCTGCTCTTCTTCCAGCATTTTATGAACGTGAATTAGGACTAGGACAAGGTTTATTTAACTATCCGACAAATGAACTTATTCGCGATCAAGCCAAACAAATAGGAAAATGGAAAAATGAATTTAATATTGATTTACAAATAGGAGAACTCACAGGAGCTAAATTAGCCTCATATATAAGTGCAGAAGGTTTTAATAAACTGGAAACATTAAGAAATTTTGCTAATGATAATAAGATAGTTGCAACCAACCCTGACATTTTTACTTTAATTCATCGTTTACACTATGATCGCAGAGGAGGTAACAAAGCTCGTTTAGCTGAAACTTGGTTTAATAAATACCGCTATATAGTCTTTGATGAATTTCACATTTTTAATGCACCGCAAGTTGCTAATGTTCTGGATGGAATTGCATTTAACAGAGCAAGTTTAGGAGAGCGTTTTGCAGCAAAATTTCTTTTTCTTTCTGCTACCCCAGATAATGCTTTATTGAGAGTGCTTGATAAAGCAGGAATTCCTCCAAGAATTATTAAGGGTGAATATGAGCATGATTTAAAAAGAAGTGATACTCATCGGAGGATTTTATATGAAGTGGATTTAGATTTAGTTACTTCTGAGCAAAGCAATGGGGGAATTGAAAATTGGGTTTTTGAAAATTTAGAATACATCAAGCGATTCTTTTCTCAATATCCTGAATCTAAAGGACTTATCATTGCTAACAGTGTATTTGCTGCCAAGCGAATAGTCAGAACTTTAGAGAATGCTAATTTGGGCTTAAGCATAGGAGAAAACACAGGTCTCACTGGTGCAAAAAATAGAGAAGATGCAATGAATAAACAATTGATTATTGCAACTTCCACAGTTGATGTAGGTGTAGACTTTGCCATAAATTTTTTAATTTACGAATCTTTAGATGCTGGTACATTTATTCAGCGTTTAGGCCGACTAGGAAGACATGATGGATTTACTACTTACCAAGCAATAGCTTTAGTTCCAGATTGGGTAAAAGATAAGTTTTGTGAGTGTTATAGCAATAAAAATGAAGTAGATAGAGAAAGTTTCTTTCAAACTGTTAGGGAGAAAGTATATCAAAAGCCTCAAGAATTTCAGAGATATTTAAGCCGTTGGGGTTGTGTTCTCTCAACAATTAGATATTGCTTTCTTAGTCAACAAAAAGATCAATATCAAACTCTGATTGATCGTTATTCTCAGGAAGCTACGCCGCTTGTTGGTGCAACTCCCAAATGGTGTAGGCTGAATGAACTCAAAGAACACAAAATTATTATTAAGGATTTGGAGACTTTTCGAGGTGCAGGACAGTTAGATATATGGATTAATGCTCCAGATACAAATGCAGTCAGGAGTATTAGTTTATTACGTTTACTTGCAGGAACAGATTTTGAACTTATTTCAGAAGATGAAGCTCAAGAAATTAGTCGAAATTTAAATGAACCATTTTATAAAAATAATTTGGGATTATATGCACGGATCACACAATATTTAAGTAGCTATGAACTTGTAGAAGTAACTTTTACAGATTATTTGGATAGGTTAAATCTCAACATAGCGCAAGAAAGAGAGGGATTTCGTATAAATAGCCGTCATAGAGAAATTAAAAAGATAAATGAACAACTTGAATATTTACCTCTTACAACTTGTGTTGCAGACCCTAGTAAATACGATATTAAAGCATTGCGTCGTATTTATAGATTACCTGCGTTATTTGAATTACACAAAGTAGTAGATTTAAGTCGAAAACAATATCCTGTCGCTTTTGGATTGGATGCACTACTTTTGGATAGTCTTCTTTATTGGCAAAAAACAAATGAAATATTCATAGCAGGAGAGTAAAAAATGATAGATAATTTTGATTGGTTACAACCTAATGATTATGGTAAAGCAGTTATACCAGAAAAAGAGCCTCCTTTAGTAGTTCTGGCATTAGATACTTTGAATAAGGCTGAAGATAAAGTTTTGCGAGATTGGATAGAAAAGGTATTTCCCAATATTCTTGATTACTTCAGCCTCAAGCCAGCTAAGGGAATGAGTTTAGAAGCGGCTGAAAAATTAGCTGTTAATGCCAAACCAGATAAAAAAGACAAGATTCTCACTAAATTGGTTGAACATAAAGACCAAAGTTTAGCTATACACCTTTTAAATGCGGCTGTTGGTGGTTGGACTCTAGTTAAATTAGCAAATTTAGATGAGCTTGAACAACGGTTATATTTAGCAGCAGTTACTCTGCACGATCTCAATAAAATTGTACTCACGCAATTGGGTAACGTGCGGATGGATGGTAAGGAATGGGATAAATACCATCATTATTTTGATGTTTGGGCTGAAACTTTAGGACTATGGAAATTTGTTAGCAGTGAATATTGGCAAGACATAGCTTTTCTTGCTCAAAATGCTGAAGATGCAAGAGGAGCAAATCTGACTCTTGCTAACTTTCAAGAAATCAAATTAGCTCCTGAATATTTGATGGATTTAGCCGAATTTGTTCGCTTTGCTGATTTATTAGCTTCTATGGCTCATCGTCCAGATAGTTTATATCAAGAAAATATTCGGGCAATTGTACGACGCAGGTTAAAGGATAAATATGTTATTCGCCATCATCGTACTATAGAAAACCGAGGACTATTAACTCAAACAATCCACAATGCAGTATTAGAGAAAGCAAGGGAAGTTGGATGGAAAGATTTTTTATTCTTCCCTGATGGTATTACATACTTTGCACCAAAGGGTAGTGAGAAACCAGATTTATCAAATCTTGCTGATATAGTGCGATCGCACATCTTAAAAACTGCTGCTAAGGGTTTGGGTAGTTTAATTTCTCGTCAACCCAAAGGTATTATCAGTTGCAAGCCAGATATGAAAGAAGTGGCTGATGTTGAACTTGCAGCAGAAACTCTTATCCGTCAGGTTTTTAATATACTTGGTGAAAAGCGAGCTTCTGTAACTGGTGAGAGAAGAGAAAAAATCAAGTTACTTCCTGAATTAGTAAATTTAGATTGGAATTATCCGGCTAATTTACAGGTAGATAGGTTAGCAGAAGGAGTCAGAGGATTAGTAGACATTCTCAAAGAATACTACGGAGCAAGTGAAGAGAAGGCTATCCAAGCTTTACTTAATGCTTTGGATATGAACGAATATGTAGAAGCTTTACAGCGCATACCTGCTCTTGGTGGTGTACCTCATGGTTGGTATTTTTTAGCTGGTCATTATATCGGTAAAAATGGCAGCTTAAATGATGCTGAACTTGAAAATGTAATGATAAAAGCTATCCGCCAAGTTATCACAGAATGGGGTAAACCAGAACAATTAACAGCGTTTGCTTTTCTTGATGCTTATATTGCTCAAGTGTTAGATATCAGCGATAGTGATAAACAACATGATTTTGAAAAACAGTTAAATCGTTATCATCGTAATAAAGCCAATCGCAAACGTGAACCAATATGTGCTGTTTGCAATAGTGCCTTTGATGTACGAGAGGAATTTTCTAGTTATACTAACAAGCGAGTGACTAGCCTTTCTAAAGAGTCTTTACGTGGCATTTGTACAGTCTGTCAAGTAGAAAAACTACTTCGCAGTTATTCTTTACGCCGGAGTTTAGAAGCAGATGATGATCTTGTTTACCTGCATCTTTACCCAGATTATTACTTCACACCAGAAACGGCTCTTATAATGAATCGAGCCTATAAAAGCTTTGCTCAAAATATCTTTTCTGATTTAGATAAAGAATTAGCTAAATATAGCTATAACCCTAAATATATCCCTCGTGCAGATGTTTTTAGAGTAGGTGCTGATTCTAAAGAAAATGAGAAACGGCGAGTTGAAAAAGTGGAATATCTAGAAGGACAAATGCAAGGCTATTATCTTTTAGGAGTTCCAGCATTATTTAAAAAACCAACTGATACCGAAGTATGGCATATACCAGCATTACTAACACTAATTGCACCTTTAACTTTTGGGGTTAAAGTAGTTGCTAGTCGTTCAACTCTTCCACCATACGACTCAGGAGCAGATTTTAAAGAAACTGCGGTTTTGGATGGTGTACATACCTATTGGCAACACAGCATCAGAAAATCTAGTTTCCGCCTTGATGAGTTAACAAATGCTATTCCTGCGGCTTTTGCTGTGTATGCTCTGACATCCCAAGCATACCGTAGTAAAAATTTTCCTGTCTGGAATGCTTTAAATAATGTTTCTCAATCTTTGGATACTAGCCCTTTATATGTGTTTCACTATGCAGATCGCATCCTTGAAAATATCAGAAAGGAGGAACGCAAGAAAAAAGCGAATCAGCTTAGTGATCCAGCAATTATTGTTGCTAAAAAGTTGCTGAATTATTACCAACTTTTGATTGATTATTATCAAGAAGATAACCCCATGAACATGATTCAAGACTTAGTTGATAAATATGCTCGTTTTTATCGAGCTTCAGGTAAAAATTCCTCAGCTTACACGAGACTTCGACCTTTAAACATAGCCGCAAAAGTTATCTTGGAAAGTCAGCCCAATACTGCTGAAGATGACCTGCAATTAATGATAGAAGGTTACTTGTTTTCTCTAGTAGATGGTGTGCTAAATAAGAACAACGAAGGTTATATACCATCGGAAGTAGTTAAAGATAAAAGCCAGCGTGAAACTGTCATTCAAGACTTTTCTCAATACTTTGTCAAAGAAGTATTTAAGAACTATTGTAGGGCAGAGAGATCGCTTCTCAGACAAAATATCAATCTTATTCGTCATGCGGCAGAAGCTTGGTATATCAAACAGTACATCAAAAAACCTGAAGAAAAAACACAAAAATCAGAAAATAAGGAGTCAAATTAATGTTTGAGCAATACAAAAAACATTTTCAAGAATCCATTCTTCGCATTCCTGGAGCTAAATATGCTCACTTTGTAATTCTACGAGAAACTGACTCTTATGCAGTATTTAAAACTGATGGAGAATTAAATGTAGCCCGAGTTAGAGCAGGAATTAATGATTCACAAGTAATTAGTCGTTTAGTTCTTTTTAAACGTAAGCAAACTACTCCTGAACGCTTAACCGGGCGTGAATTATTGCGGCGTTATGAAATCTATAACTACATCAAAACCAAACATCATAAAGACTGTGCTTACAATGAAAATCCTTGTGGAGTTTGTCCTGATTGCGTTATTTACGGTTATGCTGTAGGTAAAGGTGGTGCAGATAATTCTGGTTCGGAGAAATCCAAAATTTTTATAGATTCAGCTTACGCTGTTCCCAAATATGAAGAATCCCACGGAACTTTTACGCTGAATGCACCCTATGAAGATGGAACTATGACGCAAGGAACAGACACTACTAATCGCTTCAGTGAACAAGATCATGTATTACCAGAAGTGCCTTTTCCCAGCATAGTTACATTACGTGACCCAACACCAAATACTTTTTTATATCTGTTGAATAATTTGTACCGTACCAAACGTTACGGCGCTCAAACTACACGCACTGGACAGATGCGAAATAAGGTTTTAGCAATAATATTTGCTGATGGTGAAATTTTTAGTAATTTGAGATTAACTCAAAAAATTTACGACATTATTGGAGATGTTTTACCTCCTTATGGACTTAATTCTCTCAAAGAAGCTACCGAACAAGCTGTGAATGAATTAATTCAAGAAGACGGAGTTTTTTATGAATTAATCACAACAGAAGCTCTTGTATCTCTTCAAAATGAAGCTCAATCTATTCTTGCAGATGAGGCTAGTTTTCAACACTGGATGAGTTTATTGACAGAAGAGACTTTAAATTATGCAAAAACAGTGGGTGTTCTTAAAGAAGAAAATCCAGAAAATAGCAACACTAGCAGCAGAAGTAGAAGGAATAAAAATAAGACGGCTGAAGATGAGGAAGCATAATGTATGCACATTTACCGTCTTCTCATTACTTTACAAGACCCATTGTATTTTGCTACTCGTGAATTAGGTAGACTTTATGTAACAGAGCAATATGTACATAATTATGCTCTGACTTACGCTCTTGGTTTAGCAAAAAGCAGCTATTACGATGCAGAACATATACCCCATTACGAAAGAGATTTAGAACCTCTCAATCAGCAAGGTATTTATATTACACCTGCACGTCCTTTGAATTCTGCTTATGTGACGCATACTTATAAATTTGCTAATCTCTCATATCATGTCAAAATGGATAAAATCAGCAAAAATATCCCAACATTTGGACGTATCCGTGAATTAGCGCCTGAAAGTCTATTTGAGTTTTTTGTCATATCTCAAAAAGAACTTAAATTACCAAAATGGATTCGCTTAGGTAAATGGATGAGTAAGGCTGAAGTGACGGTTAAACCATTACCGAAACCTAAAATTACTGAAGGTATATTCACTTGTACACATCCATTAAATCCTTTAGATGTCATGTTCACCAATCAAGTGATGAGCTATGACGTGGTAAATATGCCTCCAGTTAGCTTAATTCAGAATGTGCAAATGCGAGGTCAACACTATCAATTTGATGGCATTCAAAGCTTAAATATTCCAGTTCGGATGGAATATCGTTTTCGGAGTTAATTACTTCCCAAAACCTTTACTACGGTTTTTATTTTTTCGAGGCTCTATCGTCATTAACTCGGCTTTAAAACCTCTGGAATCTTGCAACATTAACTTACGAATTGGCTGGCGTTGGTAAGTCTGCACTTCAGCAGCTAGAGGATGATTAGGATCAATCTTTAGATGAGTAATAGAAGAAACATATTTTTCTTCACTTTCGGGATTATTTGGCTCTTTTAGTCCGCACATAATCCCGCCTTCATCTCCTGAATAGCCAACGAAATCAATTTCAAATTCTCTGTCTGGATCGGCGTTTACTCCTTTTTGCTTTAATGTCTTCAAAAACTCCTTCCCGGCTCGTGCTTTAATGGGTAAGTTCTCTTTAAGTTTTTCAGTTAGTGCCTTTGCTGCATTGTAATCATCAATTCTCATTGGTCTTTCTTCCTACGTAGTTTTTCTCACTTAAAAGAATACTACTAT
>NZ_JABXKI010000331.1 GCF_017115095.1 Nostoc sp. NMS4 | reverse complement strand
AAGTTGTTAGCGTTCGCTGGTTTTTGATCCTACCTCACCAAATCGCGTTGCTCCCTTCGGGAACTGTATTTAGAGAAACAAGAAGAAATTGATGCCTTGCCAACAAGAGAAGAACGTCTGAATTGTTTGGCAGAAATCAATGTTGTGGCGCAAGTAAAAAATCTTTACCAAACTTCCATCATCCGTCAGGTACTCCATGAGCGAAAAGCCCCTATGATTCAGGCAGGACTGTGCCAAAACGGGAAAATTGTACGCTAAGGAATTAATGCAAACGCTATAACCATTGTAAGACTTAGGTTTCAGCCATTGCTGAAAATCATTTTTTGTTTTATCCCTTAGTTGACAGTTCAAGAGAAATATTAATTCTCTTAAACTGTAAAGTTGACATTGCTATTACTAGCAAAACGATATTTATTTTTAGCCAAAACTGATATTTACTTACTGCCCATAATTTGGGATTTTCTCAAAGGCTCGTTGTGCTACTTCTTCCGCACGCCGAGAAGTCACTTTTGAATATCGCAAAGTCATTTGAATCGTCTCATGTCCCATCAATGCACGTAGTTCGTCGATACCCATCAAACCGACCCTTTCAGTACCAAAGGTATGTCTCAAATCGTGGAAACGAATTCCTTCTAATTCGCTTACGCCCTTAATTACCTCAAGTAGGGACTTATAAGCTGTTGCGTAAGATAGACGAGAAACTTTGAGACTAAAGGGTTGTTGGGCTGTAAACAATGCTGGCACGCAAGGATACCTGTAATATTTGAGGTAGTTATTTAGACTTTGTGCAGCACTTTCACTGTAAAAACACCATCGTTGCTTATTTCGCTTACCAATTACCTGAAACTTCCGATTTTGAATATCTACAGCATCTAAATCTAACGTCAATATTTCCGCGATTCTAGCCCCCGTGCTGTGCAACAAATGTATCAACGCAGACATTCGAGCATCTGGTTTAATGGTTTGGTAGAGAAGATTTAATTGTGCTGGTGTAAGATAACGCACTTCTTCATCAGAATTATGTTCCCCTTTCTCCAAGTTAGGTTTGCATCGAGGATATCTAGCTAGAGGGTTTGATTTAATATAGCCCCGCTCCACGGCAAAGTTAAATAATGCGGTAATTACTGCTTGATATTTATGGTGAGTTGTAAATTTTACTTGAGACACCCCTGATAAATATTCAACCAAAATTTCATAGTCAATAATTTCAATCGACCAACGGCCATAAAGTTGAAGTAAAGGTATCAAAACATACTCGTAAGTACGAATCGTTGCAATACTGTTCGGTTAAGGGGAAATAGGTGGTGGAGTCAAGGAGAATTAGTTCGCGTGTTGACTACGATAACAAAATTAGCTAAAGAGTTTGCCTATACCTAAAGGCACTCTCAAAAAACTTAATTGTCAATTGATTAGAATATCTTTAAACTATTGAACTATAAATTGATGATGAACAATTTAGTGTATCGAACAAATTGACAGATTTAACTTGCCTTTCTCAGAATTTGAAAAGATAGTTGTTGTCGGAGAGTACCATTACTTCTGTGACTTCGCTTTTTACTCTTAAACTTTGAACGTGCTTTCTTGACTACTCTCGGATTACTTCTGTGTTGTGGTAAAGGGATTTCTAAATCTAATATTTCGGAAATTAACCAGCTATAATATATGTTAATATCCAATTGATTATTTATCTGACGTTGAAATTCAGGGATGGCACGTCGAAGAACTCGTAAACTACCAGTAAAACTTAATCTTAATGGAGAAATATGTTTCAAGGCTGCACTTTGAAACATTAAACAACGTAGGCAATAATGCCCTAACAACCAACCATAAATTTCTTGGACTACTTCACGAGGATTCTTAGAACGGATGGGGATTTTTCGACCATTTAGATGTACCTTTAATTCATCTAAAGTATTCTCAGCCTCCCATCTTTGATGATATTCTGATGCTAATAGCAAAGCCGGAAAGTTGGAAATATCCATTAAATCAGTAATCAAACGGTAAGTCTTTTCTGTACCATTCTCTTCAATAACATATTCAATTATGCGGACAGAAATTCGGGTCGCACCCTTTTTTTTTCGACTCTCCATCTGGTGCAATCCATGATTGATAAGAGCCATCTTTGAATATTTCAACTACTTCAAATTTTACATGGGCTGGGACACGACCAAGGAAATGACCTTTTTGTTTAATGACTGCATTGACCATTTTGAAAGAATGTAATCCTCTGTCCCACATCAATAACATACTAGAGTTAATACTGCGTAGGAGTTTTAAAGCACTTCTTCTCTCTCCAATGCGATAGGGGGAACAGAATGCATCTACAATTAAATGAGTACCTGCTTCCACTAAAAATACTAATCTAGCTTTGGGAAAAGCCGGATATGTACCAGGGCGAGAACCAGGATAGCCAAATACTCTGGCGTTTGTTTCTGTCTCGGGAACGTCCATTACTGTTCCATCCATCGCCATGATTCTTAATCCTCCCAAAAAAGCACCAGGTGTTAATACTGTGGCTTTTGGCTTGGCTACCATTTCAAATAACCGAGTCATTACCGCCGCTCCTGTCCTTTGACGAGCTTCTGTAATTGATGAACTTACTGGTATTTTCCAGCGTATCAAGAAAGGTATTTGTAAAGAACTTAAGCCATGAATGAGATTTTTGAACACATCTACTATTGAATCACCAGACCAAAAATTCATAGCGATTACTAAAGCTACAATTATGTGAGAGTTCAGTTTTCGTCGTCGTTTTTCCTGACTGGAAGTACTAATAATTGCTCTGGTTATGGTTTGAGACGGGATTACTTGTGATACAGCCAGAAGTAATTCACTTGGATTAATGCAGGCTTCTATGATCTCAAAGTTAACAAGTGACATTTCAGTTGTAAAATAGTGTGGGGTAAATTTACCATGTTCTCGTAAATTATACGCGAACACATTCTGCTCTTTCTGCAACTTCCAAGGAGCATTAGTCAATGCCTGCTCCTGACTCGGACATTATTTCTAGGGCTGAACTCCTACAACAAGCGATTGCCACTTTACAACTCTCTATCCAACAAATTCAAGCTTCGGGGGAAGTAGCGCCACCTGGCTGTTGTGTTTTGCGTTACCAAGCACGCGGAAAAAAACAAGCTTATTGGTACTATAAATTACACGCTACCAAACCAATTTTTTCCACAACTCAACCCAACAAATTGAGCAAATATAGGCATTTGGGTAAGGCTGGAAGCCCTGCTCATATTAATGCTGTCCTCTCCGTCGCTAGAAGAACCCAAATCGATCACTTAACTTCATGCATCGACTCTCTTCGTCAAAATTGGGTGGACTTGTACGATAGCCTCAAAGAGAAAAAGTAGTCGAATTATCTCATGTTGTTCTCGTAAATAATACGCGAACAAATTTTTCTTTGTTTTACCCTTCATTTTCCTTAACCGAGCAGTATTGCGAATCGTTGAGTTTGTCAGTCCTGGACGATCTAAAAACTGGGTTGTTAACGCAGCTAAAGTAATAGTCACAATCAAGACAAAAATTTAAATTATTGAAATTTTGTACACATCTTAATTTAATGTTAAGTGTTACAAAAATAATAATACTTTTATGGATGTATCTCTCGTAGATGTGGCTCCAAACCCGTCTGAACCGTTGGGAAGGTATATTCAACGTGTCCGTGATTCCAATCGTTTAACGCAGTTGGAATTAAGTATAAAAGCAGGTATACATGTCCAAACCATACGTAAAATTGAATCTGGTGGCACATCTCGACTTAGCCAAAAAGGGAAATCGGGGTTAGCGGCGGCATTGGGCATACCCCAGGAATATCTTGATGCTGTCGTCAAACAAACACCTGTTGAGGCAATAGGTGCGTTGAAATTTTGCCCTAAGTGTTGGACACCTGGCACAACACTTGACCCAATGTGGACTTCGTTACGGTCAAAATATTGCTTTGCTTGCGGTACAACTTTACGCGACCGATGTGGAAGTTGCAATGAACCAATCATGTCGCTCAAATTTAAATTCTGCCCTTATTGTGGAGAATCCTATAAACAGACGTAAAAATTATATGTTTAACAGCAAAATATTTTAATACTTTATAGAATCGATTTCAGGCATTCACAAAAATTAAATTAGATGGTCTAAAACTTGGCTACCCGTGAATTATTATCTGATATACAACGAATTTAATTTACTCAAATACCTATAGATATTACCGACCGAGATATTGTTCGCTACTACACTTTTAACACTGATGATTTAAAAGTTATAAACAGTCGCCGTCGCCTACATAATCGTTTAGGAATGGCGGTGCAATTATGTTATTTGCGGTTCCCAGGTCGAGTATGGGAATTAGGAGAAAAAGTACCGAATTCCATTTTGTCCTATGTTGCCTCACAATTGTCAGTTAAGCCGAAGTTTTTCAAACAATATGCGGTACGAGATACCACTCGCCGGGAGCATTTAGCAGAACTTCAGAAAGTTTTAGGCTATGACTCTATGAGTATATCTCACTACAAAAGACTCTCGAAATGGTTGCTGAAACTGGCTTTTAACACAGATAAGGGAATTGCTTTAGTCGAAGCACTGATTGAAGAAATGCGTCGGACTAAAATAATAATCCCCGCAATGTCTACAGTTGAAAGGCTGGCTTGGGAAACACGACGACGCGCTCAAAACCAATTTTATTTATCGCTAACTAAACGCTTAACAAGTATTCAAAAGAAAGAACTTGATGGTTTATTGGTGATAAATGTTGAAAAGAACCGGACTCCATTAGTTTGGTTGCGCCAACCACCTGGAGTAGCCAATCCCAAGAATTTTTTAAGAATATTAGATAAGTTTGAATTTATTCGTGATTTAAATTTAGATAGCTCATGTCTAGCTAAAGTACACCATAATCGTTTGGTGCAATTAACCCGTATTGGAGTGAAAACAACGCCTGCACACATAGCGAGATTAGATGAGCTAAGAAGATATGCTACTTTGGTTGCTTTTCTGTTAGAAACATCTGCCATATTTGTTGACACTGCAATCTCAATGCACGACAAGATGATAGGTAAATTATTCCGCCGCAGTGAAAATCAACGTAACCAAAATTTTCAACACGATGGAAAAGCTATTAATGAGAAAGTCAGGCTCTATGCTGATATAGGAGATGCTCTAATTAACGCCAGAGAGGGAGAAGGAGATGCCTATGCTGCCATTGAATCGGTGTTAAGTTGGGATAATTTTCTGAAAAGTGTTGAAGAAGCTGGAAAATTAGCACGTCCTGCGGATTTTGATTATTTTGATTTGCTTGACAGACGTTATTCCCAATTACGTAGATATACACCAACATTACTTTCAGCCTTTGAATTTAAAGCCAGCAATCCAGCCGCAGCTATTGTTGAAGCGTTAAATTTAATCAAGGAACTAAATGATACTAATCGCCGTAATATACCAGACGATGCACCAGTTGATTTTGTCAAACCCCGATGGTTAAAATATGTGTTCAACAATGGTAAAATTGACCGTCATTATTACGAAATGTGTGTCTTAAGTGAACTGCGAGACTGTTTGCGTTCGGGGGACATTTCAGTTGTAGGTTCTCGACAGTATCAGGATTTTGAGGATTATCTTCTACCCCAACACCAATGGCAGATTCTGTGCGATAACAATGAAATACCAGTTGCGATTACAACGGATTTTACGAATTATATTGAACAACGTCAAGAATTGTTGTTTGAACAATTCGATAAAGTTTCTGACTTACTAACAACAGATAAACTACCTGGCGTTGTCATTGAAAATGAAAAATTGGTGATCAGTCCAGTTATTAGTAATATGCCTGACGGTGCTACTCAGTTTGGCGACCGAATTTATAATTTATTACCGCGAATTAAGCTGACAGAATTACTTATTGAAGTTGATTCTTGGACTGGTTTTACTAAACACTTTACCCATCTACAAACGGCGGAATTGGCTTCAGATAAAATTATTTTGCTCAGTACTATTTTAGCTGACGCGATTAATTTAGGTTTGGTGAAAATGGCTGAGGCATGGATGGTTTGATGTATCACGAAACTGACTTAAAAATAGAAGAACATTTTACTGATACTAACGGTTTTACTGACCATGTTTTTGGTATATGTCATCTACTGGGGTTTCGTTTTTGTCCCCGGATGCGTGATTTAGCTTCTAAAAAGTTACACTTTTTTGATGGTGTTAATCAGAATTCCCCTTTGTTACCGCTTTTGGGTGAGAAAATTAATGTCAAATTGATTGCTGCTTGCTGGGATCATATTCTCCGACTGGCTACTTCTGTTTCAATTGGAACAGTTACGCCTTCCTTGATCATGCGTAAGTTAGCGTCATATCCTCGTCAAAACAAATTAGCGTAGGCGTAGCCCGCCGCAGGCATCGCTCTGCGCGAAGTAGGAAGAATTGAAAGGACATTGTTCACTCTTTATTGGTTGCAAAGCCCTCAGTTGCGACGTAAAGCTACGAGTGAACTTAATAAAGGGGAATTGAAAAACTCGTTGTCGAGAGCGGTTTTCTTCCACCGTTTGGGTGAAGTACGTGACCGTTCGTTTGAAGATCAATCAATACGTGCAAGCGGTTTGAATTTGGCTGTGGCGGCGATTGTGCTTTGGAATACGGTGTATTTGGAGAATGCGGTTAATTTATTGAAGTCGGAGGGTGTAATTATCCCGGAGGAATACTTGCAACATTTATCACCAATGGGGTGGGAACATATCAATTTAACTGGTGATTACATTTGGAATCTTAAGTCAGCAAGTAGCATTGATAATTTGCGTCCTTTGAGAAGGAAAAAATCAGACTTTAAATTAAGCTGAAATCGTTGTCTGGTAAGGAGTTGAGGAGTTGAACTAATTCCTTAGCGTACAATTTTCCCGTTTTGGCACAGTCTAGCCCTCTAGTGTTTGTAAAATTTCTACATCAATAGCCATGATTTCTCCTGCTTGTAATTTTAGGGGAATTTAATTAACGTTACCGTCCCAATATTTTATCCAGCAGGTGCTTAATGTGAGCGATCGCCTCCTAGATTTTTCGCAATAATTCCCGAATTGCGATCGCACAATCAGGAAATGCTAAAGGCGAAATTGTCACATCCTCTGCAAGTATGCTCTCACTGTGATATCCGTCTGCACTGGGAAGACGATACATATATAACTTGCGTCCATTGACATCTAAAATCCAGTACTCAATAATACCTGACTTAGAGTATGCCATCGCTTTTACTTCTCGATCGTACTTGAGACTAGAATCAGCTATTTCAATCAGCAAAAATACTTCGGAAGCATTGGGATGATGATCTTCATAATCTAATGGATTCAGCTTCACCACTGAAATATCTGGTTCTGGTTCCGAATAATCATCAAGTGGGACTGGTGACTGGATTCTTAATAAAACTTTGTCACCCAAACGTTGACGTAATAACCTTTCTGTGCGGGTAATTGCCGATTCGTGAGCAGTTCCTTTTGCTGACATTCTGATGATTTGTCCCGCGATTAATTCTAAGCGTTCTTCAGGATGAAAAATTCCCGTTTCCGCCATTTGGTGATATTCTTTAACACTAATTAGGCGAATATTGGTGAGCATAAGATTTAGGTTAACTTCCTAGCATTTTATCCCGCAGATGTTTAATGCGATGTGCAAGCGGTTTGTTACGCCGCCGCGATCGCCGCAATATGCCACAATAGCAAGTAAAACAGTCAGAGTAGTTCTCACTAACGATCTTCCCTTATGCAAGTCAAAGATATGACCATCGAAGAACTCAAACTTCTGATTCAAGAAACTGTTGCCGAAACGATTCAATCTCTAATGGTTGATCCTGATGAAGGCAAACAAATAAAGCCAGAAGTGAAACAGCAACTACTCGACTCCCTACAACGTACTCAATCTGGAGAACGTGGAATCCCTGCTGAGGAATTAGCAAAAAACCTCGGATTGACCTGGGAATGAGCTACGACATCGAACTTAAATCAGAGGCGACTATCGGGTTTGAAACTCTCACCTCAACGATTCAAGAGCGCATCTTGCGTAAAATTCGCTGGTTGTCTGAGAACTTTAAGGACTTAACCCCTCAACCTTTGAGTGCTGATTTAAGCGGTTTGTTCAAACTCAGAATTGGGGACTACCGGATTATTTATTGCATTACGGGTTAGAGTAATCGCGGCAATTTTTAGATCCATGTTTCCTAAACGAGGATAAGCTTTTCGCAAACGTTGATGTTCTAGAGCGGCTTTACGACTAAACGGAACAATCACAATCGAACGATAATCTATTGCGAGTTGCTGTAGCCCTTGATACGCTAAAATTTGCTCATCTGGAGTTTTCGCCTTAGATAGAACACTGAGCCGACCTCTAACTTGTTCTTCGTAGGTAATCACACTTACTGCAATTTCACCCTCTTCAATAGCTGCCAGCCTTGTCAGGATTCGCTTTCCCTCTTGTCCATTGCGTTGGATAAAACTGAGATGATCGGTGTCAAGAATATACATCTTGCGGTGTTAGCAACCCTACTCAGCAGATTTTCGCCATTCTTGTCCAAAGCAAACTGCTTCCTCAAAAGTAGGATCGTTTTCAAAGCTACCTGCGACTTCTAGCCACCAAGGAGATTTTTTCTGGACAAACCCATAGAGCATCTGTTTCATTTCTGCCAGTTCTGCCTCCAAAGTTGCAACTCGCGCTTCGAGTTGTTGAGAGCGTTCTTCAAGTTGCTGGGAGGTCATAGGGATCTAGTAAAAGTTAAAACAAGTCGCAAGTCGCAAGTCGCAAGTAAGTTTTGTAACGGGGATTTAGACCCCGCCACAAAACTTGCGGCTTGATAGAAGCCGGGGACTTAAACCCACCGAATTTTGTTAAAATTATGAAAGCATCATAGCAAAACCATCTGGTTGTGGTTCGCAAATGGTATCTTATCTATTATCGCTTCTTGGTGGCAAGTTGAGCGCAGTGCGACGCTCTTGAAATGCCGTTAGACCACCCTGATTCTGCCAATATTGTTGAAAGGTAGGCATGGTTTCCAGCTTCATTACATCGCCACCCTGTAAATTGACTCTATAGCCAATGACTATATAAGTAGGCTAACGACCAAGATAAACGGCGGTAGATAATATTGCCCAGTGATTTGTTAGACTCCTGATATCCGATTACTTAACCACCTCTGAAAGGATTTTTGACTTTCTCCTGATGGTTGTCCGACAATCAGATTCTTGATGCTAATGTCTTCATCAAGCTGATCCCAGTGGATTCCATTACCCCCACCGATGAAGCGCCAGTTGTTGCGTTCTTCGACTGATCCATGTAATAGGCGAGGATACCATGCTAATGGAACAGATATAGTGCGCCCATCGGATAAATCCGCAGAAAGCGTATCATCTGTAATTGCCACTTGCTGAATCGTGGGTATTTCAGGCAGTTCAATCGTTAAAGAAGTCATTCCAGCCTACTAGCAATTGCTCTTGATGTTCTTGAACAAGTTTGTGAATGCGGTTAATCTCTGTGCGATTAAACCCTCTATTACTTTGGAGTCGGATAGGTTCAAGCCAAAACTTGGCTTCATTATTGTCACGCTCAACGTGTACATGAGGTGGTTCATCACGATCACCTGCATAGCAGAAAAATCGATATGGACCGACAGTTAATAGAGTGGGCATTGAAAACAACTGAATCAAATACCCAAAACATAGCTGATGCCTAATTGACTGTCAACTGTTAAATACAATCCGAAATTAGCATCAAAACTGTTACATTGAACACTAACCTGTCAGCAAAACATATTGTTTGACATGAGAGTTGTATTTACTCGGTGATGAATAATCGCCTCAGACGATACATATACTTTACGTTAACGTCCTAGCATTTTATCCCGCAGATGTTTAATGCGATCGCCCAAGCTTGTGATGAACGGCTCAAATCAACGGCAGCAAGCAACCTTGAACTCAGCACCAGCGATTTACAATAGGGGGTTGTTGTGGGGCGATCGCTTACCATAGAGCTAATGATTAGATTATATGTACCTTGTAATATGCAAATTACCATTGAAATTCCCGATGAAATTGCCCAGCGACTAGACCAAACCGAAGGGAACCTCTCTCGTCGCTTCCTAGAACTAATTGTTGCCGATGCTTACAGTTGTGGCAAGATTAACACTGCTGAAGTGCGTCAAATTCTCCAGCTACCAAACCGTCTTTGTGCTCATGTCTTTCTGAAGCAGATGGGTATTTATCTAAACTATGACGAAACTGAATTAGAACAGGATCTTCAGACTCTTAAGGAGTTCAGAGTACAATGATTGTTGTCTCTGATACCTCTCCAGTTTGTTACCTGCTGTTAATCAATCAGATTGTCATATTACAGCGTCTATATGGATGTGTGATCATTCCTCAAGCCGTTGCAGATGAACTAAGAGCATTTGAATCACCCCCTGTAGTAAAAAGCTGGATTGCTCAACCTCCTAATTGGCTTCAAATACAACCAATCGAACTTCCTCAAGACGTTGAACTAGAAAAGCTTGACCCTGGTGAACGAGAAGCAATTTTACTTGCAGAACAACTGAAAGCCGATTTAGTGATCTTGGATGACAAAGCAGCAAGGCGAATTGCTGTGGAACGTGGATTAAAAATAATTGGGCTTCTGGGCATTTTGAAAGACGCTAACATATCTGGCTTGCTGGATTTAGAAGCAACGTTTGAACAGTTGCAAGATGTTGGCTTTTGGGTTGCACCAAGTTTGCTGGAACGCTTACTCAAAGATGATTAACTTGCGTAGGCGGAGCATCGTCGTAGACATCGCCCTAGATTGGTGGAAGTAGTTAAGATCGTAAGTGGAAAAAGACGTTGAGTTTCCTTGCGTTAACCCAAGCGACAAGATCAGCGATCGCACTATCCTAAAAGCAAGCATTTTATCCCGTAGATGTTTAATGCGATCGCGCAATTTTGCCGCTTCTTCAAATTTTAGTTTTTAGGTTGTCTAACCGAGTCTTTTCTGCGTGAGCTTTACGAGATAAAACTTGAAGATTATCTAGCGTGGTTAAACCACCTTTTGACATCGGTATGATGTGATCAATTTGGAAATCCCTTCGCATCTGGCTCTTAAACTCACTCATAGCACAGTTAATAAATCCCTTTGTATTTGTATATTTAGCAAACACAGCATCCTTAATATCTCTATACTCGGCTGGATCTCTCTCCCTAATTTCAACGAGTGAAAGACTTTCTAGGGGTACTGTGTCAGGAATTACGATTGGTGGAGTAACTATCAGATCAGGGTAAACTCCGAGCAGTTTATTAATTTCAATGTCTATTTGTTTCTTGAAATACAGATAGTTATATCCAAATAGAACTTGCCAAAAGGATTTACTGTCATTCCATAGAGAAGTGAGATATTCAGTTACTTGTTTAAGGGTTAAATCATTTTCGTATATATGCCTCGCTACAATTGACAAATCACACTTTCTACGTTCACTAAACGCAATAAATTCTGGCTCCATCTGTTTTTGAGCGTAGAAACGTAGAATGTTCTCAACATCAGCATCTCTATAACCAAGTAGAAATGAATGATCGGGAAAATAAAGTTCCTTTGTGAGTTGCAGCAGATATTTAAGTTCTTCATCAGTTAATATCTCTCTGTTTTCAATATCAACGCTCTTAAATACACTCTCTAAATCATTGACAAAACTATCATAAGCCTCTTCTGTATCATTATATAGAAGTACATCATAGTTTCTAGATAGAGGTTCACCAGATTCAGAAGGTTCAAGAATAGAGAAACAATAAATTCCAACGGGAACTCGTCTCAAAAAGTCTAATTTTTCCCAGTCAGTAGTATCGATAGAATCATCCATCATGCGGGTAAATTCTTCAATCTTTTCAATAGAGATAAGTCGAGCAATTCTCTTCATTGTCTCGATATCTTTATCGCGGAAAACCCCCCCTTCATCAATCAACTTCTCAGGATTGACCCAGTTAATCTTGTCTTCCCAATTGTCAATAAAGCTTACAACATAAGCTTTTTCTGTACCACCTGCCTTCTGCCCACGTAGAGCTCTACCTATCATCTGTGTCATTAGGATCGTAGAAGTAGTTGGGCGAGTCAGAAAAACAGTTTGAACGTTGGGTAAATCGGTTCCCTCAGTTAACATCTCTACATTAATGAGTACTTCAAGCTCTCCTCTTCTAAATCGCTTGATTTTCTCACCATTTTCTTTTACAGAAACTGTAGCTCCTGTATTTGCATCTGATATTTTTGACGCTACAAAATCAGAGTTAATCCCTCGTTTTTGAAATAAGCTATTTAATGCGATCGCGTGTTGAATATCAACTGCAAAAACTAATAGTGGTTTATACTTATCTTGATGAGCAATATAGTGATCAACAATCCGTCGGTTACGGGTATCAGACATTGCGATGCTTTCGGCTACCTTTTTGGGCAGCTTATCAAAATTCTCGATCGCTTTGATGTCTTTATCGGTCAATTCTCGATAAAAATCTAGTTTTGTTTCTAAGTTCTCGAAAATTGGTTCAGCAAGAATTCCTCTAGTAATAAGTGTTCTTAAGTGTTCTGAAAAGATAATGTTGTCAGGAAAAACTTTTTTAAGTAGACCTTCTTCACCTTTATCTGTTCTGAATGGAGTCGCTGTCAACCCCAACATTTTAAAACTATCTGCCTTTCCTCTATCTTCAAAGTTTTTCTTGATGTCGTTAATTAGTTTCCGATAAGTTTTTGCTGTTGCGTGATGTGCTTCATCAACTACCAAGAGAATTGCATCAGAATGTTTAACCCAATTGTCGAGAAGATAGTTTAATCCACTATTGAGACTATCTTTACTAGCAATAATAATATCGTCAGTTCGTTGAATATTAACAGGACGATCATGTTTAGGATGACCGGAAATCACACGATATCTAAACTTTTCGACATTATTGAGCAATGAAGGATCGGCACTAAATTTCAACGTCTCAAAGGCTTGGTCAAGTAACTCATGCCGATGAGCGATCCACAAAACTTTTTTTCGCTTATCGATAAAGTTACGTAGTAACCAATTAATCGCTATCAAAGTTTTTCCGCCACCCGTAGGCAAAACTAGTAAGCCTTCAAATGGAGACTTGTTTTTTTGATCCAGTGCTATGATTGCCTCGTTCTGGTGAGCGTAAAGTTCTCTAGGATTTTTGCCTGCATTAACTTGGATCTGACCTGAATACTCAACTTCAACTGTTTGCATAGTAGTGGAAACCAAAGATAATTAAGGATTTGGGTTTTGTTCAATTGCTCACAACCTTGCAGCACCCTTAATCACAGTGTTCCCGATTTCAAGGCAATCAATAACAATCTCAGTGCAATTGCCCCGCGATCGCCGCAATATGCCACAATAGCAAGTAAAACAGTCAGAGTAGTTCTCACTAACGATCTTCCCTTATGCAAGTCAAAGATATGACTATCGAAGAACTCAAGCTTCTGATTCAAGAAACTGTTGCCGAAACGATTCAATCTCTATTGGTTGATCCCGATGAAGGCAAACAAATAAAGCCAGAAGTGAAACAGCAACTACTAGACTCCCTGCAACGTACTCAATCTGGAGAACGTGGAATCCCTGCCGAGGAAGTAGCAAAAAACCTGGGGTTGACCTGGTAATGAGCTATAAGATCGAATTTAAATCAGAGGCGACTATCGGGTTTGAAGCTCTCACCTCAACTATTCAAGAGCGCATCCTGCGGAAAATTCGCTGGTTGTCTGAGAACTTTGAGGACTTAACCCCTCAAGCTTTGAGTGCTGATTTAAGCGGTTTGTTCAAACTCGGAATTGGTGACTACCGGGTTATTTATTCCTTTGATGCTGAAGCACAACTCATTACAATTCATCAAGTTGGGCATCGCCGTGATATTTACAATTAACAATCGGCCATCAGTGTTGCCTCAATCAGACATCTCCAATTGAGGACTCAGTAGATTTAGGTTAACGTCCTAACATTTTATCTCGCAGATGTTTAATGCGATCGCGCCCTCAAGTCTAGCCCTTTGTATCTTAGTGAAAGCTTTGCTTGAACAACGGCGATCGTTGGATGCCACCGCACTACCCATCAAGCATTAAGCCTTAAGGTTACAATATTAAGGCTTAAGGTTACAACATTAATTACGAATATTACGACATTAAGGCTTAAGGTTACGACATTAAGGCTTAAGGTTACAACATTAAGGCTTAAGGTTACAACATTAAGGCTTAAGGTTACGACATTAAGGCTTAAGGTTACAACATTAAGGCTTAACATTAAAGCTATCATGAAGGAACTGAAGCTTTCATGAAGTTAAAACATATTAGACCTCTAACGTCCTAACATTTTATCCCGCAGATGTTTAATGCGATCGCTTCAGCAAATCATTAACGACTCAAATGAGCGGCAGCAGACAATCTCTGCAACTCCACCAGTAATTTTTACCGTCCGCTGCATTTGAATTGTTAGACCTCAAAGATTTTCTATGAACTCCTCCGGGGTAACTTGTGCTTGCTTAAGAATTCCGCTCAATGTCCCTACTTTCAATTGTTGATGCACAGGTACGACACAGCCAGTTGTAGCTTGCGGTGTTTCCTTCTTCATCACAACATGACTCCCGGTTTGTCGAATTTGCTCAAAACCCAAACGCTCCAGCGCCCGAATTGCTTCTCTACTTGAGATTCGTGGCAACTTAGGCATAGCTAATCTCAATACTGGTAACATACCTTGGGGATGTTTCAGGTAGAGAAAATTCCTCTAAATAAAGCTTCGTTGCCTCTCTCAAGCTAGCAATTGCCTTTTCGATTGTCTCTCCCTGATCAACTGTACCAACTTCGGGACATTCAGCTATATACATATCGTCCTCCTTGTAAACGAGGACTGTAAAACTACGAGTTTTCATTGTCTATATCCTCAGCCTTGTAAATAAAGAAATATTTACGACTAACCGGAAGAATTATCGTAAATTGACGATTTTTACTAAACTTTGTCACCCAAGCGTTGATGTAATAATCTTTCTGTGCAGGTAATTACTAATTCGTGAGTATAAGATTCACGTTAACGTCCCAACATTTTATCCCGCAGTTGCTTAATGCGATCGCGCAATTTTCCCGCCTCTTCAAATTCCAGTTTCTTCGCCGCTTCTTTCATCTGTGCTTCTAACAGAGTAATCAACCCTGGAATCTGTTCTAATGGCAGTTCATCTAGATGTTCATCTACTACTTTCAAGTCAGTTGCATTTAATCGTCGAGATACATCTAAAAAAGCCAAAATCGCATTACTTGATTTTTTCACAATCGGTTGTGGTGTAATTCCATGCAGTCGATTATGTGCGGTTTGAATACCCCGCCGCCTATCTGTTTCATCAATGGCTTTAATCATACTACCTGTCATATTATCGGCATACAAAATTGCTTGTCCCTGGACATGACGTGCAGCTCTACCAATAGTTTGAATTAAGGAACGCTCGGTGCGTAAGAAACCTTCTTTATCTGCATCCATAATTGCTACTAAGGAAACTTCGGGTAAATCTAAACCTTCCCGCAGCAAATTCACACCAACCAAAACATCAAATTTTCCCTCGCGCAAGTTCTGCAAAATCTCAATGCGCTCAATAGAAGTAATCTCGGAATGTAAATACCGTACCCTGATACTGCGCTCTTGCAAATATTCGGTTAAATCTTCCGCCATCCGCTTGGTTAATGTGGTAATTAACACTCGTTCATGGCGATCGGCTCTATCTTTAATTTCTCCCAACAAATCATCAATTTGTCCTTCTGTGGGACGTACAGAAATTTCTGGATCAACCACTCCAGTTGGTCGAATTACTTGTTCAACTACATGATCTTCAGAAATTTCTAATTCCCAATTTCCCGGAGTTGCTGATACAAAAATACACTGATTTACCTTTTGCCAGAATTCTTCTGCTTTTAAAGGACGGTTATCAGCAGCGCTAGGAAGCCGAAATCCATGTTCAATTAGAACTTTTTTTCTCGCTTGATCGCCGTTATACATCCCCCGAATTTGGGGTACGGTAACGTGAGATTCATCGATAATTAGTAGCCAATCTTTGGGAAAATAATCAATTAAACATTCTGGTGATTCTCCAGCTTGTCTTCCTGCTAAGTGGCGGGAATAGTTCTCAACGCCATTGCAGTAACCGACTTCGCGTAGCATTTCTAGGTCATAGCGTGTACGTTGATCTATGCGTTGCGCTTCTAATAATTTCCCCGCTTGTTCTAAGTCTAGTTTTTGCTGTTTTAACTCGGCGGCAATGTCATGACAAGCTACTTCTAACCGTTCTTCTGGCGTGACAAAGTGACGTGCGGGGTAGACATTCACGGCTTCTAAACTCTTGAGAATTTCCCCTGTCACCGGGTCAATATAACGAATCGCATCTATTTCATCACCAAAAAATTCGACACGAATAATTCGGTCTTCATAAGCTGGGCCAATTTCTAAAACATCGCCTCGGACGCGAAATTTGCCCCGACCCATTTCGATGTCGTTGCGGCTATATTGAACATTTGCCAAATCTCGTAAAATTTGGCGTTGATTTACTTCCATACCTATCTGTAGGGGGATGGCAGCTTTCAGATATTCTGCTGGCATTCCTAAACCGTAGATGCAGCTGATGGAAGCAACGACAATGACATCACGGCGTTCAAAAAGCGATCGCGTCGCTGAATGCCGCAACATATCTATTTCATCATTAATCGCCGCCGTTTTTTCAATATAGGTATCGGTAACGGGAATATACGCTTCTGGCTGATAATAATCGTAGTAGCTGACGAAATACTCAACTGCGTTGTTGGGAAAGAAATCTCGCAACTCGTTACAAAGCTGTGCAGCCAGGGTTTTGTTATGCGCCAGAACTAAAGTTGGCTTGCCAATTTTCTCAATCACTGCTGCTACTGAAAATGTCTTACCAGTTCCAGTCGCTCCGAGTAAAGTTTGGTAACGATTACCAGCTTCGATACTAGCAGTAAGTTGTGCGATCGCTTGTGGTTGATCGCCTGTGGGACTAAAGGGAGCTTGAAGACAAAATTCTGTCATACAGTTTTGCTGTAAATACCCTATCTCATGGTGACGATTCCGCCCTGTATCTATTGTAGCTGGCTTAATTAGAGCAAATAAATAGTCATATAATTTTATAAAAATTATTAATTCACATTTACTTATGTATCAGTTTTAAAGATTCTTATATCTATATGAGGTTTTTTAAGGTTAAACTCTAATGTATATGGGAAAAAATTTCATCTTTCCTTAATTATTGTAAAATTCAATTAACAAATTAGAGGTGTTGGTTTATGGCTATTAGCAGCGCTGGCAAAGCAATCAGTTCTCGGCAAAACAATGCTAAGTCTTCAGGGGAAACCACAGAGGAAGTTGAAAATAAACTAGATCAGAGCTTGAATGCTGATAAAGTCGAGGAAGTTAGTGAACTGCCAGTGGGAGCTACCGGGACATTAGCCATTTCTGGAATTCGTCCCATAGGTGCTAGCGACTTAGAAGTTGCTGAACACCTCTCAATTGCTGGGGTGCGTCCTGTTAGCACCAGTACGTTAGAAGTAGTTGAAACCTATAACTCAATGGGTATTCGTCCAATTGGCGCTAACACATTCCAAGTCGTTGAAAGTATAAATCTCTCTGGGATTCGTCCAATTGCCTCAAGTTCATTAGCAATTTCTGACAGCTATTCTACATTTGGGAACCGTCCAATAGCACCAAATGAGATTGACAATTCTGAAACCCTGATGGGTTTTCTAGATTAAACAAAAAACATCCCCATAACTTTATTAACCCAGTTTCTATACGAAACTGGTTTTTTTATTTAAACACTCCAAACTAGAGATTGTTCTATGTCTTTTAGCATAGGTAACTAAACTATTCTTCATTTAATTTACATTTATGCAATAGCTAGAATCCTTACTACGACAACCTTTCTTAATTACGAATTACGAATTACGAATTACGAATTTTTTAATATGCCTTGTGGTGGAAGGCTTTAGCAAAAACTTTAAGCTACTGTGTAAAAGTAATAACAAAAAGTTTCAAGGTTAGTTTATAGCTTTGAAATGCGTTTTTGATTTAATCAGGAGTACAAAAATGAGCTTAGAAGATCGCGCAAAGGCTGCTGCTAAAAATGTTGAAGGTAAAGCCCAAGAAGCATTAGGGAATGTTACTGGAGATCCAGAAGATAAAGCAAAAGGTAAAGCAAAGCAAGCCGAAAGCGAAGTACGTCATGGAATTGAAGACGTGAAAGATAGTGTAAAGAAAAACATTGACTAACAATTCATGATTTTTTTTGCAGAAACTCTAGGGATATAAATGGGGTGAATTCCATTTTTGCAGAATAATCTGAGTTGTTTGAGGATCAAGCTCAACTCTTGTGACATTCCCCAAACAAGGGGTAAGGAATAGAGAATTCAGCTTGATTTGCAGAATTTTTGTAGAGACGTAATTAATCACGTCTCTACACTTATCAAAATTCTTAAAATTCATACATTAAAATTTATACATTGATACATATCATTAATATTATTTTGTCAAGCAACTAGACGTAGGTTGGGTGGAGCGGAGCGCAACCCAACATATATCAGGATGTTGGGTTACGCAAAGCCTCCACCCAACCTACAAT
>NZ_JABXKI010000088.1 GCF_017115095.1 Nostoc sp. NMS4 | reverse complement strand
TAATAGACTTGGCTAAACAGTGATTTTTCACCATATTTTTAATCCTCAAATCTTCGTAAGCGATCAAGTCGTTTGACTGAACTACGCACCGTGCTAATTTCACAGCATGGTCTTTACGCTGCCTACTTATTTTGAGGTGGCGCTTACCCAAAATCCGTCTAGCCTTGCCTCTATTCTTTGAACCTTTTATCTTCCTTGAAACTTGACGCTGTGAACGTTTAAGAACCTTTTTTCCGACACGAAGAAACTTAGGATTCTGGATCATAACGCCGTCAGAGTCGGTGTAGTATTCTTTTAAACCGACATCTAGTCCAACTGTGTTACCAGTTGGTTCTATATTCTCAGAACGGTCTACATCAAGGCAAAATTGAACATACACACCATCCGCACGTTTTACCAATCTCACCCGCTTTATTTGGTTAATTTGGTAGAAATGCAAATCACGAGTACCTTTGAGCTTTAACCTTCCAATACCTTTTTTGTCGGTGAAGGTTATTGATTTTCGGTTATCTGCAAGCTTCCACCCTGACGTTTTGTATTCCACAGAACGACAATCTTTCTGGAACTGGGGATATCCTTTTAAGCCTGGAATACCTTTCTTGCAATTTTCATAAAATCGAGAGATAGAAGACCATGCTCTTTCAGCAGAAGCTTGACGAGCCATTGAATTAAGTTCATTAGCAAATGAAAAATTAGCCGCAAGTACAGCACAATATTTCTGCAAATCGTTTTTGCCCGTACCTTTAACATCCATCCATAGCCGAATACAGCTATTACGAATAAACTTTGCAGTCCGAATTGCATCATCTATTGCTGTTAGCTGCGCTAACTTCCCGTAAGCTTTGAACTCAAAAACAAGCATCTTTCTACCTCCTATCTTACACTACCACGCTTGGTATAAGATACTAGGGAGGTTGATAAAGTTTTTTAATCTTGACGGCTGAATAAATTCAGCTATTCGCTTATATCCCCCGGTTGAAACACGGGGGCTTTACGCATCACGACTCGTAAAATTTACTTCCTGATGCTCGTGGCGAAGATATAGAAAAGTTAGAAAGCCAGTTTCATCAATAGACGGGTAACGGAGGCGTGTTTGTCAAACATCCATACTTGCAAAGCAATGAGTTTTATCCTAAATTACTTCTCTTTAATAGTGACTAATCCATGTATGCCTAGCGCTGTAATTACACCTCCCAGTAATCCCCAAGTGCCATCGGCAAATACGTTGATGCGATGAATGTAGGTGCGATGATAGGCATACTCTAACTGTCTATCATTTACTTTTCCAACCTGTACCAGGTTTTCCACATAATTTTCAGCTTTGATCAATGCTGCATAATCGAGATTAAACCAATACAACGATACTCCCACCACTGCCAAACCTGGAAAAACCAAGGTAATTAAAAGAATTGCTAGACGTGCATTCATACATCTCACCACTCACATAACTGCTCAATGCTGGCATAGCTGGAATGCTTGTGTTACAACTTGGCAGACAATTTAATAATGCGTTGGAGTGGGTGAATCAAATTTTGGGAATAATCCTCATAGTGTTTGAAAGTATCGTTTTGATTGGGCTTCGCACTATGAGAGGGCGATTTCTAGAATTATCTATTGCATTTTGCTGCATTTTGTGGATTTGTTTGGCATTAATTCCAGTCAATGCAACGTCTACAGGGTCTATTGATACTCTGCGACAACAGCAGCAACAAATGAACCAGCAGCGTCAGGGTGTGGTTGGAGAGCGCGATCGCTTAAATAATCTCCAACAAGAAGCCCAAAAACACCTCACTGGTTTAAAGCAAAATCTGCAAACTACAGATAGCTATCTTCAAGAGAGCGAATCACGATTACAACTCGCTAGCCAACGCCTTCAACAGTTAGAAGCTGATTTAGATGTGGCAGAACGTTCATATCAGGAGCGGCAAATCGCAACAGTAGCACGATTGCGTTATCTCCAGCGATCGCCTGATTTTGTGGGATGGGCAGTTTTGCTCGAAAGTGAAAATATCAGCGACTTTTTCAGCCGTCGTCATCAGTTGAAGTTAGTGTTTCAGGCAGACCAACAAATTTTGGCAAAACTCAACACCCAAGCCAACTCGATCGATAAACAAAAAACGGGAGTAGAACAGCAAAAAAACGAAATTGGCTTAATTCGTGAGCAACTATTAGCCCAAAAAGCTGATTATCAAACTCAGACGCAATCACAATCAGAATTGATTCAACGCCTGAATAGCGATCGCCTCGCCTTGGAAGCAGCGCAAAATCAGCTAGAAAGGGAATCTAAAAATCTGGAAGTCTTGATTCAACAAAAGGTAGCCCAAGCCGAAGCAAAAACCAACAGCCGGACAAGTATCATCATTCGGGGAACTGGTGTAATGGCATATCCTAGCGATGCTCCTACTAGTAGTCCCTTTGGCTGGCGGATGCACCCTATTCTTGGCTATCGTCGCTTTCATGCCGGGTTAGATTTTGCCGCCAGCTATGGCAGTAAAATTCGAGCAGCCGACTCGGGAACAGTAATTTTTGCTGGGTGGTATGGTGGTTATGGCAGAGCGGTAATTATCGATCACGGTAATGGCATGACTACACTCTACGGGCATACCAGCGAGTTGTATGTTTCTGAGGGACAAGCAGTTGAACGCGGACAAGCGATCGCTGCTGTCGGTTCCACAGGTTTCTCAACTGGCCCCCATCTCCACTTTGAAGTCCGCCGGAATGGTACACCTGTAGACCCAGCTAATTATCTTTAAGACTGCAAATCTGATCACAGACGTGCTAGAATATTGAAGATTAAGGGCGCGTAGCTCAGTGGATAGAGCAACAGATTCCGGTTCTGTGGGTCGGGGGTTCAAATCCCTCCGCGCTCGTTACCTGTCAATTGCCAAATTATTTGTCCGCGTTGACAGATTAATGTCCGTGTTGCCAAATTATTGTCCGCGTTGACAAATTGTATATCATTACAACACTTTGCCATACTTTAGGTATGGCAGAACTCTTCTTTTATAGGGTAACTAATCGGTTTCAATATTAGAGCTAAAATGCAAGCTCTTCAAACGAAGAATCTGTTGCTCTATCCTTTCAACCCACCTAAAAAGTGTTTGCTATGAACACTGGAAAAATTCCAAAACTCAATAAAGCTTTTAATGTACTAGGACATACCCATTGACAGCGAAAGTCGTAGCGACTTTCAACCCGCCTCTCGCTAGGAGGGGTGTTGAAACTTGGTGCAGTATTTTGCTGGCATTTTGTGCAAACTTTCAACCCGCCTCTCGCTGGGAGGGGTGTTGAAACAACTTTGTATTTTAAGCAAGATGCTAGATCCACTTTTAACTTTCAACCCGCCTCTCGCTGGGAGGGGTGTTGAAACCTGAATGACGAAGCGATCGCTAATTCTTTCGCTTTCTCCTGCGGGCTTCCTCTAACTGACTGTTTTGCCTCCTCTACAACAATTCCAGCTTTTTTTGCTTGATTTTGAATGTTTGTAATCAATCTGCCATTACCAGCTTTATATGTTTGTGCGATCACCACAATCTCTTGAGCTATTAATCTGTCTATATATTCCCCTAACTCCGATTCTCCAAACTGATATGGTGCAGCAAGCGTCTGAGCTATTTGGCGTTGGTGGGATAAAAAGTGCTTTTGCTGTCGCTGCCGATTTAGCAGTTTGTAATTATCACCCAGTAGTTGTCTGATGCTGCGATAGGTAATTACTTGACCTGTAGTACCGTCTACTACCGCTAGCGTTGCAGGTTTTTCTAAGCCGAGGCTAACACCAACAAGAATATGGGATTGTCCTTTATATAAAGGTTTAGTGGGGCGAGGAAAAGGGTTATTAATTCTGTCTAAGGTAGAGTTTTTGCGTTTTATATGGGCTTGCTGTTTTTCATTGAGGTCGCTTTTGGCTTTTGTATTGGTGATAATTTTAGCGATTTCTTCGGCTTTCTCTTCTCTTACTTGATTGGTTCCTTCAGTCGTCCATAGGCGTGTATCCACAGAACAGTAGAGGGTTAAGCGATTAACATTCCAAGGATCGCCTTTGCCTTCCTCTTCTTGCCAAGCAATACGCCCACTACGGAGGGTGAACAGGCTAGTGGAGTGTTGGTTTTTGCTATTTTTCTTAATTTGTTGATCTTCTAGGAAGCGTTTAAACCAGTGGAGTTGGCGAGAGTCACAATAGACTTGAAAGCTATGCTCACTCAAACCGTTGAATTTTACACAGATACGCCCAAACTGGTTTTTAAACCAAGTCATGTCTTCGTTGCTTTCGTAAGCTACCGGGAAAGGTATTTTGCTAGATTGCCTTAAAAGGCTGTCTTGCCAAGATTTTGCCTCGGACTCATTTGTTGGAACGTTATGAGTGGCAATGACAATAGTTTCTAACCATTTGGCAGCAGTTAAATCCCGACCTTTGGGAATTCGTGTTTCTAACTGTTCTCTGAGACGTTCAATCTGAATTTCAAGTTTACGACGGCGTTGAGCAAATTTTTTAGCGTCTTCCTCTTTCTCGGTGATTTTGCAACCATTTTTGAGCAAATAGCTGATGGCGCAACGAGTCAAGTTATCTTCTGTGTTGCGGTAAGTCTCAAATAAATTCTTTGATAAATTGCGATCGCTATCTGAATTTTGAGCTTTTTTGCGCTTTTTAGCTTTTTTTACATTCGTTGATTGAGTTTCAACAGTATTGAGGGGAGCAAATTGAACCAAAATTTCAACAGCTTTAGTGCGAAGACTATCTAAGCTGACACCACTACTTTCTACCAATTCAACATCACTGTTGAGCATTTCCAACTAGCGATTTTTACCTTCTAGTTGGAATTGCGATCGCTTCATCAATGCAAACCAAGATTTGTATATGTAATTCACTGTGGCGATCGCACTCGTATAAAACCGTCCAGGCTGACCAATAAAGCGAGGGTCAGTTTTCAAAGGTTCGCAGAGTTCTTTGACAACACGAGTGGGGTGTTTGCCCTTTTGTCGCCAACTCTCAAACTCTAGGTGTTGATTTACCTGATGCAATAGTTCATTAATCAGTGGCGTATTTAGCTCTGCCATCAACTTCCATAGTTGGTGGCGTGATGATTCTGAGGCTACAAGACGACACTGAATAGTGATTTGGCTCATCGGTTTAAAACAATATTGTCTAATACTAACATAAGTGTATTAAACAAGTCTTCTGTAAAATAAATTGTATGCAGGAGACATTTTTTACAAGCAAGGAAGCTGCTGAAATCACAGGCTGCACCCTTCGTCAGCTACAGTATTGGCGCGAGAGGGGGGTGATTGTTCCTGTAATCAGTGATACTGGAACTGGACGTAGTATTTATTACTCAAAGCCTAATTTGCTGGAACTAGCTGCAATGTCATATTGGCTATCTGTGGGGTTAAGTTTTGACATAGCCAGCACCACGCTGAAAAAGCTGAAAGACCAAGAACCGGAGTTATTTACTTCAGGTAAAGGTAAGCGGTTTATGTTGTTGTCGGAAGTGCAAGAGCGATCGCTTGAGCTTGTGGAGTTTGACAGAAAAAAGGCGATCGCATCTTTAGATGAAGGTAAGCCTGTGATTCCTGTGTGGTTAGACGTGATTTATCAGCAGTTGGCTATTAAATTGGCTGATTAAAACTTAAGTCGCAAGATATTATGTTGTATGTTATCAGCATCGCTTGCGTCTAATGAAATTGTTTTCGCATTCAAAAAGAATTTGTCAACTCCAGTTAAGTATTGTTGCATCAGGCAATAATACTAATGTACTGTTGAATAATGTCAATCAATTCATGACAATGTGATGGTTGAAATGTGAAATCATATAATACAGCTTAAAGAACTACATGCCACAGTCTGGACTACTTGAACTAGCACATGAAAAGCTTCACTGGCCAACTCCACAAGAAATTTTGGAGCCATCTGGTGCTGGTCCAAGTGTTTATGCACGAATCGCTAGGGAAAAACTAGGTAGAACTATCAGCAAACTTTCAGATGGTCATGGTGTGCAAATAGGCGTGCTGGCTGGAAATCCTCAAGGTGACTCGACAGAAACACCCATTGCTCTGGTGTGTGACTTTCCCACAGAAATATCAGAAGAAACACTGAGAAAAACTCATCAACTTGCTTGGAGTTTTTCTCGTACACCATCACTAATTACAACAGAACCTAATCGCTTAAGAATTTGGACGTGCTACGAAAAACTTCCCAAAGAAGATGATATTATCAATCCTGTAATTGATGTTTCTAAACGGGAAATTGAGTCATTTAATCAGGTATCTCTTTCAGGTCAAGCTGCTGAAACTTTGCGGTTACACTGGGCTGATTTAGTATCAGGTCAATTTTTTCAAGAACATAGTCAGCGATTTCAACGGAAACAAGCCGCTGACCAGATGCTGTTAAAAAATCTGAAAAGTGTTCGGAAAAGACTTCAAAAAAATAAACTTGATGATGATACAATTCATGATTTATTAGCAAGAATTATTTTCATTCAATTCCTTTTTGACCGTCAAGATTCTGAAGGTAATCCTGGCTTAAATACAACTTTACTGGATTATTTATATAGAACTGGTGAATTATCGGCTAAATACTTTCGTTTAGCTGACATATTAAGAAATCATAGAGATAGTTATAAATTTTTTCGTTGGCTTAATAGCAAGTTCAATGGTGATTTATTCCCAGGTAAAGGAGCTACCGAAGAAGAACGTGAAGCTGAATGGCAAACAGAAGAACAAAAAGTTAAACAACCTCATCTAAATATACTTGCTGATTTTGTCAGTGGTCATGTAGACATTGAAACTGGACAATTAAGTCTATGGCCATACTACCATTTTGACGTTATACCTTTAGAGTTTATTAGCAGTATATATGAAGAATTTGTTAGTAAAAAATCTGGTACAGGAGTTCATTACACACCAGAACATATAGTTGATTTTGTCCTAGATGGTGTTTTACCTTGGGATAGTGAAGAATGGGATATCAAGATTCTTGATCCTGCTTGTGGTTCAGGAATTTTTCTAGTTAAAGCATTCCAGCGTTTAATTCATAGATGGGAACAAGCTCATACAAAAACAATTAAGCCAAGTGATTTAAAAAATTTACTAGAAAATAATTTATTTGGTGTTGATGTAGATGCTCAAGCAGTAAGAGTAGCATCTTTTAGTCTTTATTTAACCATGCTTGATAAAGTTGAACCTCAATATTATTGGGAGAATGAGTTTCGCTTTCCTAGATTACGTGAACGTCAACTAATTGCTGCTGATTTTTTTGAAGAAGATAAAGAAGGTTTTCGTTCTGTTCAAGATGCTGGTAAATATGATTTAGTCGTTGGTAATGCACCTTGGGGTAAAAATACTATAAAGAAATCTTTATACATAGATTCTTGGAAGAATAGACCTGAAAATCGGAATAAATGGAATACCTCTTATGGTAATATTAGTCTTTTCTTTCTACCAAAAGCTGCTGCTTTAACTAAATCTGGTGGACAAGTCGCAATGATGCAACCAGCAATGGCTTTGATTTTTAATCAAAATAAACCTGCTAGGAAATTTCGTAAAACTCTCTTTTCAGAGTTCAAAATTGAAGAGATAGTTAATTTGTCAGCATTGCGTTTTGGACTTTTCAAAGATGCTATTTCTCCAGCTTGTGTTATCACAATGTCAGTCACACCTCCTGACGGTGAACCTTTAACATACATCTGTCCAAAACCAGTAATGACAAATGAGGATGACTATCATATAGTAATTGAGCCAGATTATATTAATACAATTTACCCACAAGAGGCAATAACAGATCCATTAGTTTGGACAGCTTTAATGTGGGGAGGAAGACGTGATCTATCCTTGTTAAGAAGATTGAAACAAGAATCAAGCATTAAAAAACTTAGACAACGTGGCATTGCTAAAACACGCCAAGGAGTACCAAGAGGTGATAGAAAAAAAGTAGAAAATAGTCTACTGAATAAACGAATACTGAAATCAGATGAATCACTTAATAGCAGTTTTCTCTACCTAAACGCTGAACAACTTCCTATCAATGATGATCCATATATTGACTCTGGTACAGGTTTAAGTAGCCTATCTGCATTTCAATTGCCACAAATTATTTTAAAGTTAAGTTGGCAGAAAAAAAGTGGCAGATTCCGTTCAGTAATAATTGAACCTGATAATACAAATCAAGGGATTATTTGCTCTGAAAGTTATGTGAGTATACATATTACCGAAGATAATATTTCACAATTGAATGCTGCGTGTCTATTATACAACAGTAAATTAGCTGTCTACTATCTACTACTTGCTAGTGGTCGTTTTGCCTCTTATATCCCAGAAGTGAATGTAGACGATTTACTGCGTGTGCCAATACCTGAATTATCGGTAGGAGAATTACATAATATAAAAACAATTGATGATATAGATGAGCGCATACGACAAGCTTTTGAATTTAAAGATAGTGAATGGGTACTAATTAATGATCTATTTAATTACAGTCTGCCAGACTTTAAAGGAGATGTTGCTTCTCCAGGACGCAAAAGAACTCACCGTATAGATAATAATCAATCTCAGAATAATACTGAACCTGAACTTACGGCATATTGTGAGTATTTCTTGCGAGTTCTTAAAGCAGGATTTGGACAAGATAAACAAGTTTGCGCCACCATATTCCAGGAACAAACTAACACTCTTCTTCCTATTCGCTTAGTGGCTATTCATCTTAATAAGCCTGATTCTGAAGGTGTTCATATTAAACCTATTGACTCCCCTGATTTAATGAAACGCTTGGAAAACTTAAATAAGTTGTATCTGGAAAGAGGAAGTATAGAAGATGGTGGCATCTTTTATCAGCGTGTTGCCAGGATTTATGATTCTGTAGAATTAAATGGGGTGAAAATTCCTACTATTTATTTAATCAAACCTGACAAAATTCGTTATTGGACTCGCTCTATGGCTTTAAGAGATGCTGATGAAGTAGCCGCAGATATTATGACGTGGCGAACAACATTTGATAAAGAATCGCAAGTTATAGAGGAGTCATATAGTGGCTAGAAGAGGAAATATTTTTCAAAAGAGGTATCCAAATACAGGTGATTTTGTGGAATTGGCAAAAGCATGGAATCCGGATGCTATATCAATTTTGATAAGACTTGTTTGGGAAGGCTATGATAGGCTGGTTAATGAGTTTTTATCACCAATTAATTTTGATAACAAAGAGGAGCAGTTAGAAAGAAGTATTACTCAAGCTCTTGTAGTGAAGATTCATCAGGTTAAGACTGGAGATGAGCCTTTTGTAGTTCTACAAGAAGTGTATGAATTTGAAACCAGCAAATCAGCACAAGCTCAACCTCCACAATATGATATTGCATTTATTTTCATAGCCAATGACAGAATTATTTGGCCTTTAGAAGCTAAGATTTTGAAATCAGATATAGATGTAACTGAATATATAAAAGAGATAAACAACAATTTTATTACTTGTAGATATGCACCATTCTCTAGTCAAGGAGGAATGTTGGGTTATCTTTTTTCCGGTGATCCTAACAAAGCTTTTACCAATATTGAAACTAAAGCACCATGCAAATTAAATGATCATCCAGATTTTCCAACTCGTGATCACAAAACTTCGGATCACCATCGGTTAGTTCCATCAGGAAAATCATATCCTGCTGAATTTCGTTGTCACCATTTACTATTAAAAATAATTGCTTCAGTTCCTACTAATACATCTTCAGTATAGTTCCAAAACTTGCAACTAATAATTTAGTCAGTAACCATATTAGACTCTTGTCCACAGTCAGGACAGTCTAACAACAAGCTGAATTTATAGTAATAGCTGCCTAAGTAAAATATTAATTTATCAAGGGGGGGGATGATTTGTAGCTAACATTTGAAAAGTACTACTATGTTTGCACAAACTCCGTCATCGATAAGACTTTTGATACTTTCCCATATCGGCAAAACTCAGAAAACATCGGTGACACCAACCATCCACCCACACTGCTGGAATCTTAAATCTTGCTCCACAGTTTGGACATTCTGACAACAAAATTAATTGGTGGCGATCGCACCCTTGCGTTATCTTCAACTGCCATTCAATCTTGTGACAAGGTGACTCAACATAACAAGCAGCACATAACCGAATCGGCTCAAGCTTCATCCTCACTTCAGCAGGAGGTAACATCTGCGTTAATCTATCCGCCTCAACTCCCACTACAGTAGCTAATGCCTCCAACTGCTGCCGAGACGGTGGGGGATTAAAGCGAAACTTTTCCCATCGGGCGATCGCACCTCCAAGCCCTGCGGCCTTACCTAAGCCAGTTGGGGTTAAATCATTTGCCCGTCGAAAGCGTCCCAAAAAATGACTCAGGCTTTCTCCTTGATATGGTTGAACTCTAAACAGCCAAGGCTTAATATTTTCTACTTCCATCACTTGTACTCAGCAGCTACTTCCTTCAAAGTTTCCAAATCAATTTTTTGCAGTCCTTTTTTTAAAGCCCGGATTGCAGTCTCTCGGAAAATCATATCCATCAAACCGATATAACCTCCAGTTGCTTCCCCTAACGTCTTCAACATCGTCTTACTCGAAAGGTTGGAAGCAACTGGCAATCTCAGTATTTGCTTCTCCCAAATATCCACCGTTCGCTTAAAATCTTCCCCTGACATCTTTCCAAAACGGTGACAAGACCGAAAACGGTTATAAACCTGCTCATCCCGCTTAATCACTGCATCTAAGCGATCAGTTCCTACCAAAATCACTGCTATTTCCAACCTGTCAAAAATATCACGCACTTCGGCAAAAGTTTTTGGCTTAAAGCGATCAGCTTCATCAATAATCAACATCTCTACCCCGCAACCTTTAAGAACCCGCAGTGTTCTATCTCGAATTTCTGCCACTGTTCCTTTAGTGACTTGATATTTCAAATGCTCCATAATTACCCCAAATAATTCTTTAGCACCGCACTCCTGGGGAATTTGGATATAAGCCACAGGTACAGTTGGGGGTTTTCCTGCAACTTGAGAGGGTTTATTCCTAAGCCTATAGGCATCACAACCCATTGTTTTTCCCGTTCTCGACTCACCTACCACACGCCCAGATTGTCTTGATTGGCGCTTTCCTTCCAACCAATCATGGAGAATTTGCACTTGTTCAAGTGGGACAAAACCTTTACGATTTAATCGTTGAATCTCCGTCTGTAATTTTTCACTATTAACGGGAATATCACCCAATTGTTGGGCGACTGCTTGAGCTTCTTTTGAAGTCATTTTCTAAAATCCGTAATCTTCACGCATTTGTTCGTAATCAAAAACTTCCGGCATCTCAGGTTCGCTATCAATAGATACCGCCTCTACTGATGACTCTGGCTCAACAGGTATAAGTTGTTTAGATTTTTTGGCCTCAGCCTGTTCTACTTTCTGACGCTCTTTTTTGGTTTTCTTTTGAGTTTGGAATGTTTCGCGTTCCCTAACTTCAGCCAAAATTGAGCGATTAGTTACAGCCTTACCCGCTTCTCTGACCTTACGGCTGCTAGCTTTTGCTTCATCTAGAGATAATTCTTCTGTCTCCAAATCTTGAGCATAAGCACGAGCAATAAATACCTCTTTATCCCCTTCTATGCGATAAACCAAAATCGTTGTGATGTCTCTGGGGTCATATCGCAACACAACACTTTCCCCCGCATAACCCGCTAAGAGTTCACCTCTATACATCAAGTTTTCAAATTGCAGATATCCCCCGCGTTGAATTTGTCGCCGTGTTTGCTTCATTAAGCAAATATCCAAATCCCTTTCGGAAAGTAAATCGGGTGCTGCAATTAAACCAGATTCCCAGCGTTGAAATCTTGTCTGGTCGCCCATTCGAGCATCAAGTCGCTGGTTATAGTTATCAACGATGTAACGCACCAACATTTGCTCTAACTGCCGCAACGTTAAGCAAGCTTCTTTTTCCGCTTCCTCTGGTCGCTCTTGAACGTTTGAACCTGTATATCCCTGTAAAGTTGAGAATAATTCTGTATTTAGAGTTTTAAACGGACGCTCAACACTACCACCTTCAGATGGGCGAAGCTCTTTCAGAGCCGCTTCGCTAACGCGCAAATGACAAACAAACCCTAACTGCACTCCTATTTGCTGTAAATGGTTTGAACGAAAATCTATACCCGCATCTGTATAAAAGTGTTGCGGTAAACCAGAAGTACCCCATTCTTCATGAAGTCCATATTCTGAACCATATTGCTTGGGCAAAATTGCATGACGTAGCGCCAAAGTTAAAAGCTGAGAACTTGGTGCATCGTAGCCTAAGTTAATCCCCATAATGCAGCGCGAATAGCTATCAATAACCGCTGTTAAGCAAGGACGACTTAGAATTTTGCCATGCTGGTCTACTAATAAAACATCAACAGGGGTGTGGTCGCACTGCCAAACTTGATTACTATGTTCTATTTGCAAGTCTTTTCCATCACGGGTTTTCACTGATAAGCGCGAACCACGCCAACCCGGACTGCGAATACTTTTAGCTTGCTCAATTTTATCTATTAACGGTTGCAAAATTCGGTAAACCGTCATGTGGGAAGGAGGTTTAACTCCCAGTTCGTCTGCTCTTGCCTTCACTCTAATAAATACCTGCTGGCGAGTCATTCTTTTACTTCCCTTATTACCCTCCTTATAAGTTTTCAATACAAACTCTTGCCAGTCTTCATCAACTCGATGTTTCCCTTTATCCATCCGTTGATTTTGTACTAGGCCAACCAAACCTTCCTGTTCCCATTTATCTACCAGCCGTCGCACTGTACGTACTGATTTACCAAGCTTTTCTGCTGCTTCCTTGAGTTTTTGAGTGTATGTAGTGCGTTGGCGCAGCCCGCCGTAGGCATCGCTATTTTTTAAAAGACTTTGAATCACCTCCATTTTCAGCAAAGCTTCATCTGAAAGCTTAGAAACAATAACGTTTGCTTCAGCAAGATCGTTATTAACATCTGCGGAGCTTGCTCTTGTCGTAGAGGTTATAGAAGATTCTGCATTTTGCATACAGTGTTTTATCAAAACATAGTTGTATTATACTAATATTGTGACAAATAATTTGTTAATTTATGAAAACTCATGATTTTTCCAGGTTTCTGGGAAGTGACAATTAAATTGTGAAATATCTGGTATTTGACATCTAATTAGTGAATATCGGCTTAGATGGGCATAACTGTCTTAAATAGGAAAAATCCTGACATAATCCTTGCTATGTCAGGGTTTTAGGTATTTATAATATTGTGACAATATTTTGTTAAATTGACAAATAATTAGTTAATGTACAGTTACCTTTACAAACTAACCACAAAATCGAAAAGTCATTTTCTCTCACAGGATAAAGCCAATTTACCCTATGAGACATAATTGCAGCGGATAGCTGGAATCTTAATTAATAAAAATAGTGTAGATATCTTGGAGAACTCCACAAAAAAGATGATCTAATGCACACTGAAATTAACTTTCTCTGATCATAGGATCAATCATTCTGTGGAGTTTTCCAACTATTTTCTCTACGAGATGCAGAGCGAATAATTTTGAATTTTGAATTGTTAATATCCCAGTGCTAAAAAACACAACACTAATTTAGTAAATCAGGTTCTTCGCGCACAATCCGGTCGTAAAGGGGCTGGAAACTGAACCAACCACTTACATGTGAACCCACTTGAGTTTGTGTTAAACGGGCTGTTTCGTGTTTGATCCTAGTGGGTCTACCGGCAGCTTCTGCTAGCAGTTGGGCTTGGCACGATCGCTCTAAGCTAATGTACCAAAAGGCAGCTTCATCTACTGTATGTCCCACAGTTAAAATGCTGTGGTTACGTAGGATTATGGCTTTCTTTGGCCCCAAAGTTTGCGCCAGTCGCAGACCTTCAGAAGTTTCTAAAACTACACCTGTAAAATCGTCAAACAGGACATGATCTTCGTAAAAAGCACAAGAATCTTGAGTCAAGGGATCAAGGAGACGACCCAAACTAGACCAGGCTTTACCATAAAGTGAATGGGCGTGAGCCGCCGCGATGACATCAGGTCGAGCTTCATGAATCTGAGAATGGATGGCGAAAGCGGCTTGATTTACTTCAGCATCGCCTTTAACTACCTCACCTTCTCTGTTAACTAAAATCAGGTCAGAAACTCGGATATGACCGAAGTATGTCCCGAATGGATTGACCCAAAAATGGTCTGTAAACTCAGGATCGCGAGCCGTAATATGGCCTGCGATTCCCTCGCTGAAACCAAACTTACCAAACAGGCGAAAGGCGGCGGCTAGACGTTGCTTGCGGTGCAGACGTTCGTCTTCAACTCGCTCGAATACTGGGGGTTGTGGTCTAATATACTTGGCCATATTCTTTTTCTTCTTCCTCTTTACAGGGAGCGTTGGAATATCCAGAGCGAAAGGATTTGACGCTGTGAGATTCTGGGATGAACTGGTGACGCAAAATGCAACCAGTATCATTACCTAAGACATGGATGGATACAGATGCGCTCTGGGATGTGGTTTTGACGGCATGGATATCACCATCCGGGGGTAAGAGGCGGTAGATATCCCCTGGTTGAAGTCTACGCACTTCAGTTATTTGTAATTGTGCGTGTCCTTTGGCATCACCGCTATCCACACGGCGATAGACTGTTTCTTCTTGATTACCTTTGTATAAACCAATCAATCCCCAGGCTAAATGGTCGTGGACGGGAGTTGTTGAGCCTGGGGGAATCACCAAACTGAATACTGACAGTGAACGGTTTTTAGCGCGATAAAGCAGCCACTGACCAATACCGCCACCCATCCGGCTTTCAGGATTGACTTGGGCAAACTTTTGGGGTAGCCATTCCTGTTGGGCAAGGAGTTCTTGAAAATAGGGTTCTAGTCTGGTGAGAGTTTGGGTGCGATCATTAACAGTACTAGCGCTAATTTCCCGCACTGTTGCTACAAAGGATCGTAGTTCCTGGCTCTCAATAAACCATTGGTCTTCTGGTAACGGTTCTAAAATAGTATGGTTCGTCATCTATATTCCTCTGTTGAGGAGGAGACTAAGATTAACTAATTCGTAATTCGTAATGACGTTCGAGGACTCGCTAACGCTACGCTAACGTAATTCGTAATTAGGAATTACGATTTATTTTAATACCAGGATGAATTTTAAAGCCTAGTTGCTCAAGTTTTAGATGAGAAAGGGACTCCTTTAGAATGATAGTAAAAGGATATCGCTGATATACAGTAGCTTTACCTTGTGATAATAGCAGCCTAGCATGGCTGATGCGTACTGGATATAACGGTTGTTGGTTGGCATCGAGAATGAATACTTTACTCATGCAATTTTGAATTTTAGATTTGCGATCGCCACACTGGGAATTTGGCACAAGAGGCGGAGGAGAAAAGCTTACTGCAACTTCTCTTCTGCTGCTTTTTTTAAAGAAAAGACAAGAATGAGAATCTAGAGGTCAACTTCAGCACTCTCTTGGGTATTTCCAAGGAATAAATTATCCAATTTTCTTGGGTGTCTGACAATCATTTGTAGTTGGATATTTTATTGGCAAGCCTGTTGGCTGTTTTATTAATCTCACAAAATACTATAAGTCGGTCGGATAATGGGTGATTGACTACAAGGAAAAATTATCACATACAAATTTAAAAAGCAATAGCCTAGTACCGCAAAGCGGAATGACGCTCTCTACGAGACGCTAAAAGCGAACGCGGACTCGCTACCGCTTCGCTAACGGAATTCGGAATTAGGCACTGAAGCCTGAAACCTATATCCCCCCGAGCAAGCCGATAAATTGGCTCCGGTGTACACACAAGTGTTGGTGCAGTGTATCTATCCCGCCTCGGAATAAATTCCGAGTCTCATAGCGAAAGTCCTCTAAAAGAGGACTAAAGAAGAAATTCAAAAGGGTGTATTTGCTTGTAAATGCAGGGTTTTTTCTAACTGTGGATGCTCGAAGCGAAGTTCTCTGGCGTGCAGATGTAACCGACTAGTAACTGCACGGCATCCATAAAGGCGATCGCCTAAAATAATTATCCCAAGTCCTTGCACATCAGCTGCATGAACTCTCAACTGATGGGTGCGTCCTGTTAGTGGCGTAAATTCTACGCGGGTGTAGTCTCCTTCTTTGGCCATTACCTGGAAGTGGGTCAAGCTAGGTTTACCATGCTGCCAATCAACTTTTTGATAAGGGCGATTTTCAGGATCTCCCCACAATGGTAGTTGAATTTTACCTTGCTCAACCATCACAGCACCGGAAAGTATGGCTTCATAAACCTTATTAACCCGACGTTGCTGAAACTGTTGGCTGAGTTGTCCATGAGTTTGGCGATCGCGTGCTAACAACAAAATCCCGGAAGTTTCCCGATCTAGGCGATGCACAGATGCAAGCGCCATCCCATCCGATAACAGATGACGTAAGCGACTCAAGACACTATCTTGGCGATCGCGATAACGACCAGGTACTGAAAGTAGCCCAGCAGGTTTGTTGACAGCAATCAGCCATTCGTCTTCATAAATAATCGGGATTTCTCCTTTAATAATTGAAATCGGTTTCAAGCCTGAGAGCAAAAACCCCATCAATGGCTGACATCGTTCGGCACAGGCTCCATAAAATTCTCCCGGAATTTTATCCTGATTTACGGAAGATGCACCCCACCAAAATTCTGCCATTGCTAGGGGTTTAAGATTATGTGTTGCAGCATAATGCAGCAACTTTGGGGCGCAACAGTCTCCTGTACCGGTGGGCGAACCTCCTGGCATTAATTCCTGCAATGATTGCGATCGCCCGGAAAAATTAGTCAGGCTGTAGCTAGCGTGCATCTGAGCTTGTAATTGACGGGATAGTGCTTTACGTCGTTGTTTCAGTTCTCTGATTCGCGTATCCGTGGCTGCAATTACCTGTTGTAGTGGCTGTAATACGGCATTTTGCTGGCGTTTAAGTTGTCGTCGCTCAATTCCCTGCTGACGACTTTCTTCGTCAAGTTGTTCAAGGGCAATAGTGAGTGCTTCGGGAGAGTGTGTATTGCAGATTTGCTGACGTTTTTCCTGTCGTTGATGTTTGCAATAGCGATGGCGATCGCTCATTGCTTGTAACTGTTGCTCAAAGTCATTAAACAGGATTTCATACTGCTGGCGTTCGGTTAGTTGCTTCAAAGTAAGAAGTTCTTGCTTAATTGCGTCCAACTCAGCCAAAGTACGAGCTTCCTCAAAAGCAACCTGATCTCGTCCAGGAATTGGCGACACCCAGCCCTCAATCACACTGCAACCATTCAAAAGACCGGAAAAGGCTTTTAGTACCCGTTGTTCGCCATTAGGTAGTTCAACCAATAGTATTCCATACATCTTCCCTTCACGAGAATAAGAGTCATTGTTGCTAAGATATTGCATTAATCCGTGGGCGATCGCTTCGGACATGGAAGTGCGGGGTAATTTTAGGCGATCGCCACTTTGCGGACAACGCCCTTCGTACCAATAGTTACAAAATGAGTCAGCGATCGCAAAATCGCAGTCGATGAAATCTGAAAGTGTGTGCAGAACTACCATACAAGGTATGATTGCAAATCTAGCTAATCCTAATATTTTAGATTATTCCCCATACTAACAAGTTCGTAATAAGGACACCAGTACGTTCAAACTGAAAGGCTAAACAATCATTATTAAGTAGGCATTGTACTTGTGGCTGCTGCTGACAATCCTTTAACTTTTGCTCTAATGCGATCGCCCATCTTAACGCTCTTTTATTACTCTCATGAGAGTAATAAAAGAGCGCTAATTCTATTGAGGGAAAGTTCGGACAAGGTAAAAGAAGATTCAGCCTGGGTAGATTGATGGCTAAACTTTCTCATACTTCTGAAACTGCAATTGCTATGACTTTTTTAGTAATGAATCTGTCTATTTATCTGTCACGCTGTAAGAGTGCTTTTTTATGTCTATTTTTGAAAAACACACCTTTTTTGCGACTTAATATTATCAATACTTATGCTTTTGTTTATAATCTGATTTATGCAAGAGGTCTATTGCTTAGGTGCGTTACTTCGTTAACGCACCCTACACATATCAGGCGATCGCATCGCACTTTGAGCCGAGATTTACATATGGTAGGTAGGTTAATCCTGCGGAATGCCAGAGGGTTGCGTGTGAGATAACAAGCGTTTACGATTGCTGAGGAATTATGATTTCATCGGGGTCCCTTATGTAATCCCCCACGAATTTGGGAAGTCGGACCTTCACAAATTTGTAAAATTCTGTGTTTCTTTCTCCTATATCCTCAAGACCCATTCCGTCAATGTGATCTATCGCGGCATTTAACACTGAAATCACGTATTTGTCGGTCTCGAATTTCGTTGCAACTCCGCGGGAAAAGTGGTGCTTTTTTAAAATCTTGCCGTTGGTGTCTATGAAAATCTCAACCAGCTTTATACCTTCCGGTGGTCTTCCAATGTTAAGGTCATGCGCCGCGTCTGGGCTGTTGACTAATGTTATCCATCTGGGGAGTGGCAATTTTTCCTTGATTGCCTCCTTTAGACCCTCTATGAGCCACTTGGAGTATATCTTATAATTTTTCTGCGAGTTGTAGTATCCCTCAGGGTCTTCGATCTTGTTTGAGTCGATGGGGGATATTATTCCCCGCACCTCTCAGTTAAATCTGGGCGTGCGACTTTCACCGCACCCAGCTTCCGATGTTCTCAGCTTGCGCTTTTGCTCATGTGTTTGTAATCGTGGCAACTCTCATGAATTGCTTCAAGATTATTTTTCTTCCAGTTGGCGTGATTTCCGTCGATGTGAT
>NZ_JABXKI010000118.1 GCF_017115095.1 Nostoc sp. NMS4 | reverse complement strand
GTAAGACTCTATATCTAAGCGATTGTCAGGGTGAGATTGTCGAAACAATTCCCCAATTTTATGTAGTGAATTTATTAGTAGATGTGCATGAAAACTATATAAAAATCCTAAATTAGTTGTGAAAAATATAGATAATACCAATTCTGTATGAAGATGCGCTAAACCATAAGTACAAGAAAGAAAAACGAACCGCAAAGGACGCATTCGCGCAGCGTCTCGTCAGAGAAGGACACAAAGAAAGAAGTTAAAAGGGTTTGGCAGAAATGGTATAAGGAAACGAACCGCCTTCTCTACGAGAGGCTCCGCCAACGCGCAGCGTCTCGTTAGAGAAGAACGCCAAGAAAAAAGAGATATGTAATTTTTACTCATGATTTAGGACTGCTATATGATATGAAAAAAAGATACGTATATTATTGCAATTTATGTATTTTGATGGCTATCTCGTTATTGTTTTTTGGCGTTTGCCACAGTGGTTTTAATCAAAGTACAGGTGAATCTAAATCACAGTTGTCAATGTCAGAATGTCGCTTAATTAAGCATGAATTAGGTGAAAGTTGTGTGCCTCTTAATCCGCAGCGTATTATTGTTGCAGAACAAATCACATTAGAACCTTTGATAGCATTAGGATTGAAACCAATAGGTATACCTGATGCTAGTTTTGTAGCTAGTAAAGCTAGTTTTCTTAAGAGTCAAATAGCTGGTATAACTTATATAGGCAAAGAGGATCAGTTGAATTTAGAAAAAGTATTGAAATTACATCCAGATTTAATTATTAGCTTATATGATATTAACTTAGAAACCTATCGATTATTTTCACAAATAGCTCCTACAGTCAAATTTAAATATGTTCACGATCGATGGCAAGAATCTTTTCGACAGATTGCTGAAGTATTAAACAAGGCTGAACAAGCTGAAAAGTTGCTGAATCAATACGAACAGCGATTAATAAAATTGCGGACTGCTTTAGATAATCACTTAAATAAACTAGAAGTTTCTGTCGGACGGTTTCATGGAGGAGTACAACTACCTGAGTTTCGTTCTCAATTTTCATTCCCTGTCAGTATTTTGAAAGAAGCCGGGATTGCTATGCCAAATGCTCAACGTCGGTTAGTTAAAAATCCTGACGACACTTTGGTAATACTAAACTTAGAACGTATAGACTTACTTGATGCTGATGTTTTATTTGTGGCGGTAGATCCTGGGGCTAGAGAATTATTCCAAAAATATCAAAAGACTCGTCTTTGGCAAACTCTGAATGTAGTTAAAAATCAGCGAGTTTATACTGTTGATTCTAGTTACTGGATTTTTGGAAGTATTCTATCAGCAAATGCAATACTTGATGATTTATTTAAGTATTTGAATTAATTAGTCAATCATCAGGAACGCTGCTCATGAAAACAGAAGTTAAATTTAGTAGTTTTCGTAATTTTATTATTGTCTGGATTGGTCAGTTGGTTTCGGCTATTGGTAGTAGTATGACCAGCTTTGCCCTGAGTATTTGGGTCTGGGAATCTACAGATAAGGTAACAACATTAACGCTTATAGGTTTCTATACGCTACTTCCTAGTATTGTGATTACTCCAATTAGTGGAGTGATTGTAGATCGCTGGAATCGGAAATTATTGATGATTGTTGGAGATAGCGTCGCTGTCGGAGTAACAATAGCGATCGCACTACTATATCTGACCCATAATTTGCAAGTTTGGCACTTATATGTTACAGGAGCTATTACAGGAATTTTTAATCAATTACAATCGCTGGCCTATTCTGCATCTGTAGGTTTAATGCTACCTCAAAAGCATTATTCCCGCGCTAGTAGTATGGAATTTTTATCAACTTATGGCGCGATAATTTTTGCACCAGCTTTTGCTGGCTACTTATATCATGTAGTCGGTTTGGTGGGAATTGCGCTGATTGACACTCTGACTTTTACTTGTGCAATTAGTACCGTGCTTTTGGTACACATCCCACAACCAAAATTTAGAGAATTTAACAGTCAACATCCAGAAAATATTTGGCAGGAATTGGGATTTGGTTGGCGTTATATCCAAACACACAAGAGCCTACTAGCTTTGTTAATGACCGCAATGCTATTTTGGTTTTTTCATGATGTTGGTAATGCTATTTACACACCGATGATTTTGGCACGTTCGGGCAATAACACTCTTTTGTTGGGCAGTTTAGCCTCAGCAGCAGGGATCGGTGGTGTGATGGGAGCATTAATCATGAGTGTCTGGGGTGGATCGAAGCATCGAATTAAGGGCTTTTTATGGGGAATGGTCGGTGCAGGGTTGAGTAAAACCATTTTTGGGTTGGGAAATACAGCCTTCGTTTGGATTGGCGCTCAATTTTGTTCTTCGCTCAATTTCCCCTTAAATGGCAGTTCCGAGAATGCCATTTGGCTAACAAAAGTTACTCCTGAAGTACAAGGTCGAGTTTTTGCAGTGCGATCGCTACTTTTCCAGATATTCTCAGCTATAGCCTATTTAATTGCTGGGCCTCTGGCCGATCGAGTTTTTGAACCAGGAATGAAACAAAATGGTCAGCTAGCATGGCTTTTTGGCAATATATTTGGCATCAATAAAGGCGCTGGGATGGCACTGTTATACGTTCTATGTGCTTTATGTATGTTGTTCGTGGGTGTGTTTGGATTTAATGTCCGTTTGCTACGAAATATAGACGAAAAGCACTAAATTTTTCCAGTCAAATTAATTTAATCAAACCATCATGTTAAATATTAGGGTGTATTTGTGGCTATTTGACCAGCCAATACTGAAAAGAAAATTATCTAGATTTTTAGCTTTTATCCTCAGTGCCATTTTAGTTGTCGTTTTGGCAAATAACAGTTTTGCGACTACACCCAGAACTACAGAGCTATTATGGGATACTTATGGCATACCACATATATATGGCAAAGATGCTCCAAGTGCTTTCCAGGCGTTTGGTTGGGCGCAGATGCAAAGTCATGCTAACTTGCTATTGCGCCTCTACGGTCAAGCTAGGGGAAAAGCAGCCGAATACTGGGGAGAAGAGTATTTAGAATCTGATAAATGGGTACTGACGATGGGAGTACCTAATCGTGCTAATTCTTGGTATCAGGCACAAAGTCCAGCTTTTCGTAGTTACATAAATGCCTTTGCTAATGGGATAAATACTTATGCCAAAGCACATCCTGATTTAATTGATGAGCAAGTAAAAATAGTATTACCTGTGAAGCCAGAGGATGTATTGGCGCATTTGCAAAGAGTCCTGTATTTTACTTTTGTCGTTAATCAAGGACAAGTAGCAGATATTACTCATACTAAATCGGAAGCTGGTTCTAACGGTTGGGCGATCGCACCTAAACATTCTGCCAGTGGTAAAGCGATGTTGTTGGCAAATCCCCACACGTTATGGTCAGATTTATTTATCTGGTACGAAGCCCAAATTACTGTGCCAGGGATGAATGCTTCGGGAGCAGCTTTGGTGGGAATTCCGGTTTTAGCGATCGCCTTTAATGATTATTTGGGTTGGACTCATACCGTCAATACCCATGATGGTTGGGATGTATACAAGTTGAAATTGGCTGATGATGGTTATCTTTTTGATGGCAAAGTCCATCCTTTTACAACATCAAAGTTTTTGTTAAAAGTCAAGCAAAAAAATGGCTCGTTAGTCGAACAACCATTATTAGTTAAAAGTTCCGTTCACGGTGCAGTCGTTCAAGAAAAAGCTGGGTTTGCTGTGGCGCTGCGGGTTGTCGGTACAGACCGTCCCGGTGTGTTGGAGCAGTGGTGGGATATGGCGCGTTCTCAAAATTTAACCCAATTTCAAAAGGTATTGAAACGCTTGCAATTACCGATGTTTACCGTCATGTATGCAGACCGAGCCGGACACATTATGCACCTATTCAACGGTTTAGTGCCGATTCGTCAACAAGGAGATTTTCAATACTGGGAAGGCTTAATTCCTGGCGGCACATCCAAAACTTTGTGGAAAAAAATGCACCCATACCAAGATTTACCGCGTGTAATTGACCCACCTAGCGGTTGGTTGCAAAATGCCAACGATCCACCTTGGACAACGACTTTTCCAACTGTTATCAAAGCAGATGATTACCCTGCTTATATGGCTCCACGAGGAGAAATGTCTTTCCGGGCACAAAGTTCTGCAAAAATGCTGGCTGAAGATCCAAAAATTTCTTTTGAGAAAATGATTGAGTACAAACATTCCACCAAAATGGAACTTGCAGAACGCATCCTCGATGACCTAATTTCTGCGGCTCAAACTTATGGCGATGAATTGACCGGTCGTGCTGCTGATATTTTGGCTGCTTGGGATCGCAATTCTAATGCTGATAGTCGAGGCGCGGTGTTGTTTTCTTTTTGGTGGCAAGAAATGGATGAAAATCAAACTTTTAGGATTCCTTGGAGTGAGAACTCGCCGCGCACCACACCCGATGGTTTAAAAGACCCAAAAAGTGCGGCGAAGGCGCTAGAAATAGCAGCAGCTAAAGTTGAAAAAGCTTATGCAAAGCTAGATGTTGCTTGGGGTGAAGTCTTCCGAGTGCGTCGCGGAAACTTAGATTTACCTGCCAATGGTGGCGCTGGGGATCTAGGAATATTCCGCGTCCTCCATTTTGCTCCAGCTAAGGATGAACGCTTTCAAGCCGTATTGGGTGATAGCTATGTTGCAGCCGTTGAGTTTTCGCAACCAGTAAAGGCAATGGCTCTCATCAGCTACGGTAACGCGACTCAACCCGGTTCGCCTCACATTACCGACCAATTACCACTATTTTCTCAGAAGCAATTGCGTCCTGTTTGGCGAACTCGTGCAGAAGTATTAGCACACTTGGAGGAACACAAAACTTTTTCACAGCTATGAGTTATGAATCAATTGCTTGTCTGTAAAGATCGCACTTAAGAACTTCCAAATAAAAAAATATCCAATTAATTCTTGTGGGGTGGGCATCTTGCCCGCCCAGTCCATAGGCGGGCAAGATGCCCACCCCACAATATTGGATAATTTATTTCTTGGCGATCGCACTTATTAGTCTACCTTTACCAGCGTTGTCAGAAAACAAACAACAATTACACTGCTTGAAGCCAGTAATATGAACAATGAGTAGATCCGTTCCCTCATCAGCCAGAGGATTTTTATCATCCCTAACATTTCCCGTTGGGGGTTTAATTGTGGGATTGCTAATTCTGCTGATTTGTCTAATTTTCAGCGTCTCATTTGGCGCAGCAGACATTCCCCTGGATCGGATACTCACGGCGTTTATTCAATTTGACGGTAAGAGAGAACATTTAATTATTCAAACTGTTCGCTTACCGCGATCGCTTTTGGCAATATTAATTGGTGCAGCAATGTCTACTGCTGGCGCAATTATGCAGGGTGTGACTCGCAATCCGTTAGCCGATCCTGGTATTTTGGGAGTGAATGCAGGTGCAGCTTTTGGTGTAGTCATTAGTATTTTTTTATTTGGCACATCTGCACCAAGCGTTTATATTTGGTGTGCGTTTATTGGTGCTGGTGTTACCGTTGTTAGTGTCTATATTTTTGCTTCTCTGGGACGTAGCGGTATAACTCCCTTAAATCTGACAATTGCGGGTGCGGCTATTAGTAGCTTACTCTCTTCATTAACAACGGGAATTTTAATAGTCAGTCAAACAACTTTGGAAAAAATTCGCTTTTGGTTGGCTGGTTCTTTGGCGGGTATGGATGAAGGGATTATTTTTCAAATCTTACCTTACATTTGTATTGGGATGATTTTGGCATTTGGTTTAGCAAGACAAATCACTATTTTAAGCCTGGGAGAAGATATTGCCAAAGGTTTAGGTCAACAAACTTTATGGATAAAAATTGCCGCCGCCGTCAGTGTTTTACTCTTAGAAGGTAGTTCCGTTGCTGCTGCGGGTTCAATTGGGTTTATTGGTTTAGTTATTCCCCATATAGTTAGGTTTGTAGTTGGGGTAGATTACCGTTGGATATTACCTTATAGTGCAATTTTTGGCGGAATATTACTGTTAGTCTCCGATATTTTGGCGCGATTATTAATTCGACCGCAAGAAATACCCGTGGGAATTATGACAGCTTTAGTTGGTGCGCCCTTCTTCGTTTACTTAGCCAAATATCAAGTAAAAAAATGAAGAAAAATTCACTTATTTTTCGTTCTGCAAAACTAGGATTTTCCTTTCGGATTCAAAACAAAGTTCCCAGTATTTTATTTATCTTGACAATTATTACATTAGTAGTAATAGTAATTAACACTTCTGTGGGAGAATACCCAACATCACCACTAGTGGTAGTTCAAACTATATTAGGAATCGATACAGGAAATCCCGATTATGCTTTTATAATTAATACTCTACGTTTACCCAGAATCTTAACTGCTTGTTTGGTAGGAATAGCTTTAGCAGTTTCTGGCACAATCATGCAAAGTTTAACTCGAAATTCTTTAGCCGATCCCGGAATTATTGGGATTAATTCAGGTGCAAGTCTTGCAGCTGTAAGTGTAATTGTATTATTCCCAAATTTTCCCACAGAATTTTTACCTTTATCAGCTTTTGGGGGTGCGTTAGTTGCATCTTTATTAATTTACTTTTTAGCGTGGGATCGAGGACTTCATCCTGTTCGCTTAATTTTAATTGGTGTGGGAATTTCGGCTGTCGCTAGTGCTTTTACTAGTTTGATAGTGACATTTGGTCAAATTTATGATGTCAGTCAGGCTTTAGTTTGGTTAGCCGGTAGCGTTTACGGTAGAACTTGGGAACAGGTTTTTGCTTTTTTACCTTGGATAGTTATATTTGTGCCTTTGGCTTTAATTAAAGCACCAGAATTAAATGCTTTAAATTTAGGAGATGATATTGCCAAAGGTTTAGGTAGTAAAGTTGAATGGCAGCGCAGTTTATTATTATTAATTAGTGCGGCACTTTCGGGTGCAGCCGTAGCAATTGCGGGAACAATTGGATTTGTGGGATTAATTGCTCCCCATATTGCCCGTCAGTTAGTAGGTGGAAATCATCAAGGCTTGATTCCAGTGGCAGGAATGACAGGAGCAATGATTGTAGTTTTATCTGATTTTATTGGCAGAATTATTTTTGCTCCTATCGAAATTCCCTGCGGAATTGTTACTGCTGTGATTGGTGCGCCATATTTTATTTATTTATTAATTCACAATCGAAATAGTAAGACCTAATTCTGTATGAAGATGCGCTAAACCATATTTAAGTATGAGAAAGGAAAACGAACCGCAAAGTACGCAAAGTACACAAAGAAAGAAAGGTTTAGCGTAGCCTCACAAAGAAATGGTATAAGATTTAATTCAACAGATTTACTATTAATTAAAAAATGTTGCTGGGTGTAGTCATATGTTGCAAAATATTAAGTTGTATCGTTCCTGAGTTATCAAAATATTACCCTAAATTTAATTATGTCAACTTTATTATCTAGCAATCATCTACGTTACCAAATATCAGCAAATAACTTAACTTTAGGCTACAATAATGTAACTATTATTAAAAATTTAGATTTAGATATACCATCAGGTAAAATAACTGCTTTAGTTGGCGCAAATGGCTGTGGAAAATCTACTTTATTACGAGGTTTAGCAAGGTTATTAAAACCTCGTGTTGGCACAATTTATTTAGATACAACAGATATATTTCAGCTATCAACAAAAGATGTTGCCAAGAAGTTAGGAATTCTTACTCAAGGACCTGTTGCACCAGAAGGATTAACTGTTAGAGATTTGGTAGCTTGTGGGAGATTTCCTTATCAAAATTGGTTGCAGCAGTGGACAAAAGAAGATGAAAGATTGGTGGAGCTAGCGTTAGAAATTACTGGGATTAAAGACTTAGGGGAACGCGAGTTAGATACTCTTTCTGGTGGACAGCGACAACGTGCTTGGATTGCAATGGCGTTGGCTCAAGATACGGATATTTTATTGTTAGATGAACCGACTACTTTTTTAGATTTGGCGCACCAAATAGAAGTTTTAGATTTATTGTATGATTTGAACCAAAATCAGCGACGGACGATTGTGATGGTATTACATGATTTGAATCACGCCTGTCGTTATGCTGATTATTTAGTGGCGGTAAAAGAAGGCCAAATTTTTGCTGTTGGCGAACCTAATTTAGTGATGACTGAAAAGATGGTAAGGGAGGTGTTTGGGTTGGAATGTTGGGTTATCCCAGATCCGGTTTCAGGGACACCGATGTGTATACCGATGGGAAGAAAGGGGAGAAGAACGAACCACAGAGACGCAGAGAACACAGAGGAATGAGGAGGAGAGAGTTTTTTGGCCAGTTTTTTATTTGGAAGTCCCTAATACCAATTCTGTATGAAGATGCGCCAAACTATATGAGGAACGAACCGCAAAGGGCGCATTCGCGCAGCGTCTCGTCAGAGAAGGACACAAAGAAAGAAAGAAAATTTGGCGCAGCGTCACAAAGAAATGGTATAACTTGTGGCTATTTGGAATTGAGATCACAACGTCTATCTGAGAATTTTGCTATTATTTGCTACTTTATAATATATGCAAATAATCGAGATTTCGCCATTCCAAGCATTTCGCCGGAGTGTAGCAACAGTGATACAGGTAGTTCCAAAGGAGCTACGCTATGTGACAATACTGACGTTAATGGGTGGTGCAGGGCCAGCGATCGCTATTTGGCTCAACAAAACGATTATTGATGAAATTACCCGCTTATTGAGTACGGGGACAACGCAGAATGCCGTCACCCTGATACTTTCGCAATCTCTGCTACTATACAGTATTGCAGGTTCACTGTTAGTAAATTTGGTGAGTGATGCGATCGCTAATATCAATGCCTTTGTGTATACTTCTCTGCGCGATCGCATTTTCGGCTTTGTCCAAGGACAAGTAATTGAAAAGGTTGCCACTTTTGAAGATATTGCTCTGTTTGAAACACCCGATTTGCTCAATTTGGTGCAGTTGACCGAAAAGGGAGTGCAACGACTTCCAGAGCTTTGTCTCAGGCTGGTGACGATGTTAGAAGGAATTTTTATCTTCATTCCAGCCATACTGCTTTCGGTGTCCCTTGCTTGGTGGGTACCACTAATTTTGTTTAGCTGCGTTACCCCGGTGATGTATGTGCAGATGAAATACCGTAAGCAAGCTTGGGGAGTAGAAAGAACTCAAGCGAGTGTTTTTCGGGAAATGAATTTATATAAAACGGTTTTAACCGGGGAAACATACGCCAAAGAAATACGCTTGTTTAGCTTGCAACCCTTACTACTAGAACGCTGGCACGGACTTTACCGTACCATTTTTAGAGCAATGGAACAAATCCGCCGTCGGGGGACAACAGCGGTTATTGGTTGGTCTTTATTGAGTGGGTTCGGCTTGGCGTTGCCATACATATATGTAATCCAGGGAGTGCTAGGCGGAACCCATACATTAGGAGATTTGGCACTTTACACTGGGGTAATTTTGGAAGTGCGTCGAAGTTTAGATAATCTGATGTCTGGCGGGTCAGAGTTATATAATATTGCACTAGCAACAACGCCGATTTTCCAGCTTTTGGAGTTAGAGCCGCAGTTGTCCCATTCTCATGCAGAGTTGCACTCAAAGTCAGTAACTAAGGTATGGGGAGAAATCAGAGAATCGGCTGCTAACAATCAAAATGATCTATCAGTTCGATCGCAAACAGGTATTGACATCAAAAATCTATCCTTTACCTATCCCAATAGCAATCGCCCAATTCTAAAAAACATCAACTTGACAATTCACCCCAACGAGATGATTGTACTGGTGGGTGAAAATGGTGCTGGCAAGACCACATTAGCAAAGCTATTATGTCGCCTCTACGATCCTAGCCAAGGTGCGATTATTTGGAATGGGCAGGATTTGCGATCGCTCCCATTAGAAGATTTGCGATCGCGGATTGATGTAGTGATGCAAGATTACGCTCGTTTTCCGACTACAGTACGAGAGAATGTTGCCTTTGGGGATTTACTTAAAATACAGGATGATGACGCAATTACAGAAGCGATCGCTGAGGCTGGTTTGGCAAGAGTAATTTCAAATCTCGATCGAGGTTTGGAAACTCTCTTAGGCAAACAGCTAGAAAGTGGTATTGATCTATCAGGAGGACAATGGCAAAGATTAGCGATCGCTCGTGCTTTGCTGCGACTCTCGGAAGCCGAACTAGTCATCCTTGACGAACCAACAGCAAACCTCGATCCGAAAACAGAACATGAGATTTACAATATTTTGCGTAACCTAGCGAAGGGAAGAATAGCCGTCGTAGTCAGCCATCGCCTCGCTTTGGCAAAACTAGCAGATCGAGTAGTAGTACTAGAACATGGTCAAATTATCGAAGTAGGCACTCATGACGAACTCATGGCACTAGGCGGACAGTATCACTTGATGTTTTGTCGTCAAGCGAGTAGTTACAACTGATACCATTTATTTATCAAAACAGAATTCAGAATTCAGGTGGTCACTTCGACTACGCTCTGTTACCACCTGACTGCTAAATTCTGACTCCTGAATTCTGACTCCTGAATTCTGACTCCTGAATTCTTCTTCAAGAGACTGCACTAAACCTTTGAAAATAATTGCCTACTCTTACACCGATCCACTATTAGAATCTTCTCCCGATCGCGGCGATTGGGGATGGGAGGTGGATCGGGTTTATGAAGATTTGGGCAAGCCAGACTCTTCTGGACGATCGCAATTACAACAATTATTTAGCGATTGCCAAACTGAACCAGCAGATTATCTCCTGATTCGTCGGTTAGAAGAATTGGGAGATACTGTAGAGGAAATTAGCGATCGCCTCAATCAACTCGAAGTCATGGGAATCGCAATAATCGCCACTGAACAGCCCTACACTTCCGAAAATTACCCTCTGGGTGCTGACTTGCTGAATTTGCTACACGCAATTCAACGTCAGCAACGTAGCCGCCGCATCCGCCAAGGACACGCCCGTAATCGTCTTGAGGTTGCACCGCCACCGGGCAAAGTTCCCTACGGCTATCGCAGAGGTAAGGGAAAATATACCATTGATCGCAGTACTTCACCAGTAGTTAAAGATTTTTTTGAACACTTTTTACTCTATGGTTCCCTGCGGGGTTCAGTGCGTTACTTGGCAAAAAAATACGGCAAGAAAATCTCCGTTACCACAGGAAGACGCTGGCTGACGAATCCAGTCTATCGCGGCAATACAGCCTACCATAATGGTGAAATTATCTCTAATACCCATATTCCCATAATTTCTAAGGAAGAAGCAGCCCAAGTTGACCGACTTTTACGCCGTAACAGCCGCTTACCATCCCGAACTGCTAGCGCACCGCGTTCTCTCGCGGGGTTGGTTGTTTGTGCTGAGTGTCAGTCACATCTGACAGTTACCCGTGTTACCCAACGCAACCAAGATAAAGAGTATCTTTATTTACGTTCTACTAGCTGTCCCCAACGCCCCAAATGTCAGGCTATTCCTTACCAAGAGGTGTTGGAACATACCATTGAAGCGGTTTGTCGTGATTTACCCTTAGCTGTCGCAGGGGTAAATTTTCCCCAGTTGGATGCAATCAAAAATAGTTTAGGGCAAGCGATCGCACGTCAGCAAGAAATACTCGCTCAGTTACCCGCTTTAATTGAAACTGGAATTTTAGATGACGAAACAGCAAAGTTAAGGGCTTACAAACTCCGCACAGAAATTTCTACACTTGAAGCAAAGTTGGCGATTCTCCCTCCAGTTAACTTACGTTCTGTTGCTCAAGCTGTTTCTATACCACAATTTTGGTTAGATTTGTCAGAAACAGAGCGACGATTTTACTTTCGAGAATTTATCAGACAAATTGAGATTGTTTATCAGAATCAAGAATTAAAACTCCAAATTATTTTCATTTTTTGATTACATAGAAATGCGATTGTAAGTGCTGCATTAAATATAAAATAAACTCTTAGTTTGTAGTGAGCGATTTATCGCTCAGATCAAAGATTATCAGAACTAAAGTCCTCAGTACAAAGTTTAATATATTTATGCCTATAACTAGCTTTTAGAGATTGCCTCGTTCCCAGTCTCCGACTGGGAATGCCTTTAAGAGGCTCCGCCTCTTGACTTGCGGCAGAGCCGCAAGGATCAGCATTTCCAGCCAGAGGCTGGAAACGAGGTTTATTCAAAATGGGTTTGATAGACCACTAGCTGTCATCCTAATAAATGTTCACCATGCTATTTAAACTATGTAGTAATTCGTTACTGAATTGCTGAATTTAGACAAATAAAACTAAGTAGCAAAAAGTAAATTTAGCATCGCCTTAAAAATAAAATATAAGTTCATTTACTGACTAATAAACAGGTAATAAATAATCAAGTGCTTGTATTATTTTTATCATTTGTATTGTGAAATGTTATTTAAGTAACCAATATAAATTTTTCAAAAAATAGCGCTAATTATAAAAAATTGAGTTAATCTTGGAAACTAGCAATTGTTAAGAACATACGTTGTTACTGGGTGGCAACATTGGAGATTCGCTAGATGTCTCTATGTAATCAAACCAGCAAGTAAAATGATTACCAGAGAATATGCAAGAAGGAAGCTTTATTTGGAGTCATCTGGAAAAACAGCATCGCACGGTTAGCAAATGGGTTGATTGGGTATGGCTAATAGTATTGCTGTTGGCAGCAGTATTACTGTTTAGCATCAACCTGGGAGGATTGCCCCTGCGAGATTGGGACGAAGGAACTGTGGCACAGGTTGCTCGTGAAATTTGGCACGCCCCAGCAGGTTCAATGCCTTGGCTTTACCCAACGTTAGGAGGCGAACCATATCATGACAAGCCGCCTTTGATGCATTTGCTAATAGCTTGGGCTTATTCTCTAGGAGGCGAAAATGAGTTGACAACCCGCCTCCCTGGAGCAATTTTAACAGCGACATCTGTACCTTTACTGTATTGCATTGCTCGTGAGATATTTCGCCAACGTTGGGCAGCGATTTATAGCGCCTTGATTTACCTAACAATGCTACCTGTGGTACGTCATGGGCGGTTAGCAATGTTAGATGGGGCGATGGTAAGTTTTTTGATGGTGATGATGTTATGCGTGTTGCGATCGCGCCGAGATTTACGTTATTGTCTTGGTGTTGGCGTTAGCTTTGGGTTTATTTGTTTAACTCAAGGACTACTAGGTGTATTACTCGGTGCGATCGCACTTGTATTTCTATTTTGGGATACGCCACGACTGCTCACTTGTTACTATCTTTGGATTGCAATCTTAATTGGCATTCTACCTGTCGCTGCTTGGTATAGTGCCCAACTAATCCACTATGGTTATACTGTCGCTCAAATTGGCTTTGCAAACCCATCACCAGGCCGAATTAGCTCAGTCTTAGAAGGGAATCCTGAACCACCTTGGTACTATGTGATTGAGCTTTTCAAATACACATGGCCGTGGTTATTATTCTTACCACAAACTGTCCGCTTAACTTGGGAAAATCGCAACCTTAGCTGGGCAAAACTAGTAATGGCATGGAGTGGTGTTTATCTATTGGTAATTTCCTTTATGATTACCAAAGTTCCCTGGTATCTATTCCCGATTTACCCTAGTTTAGCTTTAGCTTTTGGTATCCAATTATCAGAAACAGAAAATTCGCCTTTACTCTCATCTTATCCCCGTGCTTGGGTGGCCGGTTTGGCAATACTTGCTGTGGCTGCTTCTGCTGGTAGCATTTATTTCAGTTCGGGTACAACACCAAAAACAGACTTACAACTGATTTTTGCCGCCGTAGCTTTAACTATGACCTTAGCAGCTATTTTGGCAGAACGAGGCGACGGACAATTTCTGAAGATTTTGTTTTGGGGAAGTTATATTTCGCTGTTGTTGTTAATGAAATCTAACTACTGGGTTTGGGAATTATCTGAAGCCTATCCAGTTAAACCAGTCGCCGCCATGATTGTACGGGCAAATCCAGCCACGAGGAAGATTTACACATCTTTTCCTTACCATCGTCCCTCGTTGGATTATTATAGCGATCGCACCATCATTCCCGCTTCTGTTGGTGAACTGGAATATTATTGGCACTACAACGGCCAACCCTACTTCTTACTTCATGCATCTGCTTTCAACAATCTTGAACTAGATTCAATGAAGTTAATTGACCAAGCTGAAGGTTGGAAGTTAGTCACAAAAGATACTAATCGATTGTAACTATTGGGCATTGGGCATTGGGCATTGGGAAAGAGAAGGAAGGAGGCAGGAGTTCTTGAATTTTGAATTTTGTTAGCGCAGCGTTAGCGAGTCATCGAGCGTCATTTTGAATTGATTGCTCCCTCATCTCCCTCTGCCCCCTGCGTTTTCTACTACCTGCTTAAGGCCAAGGATTTGCAGGTTGGTCATTAATCTTAACCCAATAGCGGTTACACTCTGCCAAACCGTTTTTATAGCCATAGGCTTCTGCCCAGAAACTCCATCCAGCGAAATACCCAGTACCATCATGGAATTCTGCCATCCGATATCCAGAGATACCACGAACAATTTGTCCTACCTGGTTGCATATATTGTCTGCAACTGCTTCAGACGTTAATTGTTTTCCTTGGATATTGGGAATCACTAACACTGTACCACCAGACCAAGAGGCGTAAGTCGCACCGCCAGGAGATATGGTAGACAGAGGCAGACCTACTGGTACTGGAGCATTTGTCTTTTTAATGCAGAGCAGTGAGCGATATTCGTTGATACTAGTGTCGCCTTCATAAGGATTAGTACCGCCAAGTTGACCATTATCCGAACCGAACAAAACATAGGTTTTGGAGTTAAGTACTAAAGGTTTTCCTAAAACTTTCCAGGTCATTGCCTTAGTATTCGCTTGAGCTATAGAAATTGAAACAGTCATCATCAATCCAACTGTTGCGACACTGGTTGCTAAAATTTTGTTGAACATGGTTTTTTTACCTAAAACAAAATCACTTTTAAAACTACAACAAATTAAGTAATTTCTCTGAGATGGCATTTTTATCTTATAAAAATTAATATTTGACATTTTTATAGGAATTTTCACTGCCACAAAATAAACGTTCGGGAAAAAATCAGATTGTCGCCAAAAAGTAATTGTAATCGTGTAGCGATCGCTTTCTTGCAAAAAGTGTAAAAAATCTGCGATTTAGTTTAAAGAAATGATGAATTACGTAATTTTACGGTTTTGCTAGCAAGATTAATTTCTCTATGCTTTAAGTGTTACGAAATGTTTCATTTATTAAAATTAGCAATTAGGTGCTGAGAATGCCACAAAGCCTTTCATTGTTACCAGAACCAGTAAGAAAGCTTGAGATAGTAGCAAATCAACCATTTTCAGAAGCATGGGCGAAGAAATATTTGCGAAATCTAGCTGAACAAGACGATCGCATCGAAGTTCTCAAGCACAGTGAAATCGCAAGTGAGGTTGCAAAAACGTTAATGCAAGCACTCCGAACCACGAGTCTTCAAGCGTGGGGAAGAACAGAAGCGCTTTTGTCTGAAGAGGTGATTCGGCATCAAATTGACCCGGAATTAATCGATCCGTGGGCAGTCGCAAAGGATACCCACCAGATTTATCAAACTGCTCTCTCAGCCTATGCCGAACAGATTTCCCCAGCGAAGTTTTCTACTCAGATTGCCAGGAATTTGGGAAAAATTCGGCAGAACTATACAGCAGAAGATCCTAGAGTGATCGGGTTTATTAGTATGCAGTTTCATTACAGTGGACAAATACTACTCAACTTGACACCGCCAGCGCAGCAATCATCGCTGAGTGCTTACTTCAAGGTGATTGATGACCATCTTTATATGCCGCTTCAGCGTGCTTACCAAGCAGCAGCCGAATATGCTTACGACGCGCCAGCATTACAAGCTGTCCAGAAAATTTTGCCATTGTGCAGCGAGATTGCGACCAAGATTGCAGAACGGGTGACGCAGATGTATCCCAATTATCAATGCCATACAGGTCGTTTAAGTAACACTAATGTTCAAATTTCGAGTGTTCGTGATATAGAGATGTTCCAGGTGTATCTGTGGGTCTGTGTTTTGGAGAACAATATTAGCTCCGTACAACAAGAACTATTTCCCCTGTGTATCATGCTTTATCCCCGATTAAAGGTACGCTGGGAATTGGTACGGCAATTGATTCACTTACTAGGCAATGAGATCCGCTCTCGTCTAGAACCGCAACAAGCTGCTTATTTTCTCCCTTACTATGAATCGTTGTGGGCAATGTTTTCATCCCAAGTATTGCCGGACAGCAAATTATAAATGCTCTAGTACCGCAAGGCGGAATTCAAAATTCAAAAAATCAAATAGGATTGCTATAAGTTAAAAATATTTGTATAGAAAAGCACGTATTAACTTAATAATTATCCGCCTCTTTAGTTAGAGGATAAATGAAGTCGTAAGCTGGTGTAATTTAACAATGCGTAACAGCTAATCAACGCGCAAGTTATAAGGAGTGATGAGTGAGGTGTCAATACTAGAAAATCTCGTCACTCCTTTTTACTTATTTCAGCCTATTAGGGACTTCCAAACAAAAAAACATCCCAAATTTTCTTGTGGGATGGGCCGAAAAGCCATTGGTGTCAACTTAAGGTAGAATCCATGTCCCGCAAGGAACTTTAGTTCCTTGCTCATAGCAAAAGTCATCTGAAGATGACTAAATATCTCCAAAAATATTTAGTCATCTTCAGATGACTTTTGCTATTAGACTTGGAATTCATTCCAAGTCGGGTGAGGAAAGCAACAGATAAGCCATTTCTAACTCAAGTTGACACCAATGGCATCTTATGGCGCTCGTGTCGCCCACCCCACAAGATGGATAATTTATTTCTTGGAAGTCCCTTAAGGTGTCGCGGAAGTCCCCACCTTCAATGTACTCATAAGGTGGGGATTGTGAGCGGGGGGTGAGGATTGCATCTGGAATTGATTTAAAACTCAAGTAAAAACAAATTCCAGATGTATGACGAATCCCTAGTATTTTCTGGTAAGATAGCTACTGTCTTGACCACCAATGCCGTAAGCGAAAACCAAGCTGTATAGGTAAGTGTCGCAAGAGAAAGATTTGGGTCTTGGGAACCAGGACTCCTGCCCTTGGAGGGAATGTCAGACTTTCTAAGTACTACGAAGTCCTGGAGGCTATTCCCGATAAATTGGGAAGCTCCGTCCGTCTTACGGCGGAGTAGTTCACCGAATGCCATCATTATCAATGGCGCTGTAGCTGTCGCTGGGGAAAAGCCCCAACCAAGGATCGGAACTAGGAGTTAAAAATAGTTGGGCGTATACTTGTTCATTGAGCGCTTCCACACTCCTTGTTTGCTTACCCTGCATAAACCATTGATGAATTTGGCTGTGCAGCATATATTCATTTCTGACTGTATCTAAAGCCATTGTGTTTTCAAATTTTTTCACTATTATCGGCAAATTATCTTCTTGAGTCTTGGCAGACTGAGACTTTTTAGCTCTAATTAGAGAGATACTGTTTCGATCTAGCTTGACATCGGCGGCATAGAGTTGAGCGATTTTGTTCCAAACTTTCTGGTCAGTAATTTCAGATAAGGCATTTTGATTCCGTTCAGCATTAGACTGGATGGCACTCAGCATTGGTGTTTCAACTCTCATTTTAGAAACTGCTAGAGAGCTTGCTATTTCTGCTGTCGGTGGTTGATTGGGATTGCTCGGAATTTCCAGCAACTTCGGGGGAGACTGGATACCCAGGCGGGATAAATCTGCAACCCATTGGGCTTGGATAGAATTTAGGCGATCGCTGTGGTATTTTCTTAAATAAGACTCGCGATCGCTTGGTGTAAGTTTACTGTAATTTTTTACTGCTAATTCGGCCTGCTGTAGCTGACGCAAAAATGCCTTGGGACTATATAACCCTGGAATTGCATCGATTGGACGACCTGATGCATCCAATACATAATGAATGCTATTACCTGTAATTGTTCGCTCCAATTTGCGCCCGTCGCCAAAATCAATAGTTACTTTGGGTACAGGGCGCACTGACTGCCAATGCAAAATGAAGCGGTCTTGAAGCAGTTTAGAAATTTCAACATTCGGATAGAGCGCAACTCTGAAAAACCTACTATTAGCACAACTCAAATCCTGATCCAGTCTACCCAGCAACCGCAGAGATAGAATGGGTTTACCACTAATTCTAGCAGCAGCTTTGGCCTGTTCTATATCAGTGTACCAGTACAGACGAGAGGCGTAACAGTCCCGTTGTTGACAAAGTTCGTCTAAAGCTAACCGAAGTGCAGGGGAAGGTAGAACTGCTCCTGAAGAATCGTTATCGAGTATATTAGCATGAGATTTAAGAAATATTTGTAACCCTTTTGGGCCTTGTTTCCGAAGCACAGAAACTTCTTGAGATAACTTGGAGATTTCAGCTACAGGAGTTTGAGCATTAGCTGTTTGCAAAAAACTGAAGCTGACTAGCATGAGTACGAAAGGATATTTTAGGGTTCTAAATTTCATATATTTTCAGAAAAATAGGGGGTGCGAGTGTCGCCATTAGTAACTAGAAAACTCTACTTTAACTTGTAAGAATCCCCAATGTTTATATTCTCAGTATTTACTTAATGTAGTCAGATTAGTATACATTCCTGAAATATAGACGTATTTTCAAACTCAAGTTTTATTAAAAGTTCATATAATTTTTCCTTTACAGCATTTTGCATCCAAATGAAGTACACCCTTACCCCCCTTAATCCTCCCTTATACAGCACTTCCGGCAGCTATGAGGTACATCCTCAAAACTGAAAGCTATGCTAGGAGGGGGCAAGGATAAAAACTGTATTGCATAATAGCCGGAAGCGCTGTAAAGGCTATCCATTAGTCACATCTTTCTTAATGTTTCTGTAAAGGAGTCAGGGAAAGGA
>NZ_JABXKI010000183.1 GCF_017115095.1 Nostoc sp. NMS4 | reverse complement strand
GCAAACCCATCTTTAGAAGTCCAGAGGGGACAATTTACTTAAATGCGGCTAGTGTTCCCAGGATTGTGGAAAATGACGGCGAGAAATTGCGTAACTTTTCCATTGTCACCCTAGAGGCGGGTGTGGTTTCACAAGTTTCCCTAGTTTGGGTGGGGAATGACTTTCAGGTGGCTAAAGGGGAAATTTTGTATGAGCGATCGCGTATTGTGTCGTAGACATTCGCATCCAGTAGTGCAATCTGCGTAGATAATAGGGTATAGTATGATCTGTCAAGTTTAGTGCTAACCAACAAAAGCGCCTGAATAGCGTCTGAAACTAGGATCAGCACAAGTTTGACAGATTTACTGGAGAGGTGGCAGAGTGGTCGATTGCGTCCGACTTGAAATCGGATGAGGCTAAAACCTCCGGGAGTTCGAATCTCCCCCTCTCCGTTGAAAAAAAATTAGATTTTACAAATCTTATTAACGACGTAAGCCATTGATTAGATTTAATCTGAGCAACGGCTTAACTGTGATTTATTCTTGATTAGCGCCTATTGAATTCTTAAAGTTAGCAAGAGCTTCAAAAAACTTAACTAAAGGAATACCCGCATAGATTCATTGATGGACTCATCTGCTTTTTCATACAGAGCATTAAGGTAATCACGTTGCCGCACGCCTTTAATGTTACTACCTCTCAATAATTGGTGAAATAAGAGTCGAGCAGAATCTTCATGTAAGAGTACATCACTTCCTTCTTGTAATTGTTTGTTTTGTGCAAAATTTCTGGCTTCCATTTTGGCCTGTTCCAAGTAGAATTTGAATAATTTTACGGCTTCCTCTTCATTTCTTATCGGTGAAAGTTGAACTTCATTAGCAAGACGGCCTCTAATAGCTGGAAGCATCTCACGGTAACGGTCAAGGGCATCTGTAGTTAAAGCAACCATTAAGAAAAGATATTTAGGTAGTGCATCAATTAAAGCCCGCAGAGCAGATAAATATCTTAAAACAATAGTTTTTGATAAGCTACCATTCTGTTTTTCCAATTCATCAAGAAGAATAAAAATACCCTCTAAAGTCTTCATTTCTGAACCAAAATATACAATGTCTCGCAATGCTCTTGTTTTCGCTTCTACAGTATCTAGACGAAAATTTACTCCCAGTTCAGTTTGATGAGTTTTTCTTACAGGTAATCCTAAAAGCCATTGATATGCTAAAGATAGGCGCTCATTTAGTTTTTCTTCGGAATTAATAACACTCAAAAGAGCCTTAAGCATTATTTTAATTTCGCTCATTCGCACAAATTCTAATAACTTATCAATATCATCTATCTCTTGCTTCCTCTTTGCAAGTGCATCAATTGAGCGACGTAAGTAGTCTTCTCCCAAATTTTCAAATATAGACCTAATGAGCGGATCAAAAAATGGTTCTGGATCTGGAACGTATCTAATAACGAAAAAACCATGTTGAGAAAGTTTTTCACGCAAAGCATTTTCATAAGCATTCAGAAGGTTAGTCTTTCCAATCCCCTGACTAGCAGTTATTGAAATTACATGAGACTTGCGATCTGAATAAAATGTCTTTACCGCAGCATCAACTTGCTTATCTGCTTCTGTTGACATATGCGGATGACCACTGGTTTGCCCAGCACTGGGAAAAGGGTTACTCAACACACCAAACTTTTTATAGAGTAATTTAGGTTGTTCTTCTGGTGCGTTAGCAGTCGCCTCATCTGTAAATAGATTTTCAAGAGGCATTTTTAACTCCTTCTAGCTTGATACGTACAGCAGATGTACCAGGTATAAGAAAATCTCCATGATACAGATAAACTTTTTCTAACTGGGGAAGTCCGTCACTTGTCTTAATTATCCACAAATCGTGCTGTTCAAAACGAGTATCTGGAGTAGATCCTTCAGCATAGACATTGACTAAGTTTTGTTCTTGTGCTTCTTTTACCAGTTTTCTAGCCAATATGGGATGAACAGCATATTTAATAGCTAATTCTTCTAACCAGCGACCAGTAAGTATCCATTCTGTGTCTTCCTGCGAACGAATTAATTTATAAACCTCTACTGCTAAATTAGCAAAATCTGGTGAATTAGGTATGTTATCAGTGGCAACAATTTTTTGGTTTTGTACATTCAACCAAGCACAGGCTGCCTCACCAAGCTTGATGTAGGTTGGTTTCGCTTTATTTGAAATCGGTAATGTGCTATATTCAACACTTCTGTTTTGATTTACATAGTTACATATTGCGTCAAATGATGGTATTTTCTTCAAAGAAGATAAAACTTTTATATAATTTTTGTTCAAGATACTTTCCCATAGAAACTTTAGTAATTCTGTACATATAATTTTATTATCATTAAGCTCAACAAATTTTCCACTATGCAGAAAATTTTTATACAAACTATAGCGAGATTGATGTGTTAAACCCAATTTTTCTTGAGCCTCTTGATTAGTTAGTTCTCCTTTGTCTACTAACAATTTCATTAGTAAGAACATCTGATCTGGACTAAATGCATATGCCTTAGCTATTGCTTCTATATTTTGGCTAGAAACTGCATCAGTGTGATCTTGGCTGTCTATGTCGGTTGATAGCGCAATAGAGTTATTATCTGTTGTTGTAGAGGATGTTCCAGAGTTAAAATTTCCCCAAAGAAGATCATCTTTAACGTGAAGTGGTTGCCAAGTATATTCCCCACTAGGTATGCCCCATAGCTCTAATGACTCGTTAGTGTTGTAATTTTGCAAGCGCAGGCAACCAAAAGATACAGCTAATTCCCAAAGGACATCTGTTAGTGGTACTGTATATATTTTTTGACTGAAAGGATGAAAAAGAGAGCCAGTGAGTTTTCTACCATCAAATTTAGGAAAAGAACGAGATTCAAAAAAGAACACATCCATTCCTTCAGCCATCGTCATTCTGGCTAGACCTTGATCACTAGTTAGAAGAGCTAGGGCATGATCCGGGCGAACTTGAGTTTGAAAGCGCCGTGCAGTTTCTAAAATCAGACGATCAGCAAAACTCCTAACAATCTCTTGTAGTTTAAGATTACCATCTTCAGGATCGCTACTCGGTGTCACAATACCTCGCAGAGGATCTGCACCTAAGTCACCACGTTCTATTTCTGCATCTGAAAATTCTAGACGAAGTAAAGTTCGTTGACCACCCTGGCTGAGAATATGTTCTCGAAGTGCCGCAGCAACAGGTTTGTTCTTTTTTTGACTCTCTCTACGAGTTGCAAAGTACCTGTCTACCTGATTAATTATTTCCATGTGAACAATAGCTGGTACTTTTATTTTTGCCCAAGGACTAAGAAACCGACATATAAAATCAAGTCCTCCTTGGTGAATAGCTGATGTATCTGTAACAATAGTTATCGGTTTTTGCAAAGGTATTTTGCCAATAGTTTCAACATCAAAAATAGGTAAAAGTAATAATGTTCTCCGGAGTACATCCTGCAATCCTTCCCTAAAAGCTTTTTGAACTCTATCTTTACTCTGTGAATTCTCCAGAGCTTCAGTAATATTATTATTGAGTTTCTCTAAGGATAGTATTTGCCATTCAAATCCACCAAATTTAGCTGCACAATACTCATCATATCTAGTTTCATTTTCAAGATATTGCCCTCCTGGTTGTAATGCAATAGTTCCGACATTCACCCATTTGTCACGTCCAAAACAAATATCTTCACCAAGAGATATTTCAAATGGCTCCCCATTCTTACCGATTTGGGCGATACATTTTAGTGCATCTTCTTTACTAAACAATTTTAATTTCATAAGGCTATTCTTTTAATGAAGGGACACATTGACATCTGGAACATTAACAAACGTATCACACACCCACTGAATATGCTGGCGTAAGGCTAAAAGTTGATGTTGACGAAGGTTGACACTATCACTATTAGATAAGCGTCCAAGCTCTTCTAAATCACTCCAAGATGATTCATCATTAGACAATATCTCATCTATTACTTGGATGACTTTCTTAAACTGTTCAATTCCACGTTTCTCAGGTTTTATTACTAGTGTAAATTTTTCAATTAATTCTTCTCTCAGTCGCTGAGTTTGCTCACTACTAGTCACTGAACCAAAGGGATCTCCAAATGGCTCCCAAGAATAAATTTCTTCTTGATAAAATGTCGGTTCAACTAAAGCATTTGTGTTGGTATCTAAGTATTTTTTACCCCAGCGACAAGGTTGCCAAAGAACAAGCTTTAATGGACTTGAACTATTGCTGCTCACAAGAATTAATTCTCCAAAGTAATTATTTATGAATATCTATATTAAATCTAACAGTCAAATTACTTTTTATTTATGAATCATAGGTTTTGAGGGTCAAGCCACAATTTGACTGATTTTTTTGGGTATTATAATCATAATTGGAACTTAATTAAAATTTATCAAAAGTGAGATACATCGCTCCACTCGCTCCTCTTGCTTGCATTATGCTATCATTTGGATAAATTCTACTTTGAGGTAAAGCGATGGCTACCCTTTATGTAAGAAATTTACCCGATGATTTGTATACCAAGCTGCAAGAGTTAGCGGCATCTGAACACCGTTCCATTAACGCCCAAGTTATAACTCTGTTAGAACAAGCTTTAAAAACTGAAGCACAGTTAACTGAGGACGAAAGACGAAAGAATGTCCCAAAACTGCTAGAGGAAATTCGCCTTCGTCGTGAGAGTCGCCAGACTGATGTGGAATGGCCTGATAGTACTGCGTTAATCCGAGAAGACCGAGACAGATGACTATACCTCTCAGGTGTGTTGTAGACGCAAGTGTAGCTATTAAGCAATTTATACCAGATGATCCACTAACTCCGAAAGTTAATCAACTGTTTGCTCATCTTGCCAATCCTCAAACTGCAATCTTTGTCCCAGACCTGTTTTACATTGAGTGTGGCAACATCATTTGGAAGTATGTCCGCGCCAGACTTTATGCTGTTGCTGATGTGCCAGCAGATTTAGCAACTCTCAAAAACTTCCCCTTGCGTGTTGTCTCCACGGCTGATTTGATGGCGGATGCAGTTGCGATCGCATTAAATTACGAAATCTCCGCCTACGATGGCTCTTATGTTGCACTTTCACAGCAGGTAGGTGCTACTTTGTTGACTCTCGACGGTAAGCTGGTGAAGGCTTTAGCCGGTTCGTCTTACAGTGTTTGCTCGTTTAATGACTTTGAGGTTACGCCGTTGGAGTCAATGTAGAAGCGATCGCCTTTCCTCACCATATATTCAACCTCAAAGCGCCAGACACCCAAAAACGCAATTAATGGGGATGGCTTTTTTGTTGCCATAGTCCATCAAATAATTTTTGCGAATTAATACTATGGTTCCCAATGGTAGGTATAGTGTTTGCTAGCCGACTCCCATTTGCTTGCCAACTTTTCAAGTGCAATGACTGTGAGAATAATCAGTAAATCATATATGCAGACACGATATTATTCCAAATAATTCTTTAATCAAGTTGAGTATTTACCATTAATTTCTATATAACCCTCTGAAAGATCGCAACCCCATACAGTTGCAGAGGCTTCTCTACGAGAGGCTTCGCCAACGCCAATATTAAGGCTAACATGAATATCTACTTTATCTTTAGACATAATTTGCCGTAGCTGTTCCAGATTTTGATCGGTTAAGCTACTAGGATAAACTTTCACGTTATCAAAACTAATAACAACTTTTTCTGGATTTATCTGCTGTTCATTTTCACATTTACCTATAGCCATAGCAACTCGTCCCCAGTTCGGATCTGCTCCATAGACGGCAGTTTTTACTAATGGTGAATTGACAATTGCTTTCGCTACTGTTTTAGCTTGTGCATAGTTAATTGCTGAATCTACAGTTACCTCAATTATCTTAGTAGCACCTTCTGCATCTCGGGCGATTTTCAGCACTAATTCTTGTGCGACTTCTTGCAATGCACTAGCAAAATCTGGTTCTGAAACTTCACCGGCTAAACCATTAGCTAGAATCACGGCGGAGTCACTAGTAGAAGTATCTGTATCTACACTCAGGCAATTAAAAGTTTTATCTATAGTAGAGCGAAAAATAGAACGAAGGTTATTTGCAGAAATTGCAGCGTCAGTAAAAAAGAAAGTTAGGAGGGTAGCCATATTAGGCTCAATCATGCCGACACCTTTGGCAATTCCTACTAGTTTGGCATTTCCTATTTGCCGTGTAGCTATTTTCGCTACTGTATCGGTGGTCATAATACCACGGGCTGCGGCATGAAAATCAGCGTCAGCCAATTTTTTGCCCAATCCTAATAATCCAACCCGGATTTTTTCAATGGGGTAACGTCTGCCAATTACACCTGTAGAAGCTATCACAATATTATGTGCAGCAATTCCAGTTTCAATTGCAACTAATTGCAGAACTTCTTGAGCGTCAGCGATGCCAACAGAACCATTAGCTACATTTGCATTCTTAGATATAATGACAATTCCTTGTGCTTGGGAATCTTTTAAATTATCGCGGCTAATAGTAACACTTGGCCCAGCAAAAAGACTTTGCGTGAAGACTCCATCTGCAACACAAGGAACGGATGATTTAATAAATACAAAATCATCAGTTGTATCTCGTATTCCCAAATTAGTAATGAATGCACTAAAACCTTGAGGTGTGGAAGATATAGGTAATGACATTAACTCAACCTACAAATGTTATAAGTGTTTAACCTAACCTCATATCATACCATTTCCAAAAATATTTACGACATATTAATCGGCTTATAGTAATAGAGATGTACGCACCTAGCATTTTAATATCAAAAACTTATTATCCAAAAATTTGGCAACACGAAAAAATTGTTTTTACTTCCCATCCTCATTTAGCAATTTTCGGGTTGTCGAGTATTATAAATCAGTTAATGTAAGAGTGAATGTAGTCCATCCATTGCCGCTTTCTACCTGAATATTTCCTTGTAGTTGTTCGACTAATTTCTGTACGATAGATAAACCTAATCCCGAACCACCTTGATTCCAAATATCTGCATTGGGGAGACGATAAAATTTATCAAATATCCGTGGTAACTCTGCTACCGGAATTTCTGCTGAATTACTAATAGTAATAATAGTTTTTGCGGATGCTTCCGAGGAGTTGTGACTTACACTTAAGACAATTTCGCCACCCGCAGGTGTGTATTTACAGGCATTATTGAGCAATTCTACTAAGATTCGTTCCAGGATAATCGCATCTGAGAACAGAGGTGGGAGATTTGTAGGGACATTCGGCTGTAGAGTTTGCTGATGTTCTTGAACACGGATTTGAAACGGCTCGATAACCCAAAGTAACCACTGTTGTAAGAGCAACGCATCAGGGGTAATAAGTGGATAGGATGAGCTTTCTAGCCGTTGTAAGTCTAGTAGATCGTTAATTAATTCTAGCTCGCGATCGCACTCACTTTCCATTACTTTTAGATAGCGTTGAGCTTCCTCAGTATTATTAGATATTTGTATCATTTGAATCATCATCTTGATATTACTCAGAGGCGATCGCAGTTCGTGAGAAACTAAATTCAAAAAGTCATTTTTGAGTTGATTTATCTCTTCCCATTGCACTACAAGCTGCTCTTGCTCAATTTGCTTTTGACGGGCCTCAATCGCTCGTTTGCGCTCAGTAATATCTCGAAATACTAATACAGCGCCTGTAATCTTATCTTTATCATCTTTAATGGGTGCGGCGCTGTCATCAATTGGTATTTCTGCACCATTTTTAGTAATTAAAATTGTTTCTGGGGGGAGATGAACAATAATACCATCTTGAAGAACTTTTATAATCGGATTTTCAATCGGTTTATGAGTTTCGCCATTAGCAATATTAAATATTTCTGAGGAATTTCTGCCATAAGCTTCTTCTTGTGTCCATCCAGTCAGATTTTCAGCAACTGGATTCATAAAAGTGATTAACTCTTGTAAATCGCTAGCAATCACACCATCGCTGATACTTTTTAAAAGCGCATCCACCCATTTCTTATTAACTTTTAACTGCTTTTCTAAACCATGTTTAGTCAAAGTTATTTCAATATTTGTTTGTAGTTCTCTTTCTTTAAAAGGTTTTAGTAGGTAGGCAAACGGCTCAGTTATTTTAGCTCGTTCCAATGTATGATCATCCGCATAAGCAGTCAAATAAATTACTGGAATATCTAAATGTTTATAGATTTGTTCAGCAGCTTCTATCCCATCCATTGAGCCTTTGAGCTTGATATCCATCAGTACTAAATCTGGAGATATTTCTATTGCTATATTAATTGCTTCTTCTCCTGAAGAAGCGATAAAGGGTACTGTATAACCAAATTTTTTCAGCCGATATTGTAAATCTTTGGCAACAATAGCTTCATCTTCCACAACTAAAATTTTTGCGTTTATCATCTTTGATCAATTGTGTATTTATGGTAAAGGAAATGTTACCTGACATTCAACTCCAGTCGCGCCTGTAATCTGGATATTTCCTGCTAGTTGATATGTTAAAGCATCTACCAACTCCCATCCCAATGATGCGATTTTTTTAAAATCAAAGTTTGGTGGTAAGCCAATCCCGTTATCACTAACTATCAGTGTTAAATTGTTATTAATGATTTTCTTGATTTCAATATTAATTACACCATTGCTACCTTTAGGGAATGCGTATTTTAAGGAATTAGATACAAGCTCATGGATAATTAAGCTACAGGGAATTGCTGTATCTAAACCAAGAAAAATGCAATCTTCGGTATTTATTGTCAAAGCGATCGCCTCTTCATTGACTTCATAAGCAGTAAATAAACTTGCTACCAAATCTCGAATATATTCCCCAAAATTAATCCTTGCCAAATCTTGAGATTGATACAGTTTTTCGTGAACGAGAGCCATTGATGCAATTCGCTGCTGGCTTTGTTGAAATATTACCAAATCATCCTTGTTTTTGATATAAGCAGATTGCAGGTTTAGCAGACTGGAAATAACCTGTAAATTATTTTTGACGCGATGGTAAATCTCTTTTAATAACACCTCTTTTTCTAAAAGTGATGCTTTAATTTTCTCTTCCCACTGCTTGCGTTCGTGTTGCGCGGCTTTCCGTTCGCTAATGTCTTCGACCACAGAAATAAAATACTTTGGCTCCTCACTAGGTTCGCGCATTAAAGACACAGTGAGATTAACCCAAATTATGGAATTATCTTTGTGGAAATAGCGCTTTTCCATCGAGTAAGTTTGAATATTAGCTGCTAAAATCTGCTCAACATATTTTAGGTTAGTGTTAAGATCATCCGGGTGAGTAATATCTTGAAAAGTTAGCAATTGTAGTTCTTCAAGTGTGTAACCGAGAATATCGCAAAGCTTCTGATTAACTAACAACCAGCTTCCATCTATTGCGACATGGGCAATACCAACAGCAGCTTGATGGAATGCAGCCCGAAATCGCTGTTCGCTCTCTCGCAAAGCTTCTTCTATTCGCTGGCGCTCAGTAATTTCTGTCTGTAGTGATTCGTTGATTTTTGTTAGCTCTGCTGTCCTTTGCTCAACCATGTTTTCTAGTTGGTTAAGTAAGCTATTTAATGTCTCCTCTACTTGCTTGCGATCGGTAATATCAGTATGTGAACCTACCATCCGTACTACATTACCATCTGCATCCCACAGGGCTTGCCCTCGATCTAAAATCCATTTATATGTGCCATCTTTACATAAAGCTCGATACTCGGTAATGTAAAATGGTGTTATCTGAGCAAAGTGATCTTTGACTGCTTGTATTACCCAATCAAGATCGTTCGGATGCACTCGGATGACGCATTCATCTAAATGGTTAGAAATTTCGTGGTCTTCGTAACCCAGCATTTCTTTCCAGCGAGCCGAGAAAAAAACTTCATTTGTTTTAACATTCCAGTCCCAAATTCCATCGTTATTGCCGCGCAAAGCTAATTGCCAGCGTTGTTCGCTTTCTCTCAACACCCCCTCAGTCCGTATGCGTTCGGCAATTTCCTTCGCTAGTTGGTAGTTTGCAGCCTCTAGTTGGGCAGGACTCGGTAGAGCCAACACCTGCGGTATTAATGGCACAAGCTCTATCGCCGTTAATACGGAGACAAAAGCGGTGATAGCTTTGAGTAACCCTGATAGCCAATAGGTAGGATACCAAAGCGTCCATATATCCATTAAATGGGTTGTACCACAAGCAACGATGAATGTGCCAAACATCAGGAATATCCAGCCGAAAGGCATATCTCGCCGTTTACGGACAAAATAAACCAACATTACTGGAATTGAATAATAAGCAAGTCCAATTAACACATCTGAAATCAGATGCAACCACACCAATCCTGGTTTCCAGAGGTAACAATGTCCGTGGGGAATAAACTCGTTAGTAGAGAAAAAATTATTTAAAAATTCCATCACAAAAACCTACACATTGCACAAGTCTTTACCAAAGCCGAAAGTGTGAAAGAAGAGGTTTTGAGCTTCAGACCTCTGTAGACGCACGCCTAGAGAGTGGCTTTCATATTCTAAAGGAGAACTACATTCTGTGTTCGCGATCCTTTCAGAGTTTTTTTATCTGATAATATAAGATTTATTAAAATTAAAGTACCGCGATCGCTTTGGTGATTTTTACCCTAATATCCTCTGAAAAAAAACTAGCGCTCATGCAATCCCAATATAAATTCACTTTTGCGGCGGGAATTAGGGCATACCGTAAATTTAAAAAGGCTAGAAACTGCATATATGTGACTTTATCTATAACTTTGCCGCACTAGGGTCTAAAATCCTCATTGTTCGGTGGGGACATAATCCCTATTTCCCAAGTAATGGAACCATAGGTTTGCCGCTAGTATAATTTTGAAGCATAAGCTTGCCGCGACTCATATTTCTAACAAAAAATGACAAGCGGTTTGTAAAATCAACAAAAAACTTTGCCATCATGTGTTAAATATATTTTGAGAAATTACGGCTGTTGCTCATCTGCATAATTACCTCTGTACTTACCATACCTTAGTATCGTAAAAGACAATAGATAAAATTCTGAAAAAGAAGAGTTTGCATTAGAAGAGTACGTTAACTACTCACGACTGAGCGGCAATTTTTATACAGACCTTTTCTCAATAGCTCAAATACCAAAAGCAATGTGTATGGAACGGAGAAAAATATTGATAGCAACAAAAACTTATCCTTCAATAAGCGTTAAGTATAAAGAAACAGTGTGTACAGCAGGAATTTTATTAGATGATAATGAAAAACCCTTGCAGTGGATTCGGATTTATCCAATTCGTTTTCGAGAATTAGAAATTGACAAACGTTATCCAAGATGGAGTATCATTAGCGCTAAAATTGAAAAAAATGAAAAAGATTATAGAGCAGAAAGCTTTCGTATAGACGATACTTCAATTGAAATTATCAAGAAAGTGAGTACCGAAAATAATTGGGCAGACATAAAAAAATTAATTTTACCATTACAGTTTAAGTCTCCAAAGGAAATAAAAGAGCAGAAAAAATCTTTAGGAATTATAAAACCTTTAAGTATAGAGAAGTATTTTAGCGAACCAACTGAGCGCGAATGGAATAAAAAACAGCAAGCAGTACAAGATCAGCTAGACTTGTTTGATTTACTAGAACCATCCAATCCAATGTCCAATCTTGAAAAAATTCCTTACACGTTTGGCTATAAATTTACAGACTGTGATGGAATTAAGCATAAATACACCATAAGCGATTGGGAAATCATGCAATTATATAGAAAATGTAGAAATAAATCGAAATTCCCTGACTTAGAGTTACAAGAAAAAGATGCTTTGGAAAAAGTAAGACAAAAACTAGAAAACAGTTTTATGCATGATAAAGATTTATACTTTTATAATCTTTATAATAGGCAATCTCAAAGCTCATCCCCAAAATTTTATGATTATTGGCTTAGTATACCCACCTATAGTAAAATATGAACAGATGAGTCTTCTTTAAATTAAAAAAATGGTTGCAACATACGATAACCAAAATGCTATTGCTAGTAAATACATCTTAACTTTTGGCTATGGTAATAGAAAAAATTATGACGAATTTTTTAGTTACTTAGAAGAATTCAATGTTGTTTGTGTTGTCGATGTTAGATTACATCCTCGTGCTTGGAGCCGCAAATGGTATGGTGAAATAATTAAAAAAAGTTGTAGTGAAAAAAATATCAAATATGTATCTAAAGCTTCTTTGGGTAATACATCAGGTAACAGTAATTGGATTCCTCCTAATGACGAAGAAGCAGCTATTGCACTTCAAGAAATTTCAGAAATAGCTCAAACTGGTACTATCCTGCTATTATGTGCTGAAAAGAAGTCTTATTGCTGTCATAGGGCGGAGGTGGCGCTCCATCTACAAAAGTTAGTAAATAATGAAATTAAACATCTAGGGTAAACAGCAAACGCCGTATTTGAAATATTCTTCGGGTATTACTTGGTCTAGCTGCCATAACAAGAAAAAGTTTTCGGTAAATAAAAACGAGTTATCCGTAAGTCTAGATAACTCGTTTTTATTTTTCCCCTTCCTGAATTAAATTAAAAAAGCTTGAACTTTCTAGTCTTAAAAGTTGCGCGTCTCAAGGTAGCCAGAGTGCGACTTATAGAACCCATTTGGGATCTATTTTTTCGTCTACAAGTCTTGTGTAAAACAGGATTTCATACTTTTTCAGCAATTGCTCTATGATTTCCCACCCCCTGCTTACTAGGTTGTTTAAAACAGCCTTCTGGCAACCCTTATATGTCTATAAAATATCCCAAACGGGTTCTATATTCGCGCTATTCTCCACTGAAATTTTTCCCTTGGTTTGAGGTGTATGTCAAAAATTCAACACAGCAAGGTAATGACTTAGAAGCATAACTTTGGCGTTGCGGCAAAGTTATGCTTCTAAGTCACACAAAAGCCGCCAGGTGGCGGCTTTTTGGGCTATGGGCAGTACCAGACTCGAACTGATGACATCCTGCTTGTAAGGCAGGCGCTCTACCAACTGAGCTAACCGCCCTTTTGAGTAATCCTTATTTAATATAGCAGAACATTTCGTGTTGCGCTAGTAGTTTTAAGAAAATCTTTTTTTCTCTTATACTGACTCAGTATTCAGTTACTCCGCACTGGCTCAATGCCCCGCTATCGCTAACAGGATTGAAGATGCCCTCTGGTCGGACGCACGATCGCATTACTATGTATGCTCTGCCATTCGTGGCGGGCGTTACCTTCTGGCAAACTCGCAGTAGCAATGCGACTTTGCTGGTTGCAGCCGGGTTTATCTTTGGCGGGCTGATGTTTGGCCCCGATTTGGATATTTACTCTGTACAATTCCAACGCTGGGGTTTCTTGCGCTGGATTTGGCTACCTTATCAAAAAAGTCTCCGGCATCGTTCTTTTTTATCCCACGGGCCAATTATTGGCACGATTTTGCGGATACTTTATCTGGGGTGTTTGCTTGCTATTTTGGCCATTTTCGTTTTGGCGATCGCCCAAAGGTTATGTAATCTGAGTTTTACTTGGCAAGATTTGGGGGTAACTGTGGGGCGATCGCTCCTGCAATACGATACTGAATATATCGCTCTGTTTTTGGGGTTGGAACTCGGTGCAATGAGTCATTCTCTTAGCGATTGGGGGGGTTCGGCTTATAAGCGGGTGCGAAAGCAGGGGGTTCGGGGGTTGTTTTCTGGTAAGAAGCGGAAAGTGATCAGGGGTGGTGGTCGTCGGACTAGAGTTAAGAAATGATTTTTTTAAACGCAAAGGGACGCTGAGGGAAGCGCAGAGGTACGCTAAGGTATGGAAGAGAAAAATGAGGCTTTGGGGGCGTTGCAGGAGTTGATTGAGGTGGTGGCTAAGTTGCGATCGCCTGATGGTGGTTGTCCTTGGGATTTGGCTCAAACTGCCGAAACTCTGACTCCTTATGTGATTGAGGAAGCTTATGAGGTGGTGGATGCGATTAAGGGTGGGGATAAGGATGCGATCGCTGAGGAGTTAGGCGATTTATTATTACAGGTGGTATTACAAGCCCAAATCGCTAGTGAATCGGGACAATTTTCTCTCAAGGAAATCACTCAGGGGATTTCCCAAAAGTTGATTCGCCGTCACCCTCATGTGTTTGGTGATGTGTCGGTTACAAGTGTGGATGAGGTGCGGCAAAATTGGGAACAAATCAAGGCTACGGAAAAGGGCGAAGCATCTCCAGACGCGCAAAAATTTAGTGCGAAACTCGCTCGTTATGGGCGTACTCTTCCCCCACTGACGGCGGCGATGAAGATTTCTCAAAAGGCTGCCGCGATCGGGTTTGAATGGGAAAATATTCAAGGTGTCTGGGATAAGTTTTATGAGGAGTTAGGAGAGTTTCAGCAAGCTTTGGCTGAGGAAACACCCGAACGACAAGAAGCAGAATTAGGCGATTTACTATTTGCAGTTATTCAGTTAGCCCGTTGGCATAATCTTGACCCCAGCACCGCTTTGCAAGGCACTAATCAGCGCTTTGTCCAACGGTTAGAAAAAATGGAGGCGGTTGTTGACCGTCCCCTTTCTGATTACAGTTTGAATGAGTTAGAAACTCTCTGGCAACAAGCAAAAGCTCAACTTGCCAAAGAAGGGAGTGGGGAGTGCTGAGTGCTGAGTGCTGAGTTAGGAGTTAGGAGTAGAGACGCGAAAAATCTTTGTCTGTACAAGAGAGAGTTAATAGTTAGGAGTTTTGTTTATCTCCTTGTCTCCCTTGTCCCCCTCTTCAAGATTTTTCAGGATCAAACCACTTATCATATAGCGATTGATAAGTGCCATTTTCTTTGAGATTCAGTAGGGCTTGATTAATTGGTTTGCGGTAGGGACTGTTATTGGGCAAAATGATGCCGTAGCTTTCTTCACGCAAGATACTACCTACAATCTGTACTTTTCCTTTGCCTTCATTGGCAGCATAGAAGAGGAGTACAGGCGCATCAAACACCACAGCATCAGCTTTTTTTGTTTGTAAAGCATTGTAAGCTTGGTCAATATTGGTAACTTCTAAAACTGAAATCTTATGTTCTCGCAGGTATGTGGCGGCTGTACTACCCGCAGTTGTGGCCACTACCTTGCCGGGTAAATCGTCTATACTCCTGATATCGCCCTGAAGTTGTTGGACTGTCAATGAGGTAGTAGCACTAGCTGTAAAGTAGGCGGCAAAAAGTACTCCGATGAACATCCAAACAATACCTACTAAGCGTCCCAGTACTCCCTTTGGCATTTCATCAGCTTGGGTTGCTAATGTGGAAGCTGCCCACCAACAGGCTTTGAAAATGCCAGGAAAGTATGATTTAGGAATCATCCCATCTTTGTGATGGCGCTCAGATAACCAAATAATGTGGGCTGCTACAACAATTAGCACTAAGGCAACGCCTATTACCTGCAAAAGGCTAGCAGAGAAAAACAATTGCCAAATATTTGGAAAGGCGCTGTTGTTGTTTTCTGGGTTTCTTACCATAATTTGCAGCCCACCAGCAAAAATAGGTAATGAGAAATCAAAATTCTGCTCGCGTTCGGCTGTAATCGAGATGGCTGAAATCCCCAAATTGGCTTTGCTTTCCTTAATAGCCGAAAGCAGTTGCGGTACTGTGGAATATTCAATAAATTTAGAATCTACACCTATTTGGTTAGCGATCCTGCGCCAGAGATCGATACTGAATCCCGATAACTCACCTTTGTTTGATAGCACAAAAGGCGGGATAACTCGTGTAGCTACTAATAAAGGTTGTTGCAGTTGTGGTTTTTGCGCCACTCCTGGGGATGCTATTAATAACAATGCCAGAATTCCACCTACTAATCCTATGCAGGTATACAGTGCTAAGGAACGCTTGGTTTTGTTTTTCGGATCATATCTGCCAATGGGGTTTTTTCTCCCAGCCATTCTCCCAGCCATAAATTGTCGAAATCTACTAGCGATCGCATTTATCATCAGAATTGTCTTAAGTTTGTGTGCATAATCTATTTATCATGCCCACCCTATATCAAATATCACGTTCATCATCCCCATAAAACCAATTTTTCTCAGATTTAGGGGAATGAATACAGCACTTCCGGCAGCTATGAGGTACATCCTCAAAACTGAAAGCTATGCTAGGAGGGGGCAAGGATAAAAACTGTATTGCATAATAGCCGGAAGCGCTGTATGGCTGGAGATTAGGGATTGGGGACACAAGGATCGGCGGTACTTGAGCGCAGTCGAAACTCAGTGCATCGCTGGGAACTGGAGAAATAGATTACTTTGCCTCATTCACTTTGTAGACCTCGCCTTGGAAAGACAAACCTCTATCTTTTGAGCAATAGTTTTGAGATCCGCTTTTAGCATACATTTAGGTTTATCATCGCCTGATATTTTATCTAACGTGCGCTTTTTAGTCTTTCCAAAGTGAGCAACATGAATGTAGACGATTTTAGTCAGCAAGTAGAGACATTGCGCTCACGGATAACGGGATTAGTGCAAAGGACTGCAAATGAGCCATACTCACAACAAGAGCTAACAGCAGAAGCTTTTGAAGAACTTCAAATCACTTTGGAAGAACTAAAAATCGCCTCCGAGGAACTACAAGCAACACGAATCGTAGTAGAGAAGGAGCGTCAGCGTTACCAAGAATTATTTGATTTTGCGCCTGATGGTTACTTGGTAACTGATACATTCGGCACTATCCTGGAAGCGAATCGCGCTGCTACCATACACCTCAATGTTTTACAGCGATTTTTGATTGGCAAACCGCTACTTACTTTCATCGCCCAGTCAGATCATCAAGTTTTTTTTAATTACCTAACTCAGTTGCAGCACCTCAACCGGGGCGGAGAATGGGAACTCTGTTTACAACCACGAGAAAAAATCTGTTTTGATGTTGCTTTGACAGTAGTTACCGTCCGTAACGAATTAGGTAAGCCAGTTGCTCTGCGCTGGCTAATGCGTGATATTAGCCAGCGTAGGCGTTTAGAATTGCAGCGCCAGCAGTTATTTTCCCATGAGCAAGCCGCCCGAATCGCAGCCCAAGTCGCAGAGAAACGCTCTAATTTTTTGGCTGAAGCAAGTAGGGTATTGGTATCTTCCTTGGATTATCGCACGACCCTAACCAGTGTCGCCCAATTAGCAGTACCTACCCTCGCCGATTGGTGTATTGTGGATGTCGTGGAAAATAATTTGGCAGTCTTCACGAACCCAGTCATCGTTGCATCGGAACCAGCGAAGGAAGCACTGCTCCGAGAACTGCAACAACGTTATCCAATTCCTGTTGATGCTGATTATGGGCCAGCGAAAGTTTTACGGACTGGTAAGCCGGAACTGTTGACAAATATTCTGGAGTCTTCATTACAGAGAAAGTCCTTGAATGAGGAACACTTTAGTCTGCTACACCAACTCCAAGTTAAGTCTCAGATTGTAGTACCACTGTTAGTACGCGATCGCAAGCTGGGGACAATTCTTTTTGCCTCTGCACAACCAGAACGCCATTACACTACTGTAGACCTAGAAATGGCTGAAGAACTTGCTCAACGAGCAGCATTCGCCATTGAAAATGCCCAGCTTTATCAACAAGCCCAAGAAGCTAACCGCATCAAGGAAGAGTTTTTAGCGATCGTTTCCCACGAACTTCGTACACCTCTCAATTCTATGCTGGGTTGGGTTCAAGTAATACGTACTCGCAAATGGGACGAAGCAACTACCTCTAAGGCATTAGAGACAATCGAGCGGAATGCCAAACTTCAAAGAAAACTGATTGATGATATCCTGGATGTCTCACGCATTGTACAAGGACTAATTCGCCTAAATATCCGTAAAGTTGACCTTGTGCCGATAATTCAAGCGGCAATTGAAGTTGTATATCCCACATCTGAAATTAAGGATATTCAAGTTGAATTTAATCTTGACTCTTCAGTTGGTCAAGTTATGGGTGATGCCGAACGTCTGCAACAAGTTGTCTGGAATTTGCTCTCTAATGCCGTCAAGTTCACACCTAACGGAGGGCGAGTTGAAGTACATCTGGAACAGGTAAACTCAAATGTCCAGATAACTGTCTCTGACACAGGTAAGGGAATTAGTGCTGACTTTCTACCTTATATCTTTGAGCGCTTCCGTCAAGCTGATAGCACAACTACTAGAGTAGACAATGGTTTAGGGCTGGGGCTAGCAATTGTACTCCATTTAGTAGAAATGCACTCAGGCACAGTCTCCGCATTTAGCGAAGGAGAAGGAAGGGGAGCAAAATTTACAGTGTCGTTACCTTTATTAGAGCCGCAACCAGAGCAGTTCATTAAAGAGAGTAAAGTAAAAGTCGATAACCTCTCAATACTCAACGGTTTGCAAATACTTGTTGTAGATGACAATGCCGATACGCGGGAGTTAATTGCCTTTATTCTTGAACAGTCTGGAGGGCAGGTGAGGGCAGTTAGCTCAGTAGGTGAAGCCCTGAAAGCACTAAAACAATTAAAACCAGATGTTCTAGTCAGTGATATTGGAATGCCAGATGAGGATGGTTATTCTCTGATTCGGAAAGTGCGGGCGCAGGAAGCAGAGCAAGGGGAGAAGATTCTAGCTGTAGCACTAACGGCATTTGCGAGAGATGAAGAACGCAGACTCGCTCTGCAAGCTGGATTCCAAGTTCATGTATCCAAGCCAATTGAGCCAGAAAAGTTGGTGAGAGTGGTAGCGAATCTTGCCAAAGGGTGCAATTAAGTTTAATGCACAATTAAGCTTTTGTAGCAAATGCGAACCCCGAATCAACAAATGCGATTACCCCACCCTAACCCTCCCCTTGCAAAGGGGAGGGAACTAGATTTCCGGTTTCCCCCCTTTGCAAGGGGGGATTAAGGGGGGTAATTCGACTTGTGTGTACACCGTAGCCTTGGTAAGGGGAGGGGTTGAGGTTGGTGTAAAACGCGTGTGGGATAAACGTTTTAACTTAAGTTGACACCAATGGGCAATGCCATGCACCTACGGTAAATGTATATATTAGGGTTTTCGGGAATTGGTATGATTTATAAGTTGTATTAAAAAAAGAGGCAGCTACTAACTACCTCCTGAGAA
>NZ_JABXKI010000161.1 GCF_017115095.1 Nostoc sp. NMS4 | reverse complement strand
GGCTTTCCGTGAGTGCAGCAGCTAAGGCTGGTTGATTAATGTTGTCCACTGGATCATCTGGGAGTTTGTAATCATCGGGTAGTTTTTCCCAAGTGATTTGGTAGTCTTGGGTGAGGGTTGTCATGATGGGTTTTCCTTTAGGATTGGGCGTTGGGTATGGGGCATTGGGCATGGGGCATTGGGCAGAAGTTCTTTAATTTTGAATTTTGAATTGATTGCTCCCTCATCTTCCCAATCCCCAATAGTTACTCATCTTCATCGGGTTCTAAATCGTCGGCTGTCAATTCCTGATGCGGGATGGCGGCGATAATTGCATCTATGACTTTGGATACTGGTAATATCTCAATATTCAAGTCGGGAAATTTTGTCCCTTTTGGCACGATCGCTCTTTTGAATCCCAATTTAGCAGCTTCTTTCAACCGCAGTTCCATTTGAGAAACCGATCGCACTTGTCCACCTAACCCAACTTCACCGATTAATACTGTACCGGGATCGACGATGCGATCGCGGAAACTAGCTACAATTGCGATCGCTATTCCTAAATCTACCGCCGGTTCTTCCACATTCAACCCACCCGCAGAAGCAACGTAAGAATCTAACTTGGACATGGGAATTCCTACCCGTTTTTCTAAGACGGCAAGAATTTGCACCAGGCGGTTATAATCTACGCCAGTTCCAGCCCGCCGAGGTGAGGGATAGCTGGTGGGACTGACTAAAGCTTGTAATTCCACAACAATGGGGCGGGTGCCTTCGCAAGCAACCACAATGGCTGTACCTGGCGCTGGATCGTCACGGTTGCCTAAAAATAGCTCTGAGGGATTGGAGACTTCTCGCAATCCCTCGGCTACCATTTCAAAGATGCCGATTTCGTGAGTTGCACCAAAGCGGTTTTTCACTGTGCGTAATAACCGATGGGAAGCAAAGCGATCGCCTTCAAAATACAACACCGTATCGACTAAATGTTCTAAAACTTTTGGCCCCGCGATCGCTCCTTCTTTGGTGACGTGTCCCACAATCAACATGGTGACATCTTCGTGCTTCGCCACCTTCATCAATGCTGCTGTACATTCCCGTACTTGAGCCACCGAACCAGGCGCAGAAGTCAAAGCGGGAAAAAACACAGTTTGGATACTATCAATCACCGCCACATTTGGTTTTAGAGAATCTATTTCCCGTAAAATTTCTTCTAAATCTGTTTCTGGCAGTACATATAAATCTGCACCTATACTGTCAGGGTCTATAGGAAGTGTAGTCTCTACTACTACTGTAACATTCTCCTCATTAACCACACTTAGGGGTTTTGATACTCCCAAACGAGAAGCTCGTAATTTTACCTGCTGTCCCGATTCTTCACCAGTTACGTAAAGGATGCGATATTTTTGGGCTAATTGATTTGATACTTGCAATAATAAAGTCGATTTACCGATACCTGGATCGCCACCAATCAGCACCATAGAACCTGGGACAATGCCACCCCCAAGCACCCGATCCAATTCTCCATAACCAGACTCCCACCGGGCGATTTGGCGATCGGTAATTTGATCGAATGTTAAAGAGGCTCGCGCTTTCGCTGGTTTATTGTGAGATTTGCCATTACCTTGAGCCGATTGCCAACTACTAACTCCTCCCCGGCTGGGTACATCTACTGAGGATTGAATCGAAATTTGTTCTTCTAGGGAGTTGTAAGTGCCGCAAGCTGGACACTTACCAAACCACTGGGGCGATTCTGCTCCACATTCATTACAAGTGAAAAAGGTTTTTGGCTTTGCCATTCTTAAATCTTATTAAATAATCTTAATATTTACTTAATTCTTGAAAAAAACTAAAAACTAATAATAGTGGTATTTAGAGCTTTTTCCAAATCAATTCATGGAATGATATCTTAATATTATGGTATTAAAAATTAATCATGTAAATTTTTAGTTAAGGAGCCTAGAGAAACTTGGAAAGCCATAAAGAAAAAATCTTGGTGGTAGACGACGAAGCCAGCATTCGCCGGATTTTGGAAACGCGCCTTTCCATGATTGGCTACGATGTAGTGACGGCTGGCGACGGGGAAGAAGCTTTGGAAACTTTTCGCAAAACTGAACCTGACCTGGTAGTTTTAGATGTAATGATGCCAAAGCTAGACGGCTATGGTGTATGTCAAGAATTACGAAAAGAATCAGATGTCCCCATTATTATGCTAACAGCCTTGGGTGATGTCGCCGATCGCATCACCGGATTAGAATTGGGTGCTGATGACTATGTAGTTAAACCATTTTCCCCCAAGGAGCTAGAAGCCCGAATTCGCTCTGTGCTGCGGCGAGTAGATAAAAACGGTGCTTCTGGAATTCCCAGCTCTGGGGTAATCCATGTCGCTAATATTAAAATCGATACGAATAAGCGACAAGTCTACAAAGGCGATGAGCGAATTCGATTGACGGGTATGGAGTTCAGCTTGTTAGAGTTGTTAGTCAGTCGCTCTGGAGAAGCTTTTTCTCGTTCGGAAATTTTGCAGGAAGTATGGGGTTATACACCAGAACGTCATGTAGATACTCGCGTAGTAGATGTGCATATATCACGTTTGCGCGCAAAATTAGAAGACGATCCTAGCAACCCAGAATTGATTCTCACCGCGCGGGGTACTGGTTATCTTTTCCAGCGAATTATTGAACCAGGGGAGGAGTGAGGAGATGAGGCAGGGGGGCAATCAATTCAAAATTCAAAATTAAAGAACTTCTGCCCCATGCCCAATGAAATGACTAAACCTGATCCTAATCGAGTTTTGCGGCGTCTACCCATTGTCGTGGGTGGGTTAGGCGCTGTGCTTTTGCTGATTAACCGTTTATTAACACCGGAATTAACCCAGTCTCAATCGCGTGGTGACGTGGTAGGCGTGATTTTGAGTGCGGTGTTAATTTTGACGGGTTTAATTTGGCAGCAAGTTCAGCCGCGATCGCCTGATATTGTAGAACTAATTGGAGAAGAGGGTTTTGTACTAGCAGGAGATTTACCCGAAGCCGTGAAAACAGAGCTAGCCTGGGCATCTCACTTATTGTTGACTAATACAGTAACGCGATCGCTTGTGGTTTATTATCAAGGTAAAGTTTTGTTGCGTCGCGGGATTCTGGGTACTAAATCTGAAGTTGTGCCAGGAGTCATCTTAAAACAGGTACTCGAAAAACAAAAGCCGGTTTATCTCGTTGCTCTAAAAATATATCCAGGTAGGCTTGAATTTGATTATTTACCAGAAAATACTCAAGGTGTAATTTGTCAACCTATTGGCAACCAAGGTGCGTTAATTTTAGGAGCAAATGCTCCTCGCAGTTACACCAAACAAGATGAAAACTGGATTGCCGGAATTGCTGATAAATTAGCCGTTACTCTTAGCTCGACTTGATACAAGCAAGTCTTAAGGAGTGCATTAGACGTAGGTTGGGTGGAGGCTTTGCGTAACCCAACATCCTGATAGTTGGGTTGCGCTCCGCTCCACCCAACCTACAATTTTTTTGCAACTTATCTATAGTTAATTACGAATTACGAATTATTAACTTACCAAGAAGTCAAAAAGTTCCACCCTTCCTTTTCTTCTGGTGTATTTTCTTCTTTTTTTTCTGCTTCTTCTGATGTCTTTAAATTTGTCTGTTGAATTAAATTATCATAAGCTCCTGAATCAACCCATTTTAATAACTCCCCAGCCCGCATAACTACCCAAGAAAGCCCAGATTCTGTATAGCTTAATATTTTGGTGACTTTATCCACACTATCAAAGTTATTGGATGCAAACTCACGGGCTTGGATGAGGAAATCTTCAATTACAGCAGTAGTCAAGTACTCATCTGGTAAACCCGCGAGTTTCATCAGTGTAATAGTTGCTACCTCGATATCCTGACAAGCAAGCATTGCGGCTCGATCGGCAGTGAACCTAGACATCATCCGCCAGTTATACAAACCTAGTTCCATTCCACCAGCTACCAAGCCACCAACTCCCAGTGTGGTACTGCTCAACAAATTTTTCAGCGTTGGCATAACAATTGCCATTTGGTGATAAATCATGTGCTGACTCTTGATGCGAGCGATTTCGTGTCCGAAAACGTAAATTAACTCATCTGTGTTAAGCCATTCCATTGCTTCTAAATTGATACCAACAATGGGTTTTTCCACGCCAATAATGTAGGTTTGAATGTTACCAGTGCCTCGAAATAGATACAATTCAGGAAGTGGAGCAACATCTAGAATTTGGCAGGTTTCTACAAATGCTTGATGTAATTGGGGAAAATTACGGGGCGAAATTCTGATTTCACTACCAAGGCTTTGCAGTCTGAGTAAGCGATCGATGCCATATTCGTTAATTTTTTTGAGTAGCAAGGAGGCACCGGGCATATTTTGCAAAGAAGCCAAGGCTTTGCGATCGAAGGGGTGTTCATAAGCTTCAGAACTTAGTCCAGTTAATATTTTTCTTGTCATCGGTTTTGAGTTTTAAAATAGGAGTTTAGAAGCAATTTGACAACAATGATAGCTGTGTGTGCTGACAAAAAATTAAAAATTTATAACTGAATCTATGCAAATTATTTATTGGCTATTAGTTGCCGTAATGGTTGTGGGTATTATCGGTGCTGTAGTTCCAGCGATTCCTGGTAGCAGCTTAATTTTAATTGCAATTATTATTTGGGGAATTGTTAGTAGTTCCTTTGCAGCTATCAAGATTCCCCTAATTGTGACAATTATAGTTTTACTGCTCAGTGTCGGAGTCGATTTTTTAGCTAGCTATGTGGGAGCAAAACAAGCTGGTGCTAGCAAGTGGGGGCAAATTGGCGCAATTGTTGGTTTGGTGGTAGGATTTTTGGGATTATTGCCCACGTTGCCTTTTGGGGGGCCACTGTTAGGTATTTTACTAGGGCCGCTTTTGGGAGCGATTATTGGTGAGTACCTTTACCGACGTGAATTTGGGTTGGCGGTTAAAGCCGGTATAGGAATTGTTGTCGGATCTTTGGTTGGAAATTTGATTCAAGGCTTGTTAGCGATCGCCGCAGTTGTAGTTTTTGTTGTGACAACCTGGCCACAGGTATTTGGCTCTTAGCATGTAAACAAATACAGAGGTTCCTCCCATTTATTCTATGAGGGGAACCATTTTACTAAATATTAGTCACCAGAAAGATTAATAGATACACTGCATACTCCATTTATCTAAAATATAGTTGGGTAATTTTTTGTATAAAAACATACGTTATATTTTGCTTGCGTAAATGATTCGTTTTAAAGTTAGAACTATTGCCAATAATTTAAACCCTAGAGATTAAGAGATATACGAAGCGCAGATATGTAAGAAATTAAAATTTTATGAAGACTATTTATTAATTGAAGATGTGATGAAGACCACTCAGTAAATATTGCAGGTTCTAAATCTATGTGATTTTATGGAGATAAGAAATACATCACGCAAGTTTCGCTTTCACTGACAGTATTTTAAATAGATTACTGATAGTAAAGGTCAAGCAATCAATTTCTTTGTTCCAGGTTATTATTAGGACTCTCAAAAGCTCATGATTAATTTTAAATCTAAATTAGTAAACGCAACTTTGGCTGCTACTTTTGCAATCCCCTTGGCTACTGCTGGGTTGTTTACCTCTGCTGGTTCAGCTCAAGCTGCTGGATTCTCTGGTTCGTTTAACTACGATCCTTATGCTCCTCGCGGTACTACGCAACCCACCGTCCAGGTTGGAAGTAACTCCTTAGCATTTAAGCCTCAATCACCAGTAGAGCTTGATCTAGCAGAACAGACAGGAACTTTTATTGGGTTTGATATAGCTGGGATATATAATGCCACTTTGCCTTACGACAATATCTTTTTTGACCTTGGTAAATTTAACGACGCCAATAATACAAGCAATGACGGCAAAAATGTCTTTGTTTTGGAGTCTTTAGATGCTCCCATCTTATCAAGTAACAATGGCGTAACTGGAGTAGTTAATTTTAAAGGGTATTTTACCGATACGATCGGATCGTTGACTAAAACTGCGGGAAAAGGACACTTAAATTTCTCTCTCAATCCTCTTGTTAAATTAGCGGATGCTAACACAGCCCTCAGCAACGGTAAAAAAATTACAGGAACTTTTACGGGCGCGGCATTTACTTCCGTTCCCGAACCAGCTGCATTACTAGGCTTGGGTGCAGTAGGTGCAGTAATGGCTATATCTCGCCGTCGCAAGAGTTTCGCTCAATAGACTTATCCTCAAATATAAAAAAGTTACTTCTAATTGCTAAAAGTAACTCTAATTGATCTATTTCGATCTGGCTGGAATGCAAAATTTTCCCAACCAGGTCGATTTTTTTATACTGTCAGATAAATCTATATGAATGGTGAATTTTCTTAACCTTAGATAGACTTAAACTGACTGCAAAGAATTTTTGGCTTCGCTTGCGATCGCATCTACTTCATCATTAGCCAGAGTTTCTAATATAGATTTGGCTTCTGCATTACCCAAACGAGCCAAGGCTTGCACAAGTCTATAACGAATTTGCCAATCTGGATTGGTAGCGTATGGAGCCAACAGAGGAACAGCTTGTACATCTCCCAAGTCACCCAAAGAACTAATAGCAGCAGTTTGGACTAACTCGTTTTCTGATGAAAGTGCCTCTTTGAGTAGTTCAAAGGCTCGTGGATCGCCCAACTCTCCCAATGTCGCAATAATACTGAATTGTATTAACCATTCACCGGTTGTATGATAAAGCTGCTGTAAATCTTCAAAAGCTTCACGTAACTTCAGAGCGCCCAAACAGTCTGCTGCTGCTGCTTGTACATCTACTTCGGAGTCATTAAGCAAGCGATCGCGCAAGATATCCAAGGATAAATGTAAATTTTGGGTTCCGAGTGTGTCCATTTGACTCACAGCTGAGTAACGGACACGGGAATTGCGATCGCCAATAGCGCTTTGAATTAATTCAAAACCAATCGCAGGTTCCAGTTGACGGATTTGATTTACAGCACGTAAGCGATCGCCTAAATCCTCAGAACTGAGCAATTGCTTAACAGACTCCGGAGTAATACTCATTTAGTTATCCTTGATTTTCAAATGTATAAAAAAAGAGTCAAAAGTCAAGACAACAGCCAAGTGTCATAAAACTCTTGACTAATGACTAATGACTAATGACAACTAGCTAATCTTGACTAGCAGCCATTGCCCGAATAATATCACCACGAGTGAGAATACCAATTACTTGACCTGTGCTATCAAGTACTGGCAAGCGGTGAACGCTGCGATCGTGCATGATTGTAGCTGCTTCTCTTAAAGTTTTATCAGGGGAAATAGCGATCGGGTTTTTACTCATCACCTCCCCAACGGTTTGCCCTAGAGCCTTATGCAAATCACGGTCATAAGTAGCAGGATTTTTTAAATAGATAACACTATCAAGAAACATAATGTACGCAGGTGGAGTAACACCAGTTTCTTGCCACATCAAATCGGTTTCCGAGATAATGCCCACCAATTTACCGAGATCATCCACAACAGGTAATCCGCTGATATGGCGTTCTGCGAGAATTTGGATAGCTTCCTTGAGTGGAGTTTCCTCCCGGACAACAATAGGATCGCGGCTCATCACATCGGTAACGGTTTTAGGCATTTATTTGCTGACACATTAAATCAAAGTCCCTGCGCCTATTGTAGAAAATTGCGGTACTCAACCTGATGCAATTAATAGATTGTTACGGGATTTGTCATTAGTCATTTGTCATTGGCCGTTAGCAAAAAAATTGTAGGTTGGGTGGAGGCTTTGCGTAACCCAACATCCTCATATCTGTTGGGTTGCGCTCCGCTCCACCCAACCTACGTCTAATGCACTATTTTAGCCTTGACACGCTACTAGTACCTTTTAATGCAGCAATAATTTGAGTATTTGCTTTAGGAAAAGTAAACTGCTCCAGTTCTGCCAAAGTTACCCAGCGAATTTCATCGGATTCCAAAGGTTGGGGTACACCTGTAAGATGGCGACAGTGATGTACTGTGAGAGTAACCCGCAAGTTTGTATAACTGTGGTCAATAGTAATCAGATGTTCTCCCACTTCAATTACTATTCCTAGTTCTTCAGAAATTTCCCTTTTAATACATTCTTGGATGGTTTCACCAGGCTCAATTTTACCACCAGGAAATTCCCACAAACCACCCATCGCTCCTTCTAGACGGCGGCGGTCAATTAAAATTTGCTTTTGGTCATTCCAAATTACTGCAACACCAATGATTTTATGGGGTGGGAAAGAACTGGCTGCACTCATGGTTAATTGGGAGATGATGAACTACTTTTGCTAATCGTACATCCATGTACTTAGCTCGACTTTAGGGACTTCCAAATAAAAAATACTCAACTATTCTTTGTGGGGTGGGCATCTTGCCCGCCCACACCCCAAGGCGGGCAAGATGCCCACCCCACAAAATTGGATAATTTATTTGTTGGAAGTCCCTTATCCAAAATTAAGAACTTGGTTTAGAGCGGTTAATACAAGATAGCGAGGGAACTAACTTCTAATAACAAAACTCGGCAGATTGGTTTTAATTCTGCCGAGTTTTGATTTATTACTTTATCCACAAATGTGTATTAAACATTAAGCAATACACCTCTAGATAAGCAAATCCAAAAACTTCGCGCTACTTTGCGCCAACCTCCGCGTTCCTCTGCGTTTAAATTTCAACCTTAATTCGTCACTATTTTGGATATTAAAAAAAACTTAGCTCATGCATAAATTGGAATTAGCGGCAAAAATTTCACAAAGAACTTATTTTCAATTCATACCGCCATAACTATGACTAGTTATCAGCCCAACAATATTGAATTTCCCGAATTTTACACTTCTAGTCAACTTCGCTGTTGTTGGTTTCAGATCCTTGTAGAGTCATTTCAAAATTCATTCTCTGTTCAGCGTTACGCAAGAAATAACCACTAATCATTGCAGAGGCAAGAAGCCGACCCAAATTTTCCCGATTTGTAGTTACAGTAACACCAAAATGTTCTGAAGGTAGATTACCTAATAGCCCTGTAATATTCCGTTCCATCACCTGAAAGACTTCGGCAGACGTGGGTTTGGATAGCTGGGTAACTGTTTCTGGACTCAAGGATTTAACGTACTGCCAGAGTAAATCGTTAGTTTCTGATTCGCTATTAAAAAATTCTGAGACACGATTGGATGGGTTACTCATTTTTTAGCTCCTTAACTGCCACTATTAGCTGCGGTGCTTGTGATTTGAATATTAAATGTCTGTTTTGGATTTGACTTAATTATTTTGTCTTCCTGTCAACTAATGTAACAGCCTAGCGTAAGAGTGGGAGTAGGTGTAACCGTACCAAAGTCAGCGTATTTTCTCACCAATTGGTCAGTAGTCATTGGTCATTAGTCCTTTGTTAATAACTAATGACAAATGACTAATGACAAATGACTAACTTGCCAAATATTCATCCATGTTGGCTTTACACTTGCGAAGTTTGCTTAAGGCTTCCCGCTCAATTTGTCGGACTCGTTCTCGGCTGATGTTCAGTATTTCACCAATTCTAGCCAGAGTCAGAGCTTGCCCATCAGTTAAGCCAAAGCGCAGTGTGATTACTTCCCTCTGTTGTGGTGTTAGATCGCCCATCAGTCGATCTAAGTCATAAGATAGGGAAGATTGCATAACAAACTCTTCGGGAGATGCGCCGGGATCTTCCAGCATTTCTCCGAGTTCGGTGTCGTAGTTATCACCCAGCCGCAAATCCAAGGAAAGGGGCAAACGCGCCTTTTCTAAATACTCTCGTACTTGTTTGGGGGTTAATTCTAATTCTTCAGCTAGCTCCCCAGCCGTAGGAGCGCGTCCCAACTTTTGAGACAATTGGCGCTGTGCCTTTTTAATCTTATTTAGTTTTTCGGTAATATGGATCGGCAGCCGAATGGTGCGAGCTTTTTCGGCTATAGCACGAGTAATCGCTTGCCGAATCCACCAATAGGCATAAGTAGAAAATCTGTACCCTTTGGTGGGGTCAAACTTTTCTACGCCCCGTTGCATACCAATGCTACCTTCTTGGATCAAGTCCAGTAAATCGACATTGCGCTTTATGTACTTTTTGGCAACGGACACTACCAGCCGCAAATTGGCTTCTACCATCTTGCGTTTGGCAATTTCACCATCTGCGATCGCTTCGTTCAAATCTGCTGGTTCTAGCTTTGTCGCTTTAGCCCACTCTTCTAAAGTCGGTTGGCGACCTAACTGGGCGGCAAGAGATTCCCTTGATTCATGTAAAGCGCAGGAACGCTGCACCTGTTTACCATAAAAAATCTCTTCCTCGTGGGTTAAGAGTGGCACACGGCCAATCTCACGCAGGTAAGTCCGCACGAGGTCTGTGGCTGTCTGAGCGGTCTTCATGGCGCTACTCTTTGGTAATGATGGGTTTGGCGGTAGGGTCATTAAAGGATAGATGCTTTCTTTATTTATTAGGGTGCTACCCAGTCAGACTGGGAACCCATGCTATGGTTTGCAACTTACGCGCCTGAGAAACTCGGCTGCTCATAACAATCAAATTTAGGCTTCATAACTGCTAAAAGTACAGTTATTTCCTACTTTTCACAAGTATCTACAGTTAGATAAAAGGTCGCTTTTTAAACATTTTTGATGGAAATCTTATTAACAATTGTAACATTTATGAGAAGATTTTGGCTAGATGGAGACGTGAAATTTCCTGGTTTTTCCAGTTCACGCAACTTAGCCCTCTATCTTAAGGCTGACCAAAAGTCAATCTAAGAAATTATCTGGTTCAAATAATTTTCCTCATATTTGTTAAAGTATCTCAATGAGAACTATATTCATTCTCCTATAACAATTGTTTAATTTTTTCTGGGCATGGGGCGTTAGGAGTGCTGAGTGCTTGCTGAGTGCTGAGTGCTGAGTGCTGAGTGCTGTTAGCGGGGCGTTTAGCCCGTGCTGAGTTAGGAGTTAAGAGTTAAGAGTTAAGAGTTGAGAGTTAAGAGTTTTGTTTATCTCCTTCTCCCTCTGCCTCCCTTGTCTCCCTTGTCTCCCTTGTCTCCCTGCCCCCTGCCCCCTTGCCCCCCGACTCCCTACTCCCTCGCACAGTAATCTTGGATAGCTTTCACGTCCAAAGTCGTATTTTGTAAGGAACGGATGGCGGCGACGGTAGCTTTTGCACCGGCGATGGTGGTAATGATCGGGATTTTGTACGCTAAGGCTGTGCGGCGGATTAACCTGGCATCAGTCTGGGCTTCTTCTCCTGAAGGTGTGTTGATAATAAGTTGGATTTTCTGGTTTTTGATCGCATCTAGGACGTGGGGACGACCTTCATGGAGTTTTAAGACTAATTCAATATTTAACCCTTGTTCGAGAAGAACTCGCCGTGTACCAAGAGTAGCCATCACTGTAAAGCCCAAATCGATAAATTCCTTCACCACACCACTTGCAGCAGCTTTATCGCGATCGCTCATTGATACAAATACAGTTCCCGTTAGCGGTAAACGCTCCCCAGCACCCAGTTCTGCTTTGGCAAAGGCACGGCCAAAGTCGCTGTCAATCCCCATCACCTCACCGGTGGATCTCATTTCTGGGCCTAATATTGTATCAGTTCCTGGGAATTTATTAAAGGGTAATACTGCTTCTTTTACTGCAATGTGGGTTGGTATGACTTCCTCGGTGAAGTGTAGCTCCTCTAAGGTTTTGCCTGACATAATTAAGGATGCTAGTTTTGCCAATTGTACGCCTGTTGCTTTAGATACAAATGGCACGGTGCGGGAGGCGCGGGGGTTGGCTTCCAAAATGTAAACTTGGGGAGAATAACTACTTGCGCCGACAACGGCAAATTGAATATTCATCAACCCGACGACTGACAGGGCTTGTGCTAGCTGTACTGTCCAAGTGCGAATTTGATTGAGAACTGCTGGTGATAGGGAAATGGAGGGTAAGGAACAAGCGGAATCTCCTGAGTGAATACCCGCTTGCTCGATGTGTTCCATGATGCCACCAATCACTACCCGTCCTGTATGATCGGCGATCGCATCGACATCGACTTCGATCGCGTTTTCCAAAAATTTATCAATTAAAATCGGGTGTTCTGGTTCCACTAATACCGCAAAGGTCATGTAGCGTTCCAACTCAGCATCGGAATAAACGATTTCCATCGCCCGTCCCCCCAACACATAGCTGGGACGCACTACCACCGGATAGCCAATGCGTTTGGCAACAATCAGCGCGTCTTCGTAAGTCCGAGCGATACCATTGGGCGGTTGGGCAATATTCAACTGTTGGAGAATCTTTTCAAACCGTTCCCGGTTTTCTGCCATGTCGATGGAATCTGGTGATGTACCCCAAATTTGAGTGAGCAGTCCAGAAGTGTTATTACTAAGAAACTCTTGTAATGGAAGAGCCAACTTTAGCGGTGTTTGTCCGCCAAACTGGATTATTACACCGACTGGATTTTCAGTTTCAATGATGTTAATAACATCTTCTTTTGTTAAAGGCTCAAAGTAAAGGCGATCGCTAGTATCGTAATCTGTGGAAACTGTCTCTGGGTTAGAGTTGACCATAATTGTCTCATATCCCGCATCCTTCAAGGCATAAGCGGCGTGACAACAACAATAATCAAACTCAATTCCCTGTCCAATGCGGTTGGGGCCACCACCCAAAATCAACACTTTTGGCTTGGTTGCGGGCATTACCTCTGTTTCTTCTTCGTAGGTAGAATAGTAGTAAGGGGTAAATGCTTCAAATTCAGCCGCGCAGGTATCTACGGTTTTGTAAACTGGGATGATTTCTAATGATTTGCGGTAGGCGCGAACTTCATCTTCGGTGGTTTTGGTGGCATAGGCAATCTGGCGATCGCTATATCCGTCCCGTTTCACTTCATAAAGTTGCTCTTTTGTCAATTGCTGCAAGGGTGTCCGCTTCAGGAATTTCTCGACATCTAGCAGTTGCTGAAATTTATCTAGAAACCAAGGGTCAATACCAGTTAATTCGTAGATTTCCTCAGCACTAATTCCTAGTTGTAAGGCATGGCGCACCGAGAAAATGCGATCGGGGTTAGGTGTCCGCAGTTGGGCGCGAATTTGTTCGCCACTGGGCAATTTTTCGGCTCGATCGCAACCCCAGCCAGCGCGTCCGGTTTCGAGCGATCGCAACGCCTTTTGGAAGGATTCGTTAAACGTCCGCCCAATTGCCATTGCTTCCCCCACAGACTTCATTTGGGTTGTCAGCACTGGATCAGAACCGGGGAATTTTTCAAAGGCGAAGCGAGGAATTTTTGTCACCACATAGTCAATTGTCGGCTCAAAGGATGCGGGAGTTTTCTTGGTGATGTCATTTTGAATTTCATCTAAGGTATAGCCCACAGCCAATTTTGCGGCAATTTTGGCGATGGGAAAACCCGTAGCTTTGGAAGATAAAGCCGAACTGCGGGAAACGCGGGGGTTCATCTCAATTACAACCACATCGCCATTAAGCGGATTGACGGCAAATTGAATATTAGAACCGCCAGTTTCCACACCGATCTCGCGGATGATCTTAATTGCCATATCCCGCAGCCTTTGATATTCTTTATCAGTGAGGGTTTGCGCGGGAGCGACGGTAATGGAGTCTCCGGTGTGAATGCCCATCGGGTCAAGGTTTTCGATGGAGCAGATAATCACCACGTTATCTGCCAAATCACGCATCACTTCAAGCTCGTATTCTTTCCAGCCGAGTAAAGACTGGTCAATGAGAATTTGCGAAACAGGGCTAGCATCTATACCTACCTGTGCCATTTCTTCAAATTCTTCTTGGTTGTAGGCAATACCGCCGCCACTTCCACCCATTGTGAAAGCTGGACGAATAATTAGGGGATAAGTACCAATTTTGCGGGCAACAGCTTTGGCTTCTTCCAAAGTTTCGGCTGTGTCGCTAGGACACACAGCTACCCCAATCTTTGCCATTGCTTGACCGAAAAGTTTTCGATCTTCGGCTTTTTCGATCGCTGGGAGTTTAGCGCCGATTAACTCAACGCCGTACTTTTCCAAAACGCCATTTTTAGCTAAAGCAACGGCGAGGTTCAGGGCAGTTTGTCCTCCCATCGTTGGTAGGAGAGCATCAGGGCGTTCTTTTTCGATGACTTTTTCGACCAACTCTGGAGTTAGCGGCTCAATGTAAGTGCGATCGGCTGTTTCCGGGTCGGTCATGATCGTTGCAGGGTTGGAGTTGACCAAAACCACTTCATAGCCTTCTTCTCGCAGCGCTTTACAGGCTTGAGTGCCAGAGTAGTCAAACTCACAAGCTTGTCCAATCACAATTGGACCAGAGCCTAATAGTAGAATCTTGCGGAGGTCGTCACGGCGGGGCATAGTCGTTGCCTTGGAATACGAGAATACAAATCCTGATCATTTTAAGGGTCTTTACCCCCTATGGTGCTTTTTATTATTAAGTTTTCTAAGTTTGATGACAAAGAGGGGGCTGGGGGAGATGAGGGAGATGAGGGAGATGAGGGAGACAAGGGAGACAAGGAGATAAACAAAACTCCAAACTCTTGTACAGACGCGATTCATCGCGTCTCTCCTAACGCCCAATGTCCAACAATTATTTTATATTTCTAATTTTATTTAATTATGACGCTTAAATTTCTAAACTTTTTGCGAATCTTTATTATTTAATTTGATTAACCTTGTAATAAACGATCGTTTATTTGTGTATATATCCGTCTGCTTATTTATACACAAATAAATTACTTAGATAAAAATTTATCTTAACTAGCTAATTGCTAAATATTTTCAACGTAAGTTAAATAAATATTATATAAATATGTTTACTTAGATTAAAAATGGCAGAGAAATAGAAATACCATTCTCTGCCATTTTTTATAATATTTTAATAGTTGGTGCTGCCAACTTTTTCTTTGAGTCTAGGTAGACAAATCTAGATTATGAGAGTTTTAGCTTTGAGCAGCTTGTACAAACCCTAAAGTTAAGCTGTCTTTGGCGAGGAAGTGAGACAAATGATATGCACGTTCCTCAGTTTTCAACAAAATCTTTTCGTACAGATAGCGTGTGCCACGATCGCCTAAACTCTCTGCCTGAGCAGCTTGACGACGAATAACGCCAATGATTGCTTGTTCAGCAGCTAGATCGTTTTCTACCATTTGGCGAGAGGAATATACGCCTTCAGATTCTTGCTGAAAACAGGTTAATTCTGCTAGTTTGCTGAAGGTAGCTACTGGCACACCGCCCAATCCATCTAAACGTTCGCCAATTTCATGAACGTGGTCTTGTACTTGGTTGTAGCTTTCGTTAAAAAATTCATGCAGAGAGTAAAATTCTGAGCCTTCAACTACAAAATGATGCTTTTGGTACTGCAAGTATAGTGCCTGGAAACTAGCTAATACAACGTTAAATCCTTCTGTAACTGGAGCAGTTACGCTATGATCCAGCAACACGGGATTGTCATATACATGACCAAAATTCCGTAACAAAGTTTGCGTTTCAGACATTGTTCTCCTTGCTATTTAGCAATTATAGATTTTAACTGCTTATTCTTTACATATTAACATTTTCACAATAATAGCAAGCCAATTTGCCATTATCATATTTTGTATTTTGGTGTACTAAAAGTCTTAAGTTTATCGTTTGCTGAATTATGGCACGTTCATTAAGTTGTGTATATTTATAATTACTATTGACATAAAAGCTAAAGTGTGAATATATCCCAAAGGGAATCAGGGGGAATGAAGAGTGGTGAGTGCTGAGTGGTGAGTGCTGAGTTAGGAGTTGAGAGTTAAGAGTTAAGAGTTAGGAGTTTTGTTTATCTCCTTCTCCCCTTGTCTCCCTTGTCTCCCTCATCCCCCTCATGTCTCAGATGGGATGATTGCAAGAATTTTATCGAACAGAATTCAGGAGTCAGGAGTCAGGAGTCAGCATGAATTCTGACCGAAAAAGCGGATAGCGCAGCGTTAGCGAGTACTCCAGCGTCTTGATTCTGACTCCTGTTAGCGGATAGCCAAGGTTTAGCCCATTCTGACTTCTGAATTCTTCTTCAATTTTTTTTCCAAAATTAATGAGAATTATTTGCACTTAAGCTATGATATTTTAAGAGGCTAAACTACTAAGACTTTCAAAAAGCAGGGAGTTAAATGGCGGTAGTTACTGCAAGTTTGTTGCACTTTGAGGGCAATTCTCTTGAAATCGTATAGTTCAGAAATAGAGATAAACCACCTTGTAGAGGTGAATTGGGCAGACCGATGGCAGGTCTATCAACGTCTAGAGGAGTTAAACATTCCCTGTAGTTGTGCGGCTAACCAGCCATTAAAAGTTGAAATTAGCAATCCGACTGCGGCTGTTCAACTTTGGAGTGTAGTACGGCGATTTACAGCCTCTCGTCAAGATCAGATTTTGACTCTTGAGTGTTGCTGGAAAAGTCGCTAGCAACAGTTCTAATCTTTAGGTGCTGCTGAGAATATCTCGCTTGATAACTTGTATTGATTAAAAGGAGCTTAAAAAATGGGTGCATCTCACAATATGGAAGTATCAGAATTTTGCCTTGAGGGTAGATTTATAGATTTTGTTATGAAAGATGGCTATAAGCTGAAAGGTTTATTGCTGGGTACTCATGAGGGTGAATGCTACGTTAAACTTGCTAAACATTTACGGGCTGCTTTTGACTTGCGGCTACCACCAGGTACTTGGCTCCAAGTTGTTGGTTATAAAGAATACGATATAAAAAAAGACAAAGTTACACTCAAAGCGGAACGTGTGATGGCGGCGCGTTCTGAAATAGCACCAGTTCAAACTATGGCTACACCACAAGAAACCGCATCTATTGATAATGTCAGCGTCAAACCAGCTAAGACTAAGGCCACGATTTTGGTGTGTCAAAAGTCTGATTGTATGAAACGCGGTGGTAAAGGAGTTTGTCAGGCGTTGGAGGCGGCTTTAAGCGATCGCGGTTTAGAAGATAAAGTTACAATCAAAGGCACTGGTTGTATGAAGAACTGTAAAGCTGGGCCGAACTTAGTTATGCCAGATAAAACACGCCATAGCCGAATTCAAGCTACACAAGTTCCGGCGTTGATGAATCAGCATTTTGGCGATCAAAATTCGTCAGCCCAGCCAGAAAATTTAAGGGAAGCGGCGATATCTAATGGAAAATTTTACGGGAATAAGTAGTGAAATGTTGACATTTTAATGAGAAAGTTTAATAATATCTTCTCAAGTGTGTTCCGTTAATACTCGGTCGTAAGTTTTGCTAGAAGTTAGCAATAAAATCAAAAAACTGGCTTTCATTAAGGCCAGTTTTTTGATTGATTTGGGTTTATATTGAGCAATTTTTAACCGAAATGCTCCGTTAATTTGGAAAGATTTAAGGGAACATGGTTGATTGGTGAGTAAGTAGACACACTGAGGCTTATTGTTGGAGATCGCTTACAGTGAAAGCGTCAATCATCAATGAGTTAAAAACAAATGTCACATATTCCCCAGTGGATATACATTGTTTTTTTCCCACTTAGCACGATAGTCATGATTTTTTTATTCCGTCATGACTGGAATCGCCTCGCTAAACTCTACCGCACCCAAGAAGCGCCGCCACAAAACTTCTCCCGAATGAGAAGCGGTTCTGTGGGTTTGGTGTATTACAAAGGAACTTTAAATGTTGGTACAAATCCTCAAGGGATTTATCTGAGTATTTTCCCGTTGTTTAGCTTGGGACTTACGCCGTTGTTGATTCCTTGGAGTGCCATTAGGAAGATTGAACCTGCTAACCAACTTTTTATTGAGCGTTTTCGTTTGTATCTTAGTTCTCCAAAAGTCAAGCTGGTTTTAAGTAAAGATATTTTGGAACCAGCTAAAGAATTTTTAGCCACACAGGGATTTGAGTGGATTTAGACAAATCCCGTTTTTATCTGGTTGATATCGTGGGGATACAGATTTGTAGCGGGTTACGTCTACAACATCTCATCTTTCAGGGTATCAAGAGATTTGACTAGCGATCGCAAGGCAGCTTATCATTCCAAAGGTAAAATCCCTCGCAATCATTTTCAAATTGGTATTAGAGCATTGTCATGAGCAACCTCAGCGTCCAGCTTCCTGACTCTTTGTACAAAAGTTTGCAGGAACTCGCTAAACAAGACGGCATTTCTATCGACCAGTTTGTGGCGACAGCAGTTGCGGAGAAAATCGCTGCACTCACAACTGAAATTTATCTAGGGGAGTTAGCAAAGCGAGGCAGTCGAGAAAAATACGACGCAGTTTTAGCGAAAGTACCAGATATTGAACCGGAATCTTACGATCGCTTACCCACAGCTTAACAACAAAGCGATCGCAATACACTTTGTCATGAGTTGGGCACAGTTGTAAAAGCGATCGCTTAATATTTGTATGCAATTGAGTTGAGCGATCGCCTGTACATTGTGATGAAAAGATAAAATCGCTTAATATTTTTATGCAATTGAGTTGAGCGCTGATTTGGTAGGGTGCGTTAGCAGCAGCGTAACGCATCGAAAGTATCTAGAATGATGTATTAAGAATATTATCAACTCTAAAAATTCTTAATGTTTGTAAGTCAGTCATTAGAATCTGAACCCTCATTCAAGTATGCTACATTTTCACTCTCAAAATTTGTCCGTTTAAGTCTTGGCCATTCAAGATTCGCCCCTTTAAGATTCGCCCCTACAAGATTTGCGCCTTCAAGATTTGCGCCTTCAAGATTTGCGCCTTCAAGATTTGCGTCTTCAAGATTTGCGCCTACAAGATTTGCGCCTTCAAGATTCGCTACTACAAGCCATGCTGCTTGAATATTTACACCTTTCAAGTTGGCTCCAACGAAATGAGTATAAGCAAGAAGTGTATTAGACAAATTCGCTCCTTCAAGATTGGCATTATGAAAGTCTCTGTTATGCAGAATACATTTTGATAAATTCAACAAGCTAAGACACTCCAATGCAAGTACATTATTACTGTCTTTTCTTTGTCCTTGAATTTTTGAAATCCATGTACCGACAGCTTCAGGAGTATGCCATTCAATCTTTGAAACTGTCTTTGTCACTCTAGCGCAAGCATTTAAGACAGCCAACAAC
>NZ_JABXKI010000067.1 GCF_017115095.1 Nostoc sp. NMS4 | reverse complement strand
ACTAAAATTTTTGCTGATGATGTTTGATAAGCTAATCGTCATTCATTTTTCCAGAATGATTCGCTTGTAGTAAGGGCTTCAGCCCTGCTTTTATGCAACTTAAATGCCGATTAGCTTATCATGTAAAAAAGTAGAAAGAGTGAACATGATTGGTACTAATATTTACATCAGTCAAGAAACTCAAGAATCTCTAATTAAAGCTGCTGCTTTCAAAGAAATATCTGTTGAAGAACTAGCTTCTTCTATTTTGAGTGAAAGTATCCAAGAAAAGTTGGGGCAAGTTAGCTATTCTTCGGAAAATAAAAGCAAATTTGCCGTTAATCCTCTTGGAGAAATGCAACCCTACGCTTATTTGGCAGATCCGAATTAACCCGTTATTTCTCCTGATAATTGGGAAATGAATCAAAATTATGAAGTCAACAATTTGTGATCATTCTTGATACTCATATTTGGGTTTGGTGGAATCACATTAAGCAAATTTTTCCTTCTCTTTCTTTTCTCTGTGTCCTCTGCGCCTCTGCGGTACCCTGCGGGAAGCCGAAGCGTCTACGTTAAAAAAATGACTTTGGCAAAGACTGCTAACCTTAACCCAAGGGTATTGGGATCTAACCCAGGTTGCTACAACTATAAATTAGGTTAGCGATCGCACGAAGTAACTTAGCTGGTTCCACAGGTTTGGTGATATGCTGCCCAAAACCGGCGGCAATTGCCTGTTGATAATCAACCTCACCAGCATAAGCTGTCAGAGCGATCGCCGGAATTTTCCCTCCAAGTTCTGCTGACATGGCTCTAATTTGACGTATCAACATATAGCCGTCTACTTCTGGCATTCCAATGTCGCTTAACAGCAAATTTGGCTGGAACTGAGGTATAATTCCTAGTGCTTCCATTGCAGATGCAGCTTGAATTACTACCGCGCCAGACTGCTCTAAAATGAAAGCAATTAACTCTCGCGTATCACGCTCATCATCCACAAGCAGAACTTTCAGCCCATTTAGATTGGGTAAGTCATCAGGTTTAGAAACAATCTGCTGATTATTTAGATGAATCTTAATCTGCGGTAGCATGACTGTAAAGGTTGCTCCCTGCTCTTCACCCAAACTTTCTGCTTTAACAGTGCCGCCATGTAGCTCGACGATGTGACGAACAATAGCTAATCCTAAGCCTAATCCGCCAAATTTTCTCGTGGTTGCGCCATCAGCTTGTCGAAAGTAGTCAAAGACGAATGGTAAAAAGTCAGCACTAATTCCTTTACCTGTATCACTAACTCGCAGCTGAACCTCAGAACCAACAGAATCTAAACTGATTTCTACCTCTCCACCTTGGGGTGTAAACTTAATAGCATTAGAAAGTAGATTCCAGATAACTTGTTGCAAGCGACCAAAATCACCTGTAACTAGAAAATTGGGGTTTGAAATTTTGGATCTTAAATTCTCAGGAGATTGTAAATTTATTTGAGAATTTTCCAATCCAAAATCCAAAATCGTAAATCGTAAATTGATCGATTTGGCTTCAGCCGCTAGACGTACAGTTTCTATCGCTGCGGCGATCGCAGTTTCTAGATTCACAGGAGCAATATTCAGACTAAGTTTACCTTGCAGAATCCGAGAGACATCTAGTAAATCTTCAATTAGTTGAGTCTGAAGCTTGGCGTTGCGCTCAATGGTTTCGAGAGCGCGAGTAGTGGTTGCTTCATCATACTTTTTGGTTTGCAGTAACTTCGACCATCCCAAGATCGGGTTTAGCGGCGTGCGAAGTTCGTGGGAAAGTACCGCCAAAAATTCATCTTTGATCCGATTAGCTTGGATTAATTCTTCTTTCCGTCGCTGTAACGAAGCCATTAACTGAGCGCGTTCTAGAGCAACCGCCACCTGATCGGAGGTTGCTTGTAATAGAGCTATTTCCTCAGCAGTAAAATGGTTACGAGTGCGACTGGCAAAGGAGAGGACACCAAGCAGCTTTCCTTGAGCAATTAAGGGTTGACCTGCGTAGGCTGTAATTCCTAAAGCATGGAGAATGTGAGCATGGGGATGAGTAGAGCGCGGCACATTATTGACGACGATTTGGCGGCGTTCTTGTACCACTAGTCCGTATATCCCTTGATTAAATTCAACGTATTCAATTGTTTGAAATACTTCATCAGTAATCCCATTCCAAGCCACTAACCGAAGTTTTTGCTTGTTTTCGTGTGTATCGATTAAATAGTGAAAGTAAGAATGCAAATCCATTTGCGCCGAAAGTTTGCTAAACAAGCTGTTCATCAGATCCAAAGGGCGCTCGGTGGAAAGTAAATCACTGGTTGTTTCTGAAAGCAGTTTCAGTCTTTCACTGCGCTCTTGTAAGGCTTGTTCTGCAAGCTGACGTTCCCGAAGGGCGCGTTCGCGTTCGGTAATGTCAATTGCCACCCCTCCTACCAGACGTTGGCCAGATGCATCGGCAATGGGAAACTTATAAACTAAAAATTCGCCGAGAGAGCCATCTTTACGTGGGGCAGACTCAATCGTTTGCACAATCTGATTTGTCTCGGCAACCATTCTAATGTTATCGAGCAGGGGTTGAGCGATTTGAGCTGGATATAAATCAAAAATATTTTTATTAATCGCTTTATTTTTTGTTCTTGGTAAATCAAATGTGCTGAAATAAGTAGGACTGAGGTAAAGTACACGCCCGTCTGCATTTGTAATCCAGGCGGCGGCGGGAATATTATCCATAAAAGCTTGAAATTGTTCTTGACTCTGACTCAGCGCTTTTTTAACTTGTTTGAGATCGCTAATATCCAGAATGAATGCGACTGATTTATGCCGAGATTCTCCTAAAAGGGAATAGCCAACTACAACTGGTACGCTGGAACCATCTTTGCGAATAAATTCCTTTTCATAAGGAGTACAAGTTCCCTTCGCTGTTGCTTCGGCAATAGCTAGTTCATCTAAATAATGATACTCAGATGGCGTGATATCAGCCCACTGCAATCTACCTGCTTGGATATCCTCTTGGGTATAACCGGTAATTCGTAAAAACTCGTCGTTGGCTTCAGTGATGCTACCATTCACATCACTAAAGAGAATGCCAACTATATTCGCTTTTACAAAACTCCTGAGCCGCTCCTCACTTGCTTGGACTGCTTCTTCTGCCTGTTTGCGTTTGCTAATATCTGTAGTGCTGCCAACTAAACGTACTGGGCTGCCATCAGCATCCCGTTGCGCCACTATTCCTTGATCTAACACATAGATGTACTGATTATTCCGATTGCGAATTCGGTACTCGGCAGTATAGCGATCGCCATTTTCTAAAGCAAGTACCATTTTTTGGACACGTTGCAAATCTTCTGGATGGACAAGCTCACACCACCAATTGCCAGTTGGTTCAGCTTCTGCGAGAGAATAGCCCAAAATTCGGGTTAACCCATCAGTTCTTTCAACGGTATCCTGTTCTATATTCCAGTCATAAATGAGACAGTTGACCGCAGATGTTGCTAACTCAAAGCGCTCGTTGGCTAACCTTAGACGCTCCTCTTTCTCTCGGAGAGTTAGTTCTACTTGTTTGCGTTCGCTCAAATCAACAACAAAAGCAATAACCGTTTCTTGAGTGTCTCCCAGGATCACAGAACCGAGCAGAACGGAAATGCGATCGCCATCTTTACGAATGTATTCTTTCTCAAAGGGCTTACATACTCCCGTAGTTTTCAGTTCTTCCATTGAACGCTCACTCAAAAGAAGATACTCAGGTGGGGTAATTTCCCGCCAGTTTATTTGGTTAGCACAGAAATCTTCTCGCGTATAGCCGATCATCTTCAGAAAAGCATCATTGGCTTCGATGATACAGCCGTTGTTCACATCAGTAACGATTACCCCAATGATGTTGGATTCTGCCAGTTGCCTAAATCGCATTTCGCTATTTTGCAACAATTTCAGGCTTGTCTCTGCCTTGCGTCTAGCCGCTCGTAATTCTGAAGAGAGGGCGGTAATTAAGAATGATACTAGTGAGAACGTGGTTAATCGTACCAGGACTTTTAGGCTGAGTAAATCGAAAGAGTAGACTGGCTCGATCAAAAAATAGAGCGCAGTTGTCACAGATAAAGCGATCGCTAGCATTCCCAGTCTCATACCGCCATACCAGGCGCTGACTGCCACAACAGCATAAAATAATGTAAATACGCTCGGATCAAAAACTGGCAGTAACACTTTTGTCAATAGCAGTGCCGTTATAACTGCCAAAATCATCACACTAAAAGCTATGAACCGAGAACGCATCATCAAAAATTTTTCAGGTACTTTCACCATCATCTTAAGAGTCCTCCCATTGCTCCGATTTTGGGAGATACTCGTTTACTAATCTTTTGCCTCTTTTGCCCATCTTCTCTAACATTTCTTCAATCAGCTTTAGTGCCATCTGTGAAGGCACTGTAGATCCGTTCTCCCAGCGATTGATTGTTCGTAGGGAAACTCCTAACTTCGCTGCAAACTTTTCTTGAGAAAGATCGAGTTGCTGCCGAAGTTCACGGATTAAATCTGAAATTTTGACTGGCTTTCCTAGTTCCATAGTAGGAAGAGTAAGACAGATGTCTCGCCATTCGTCTCCAACTTGAGGAAGAATTTGAATAATCATCAGTCGTTATCAATTTCATCTTTTGGCGAAACATCAATATTCAGTTATCAGTGTTCGCAGCTTACTGTTTGCTGGAGAGTGTATATATAAAATAAATATTAAATTTTGTCTGATATGCGATCGCACAATAGTATTATTTAAGCCAATTTAACGATCTCAACCAGCGCCCACAGCCAAAAATTGGTGGTGCGTTACACTTCGCTAACACACCCTAATTGTCTTTTCCAAAATCCCATAGGAACCCTGTATCATTTGTGAAAAATTAGATCCCCGACTTCTCGAAGAAGTCGGGGATCTGGACAGCACACATTTTCACAAATCAAATAGGATTGCTATATATACAAGTTGTGTTTAATATTTGGTATTTGCTAAAAGTTTTGAAATTATCGCTAATTGTAGCAGCTAAATTTGAAATAGATTCCCAAAAATGTAGCTAATTTTACTTCTATAGTAAGATGCTAATGGCAAAATTATATAGCTAGAATGTAGTTTTATAAGATTTCTGCCTAATAATATTTAACTATTTTGATTAATCAACACTCCGAAAACTTATTAAACAGTCAACTAGAAAATGTACCAGGTGAAGACTATGTATTTAGCTGGTTTGATTGGTTTTGTCTTTGGTATCCTCCAGGCTGGCTAATTTTATTTAACCGCCATTGGCAGCACTATCACACCGATCCAGATGGTTGGAATTGGCTAGAATATGGATTATTTTTAATTCCTGGTGGATTTTATCTCGCATTGTTAAGTCGCTGGTTGCGTCTGGGTTTTCGTTCACCTCGAAAAGAAGTTGGTGAATTCGATCCTAAATATCAACAAGCTTTTCGCCAAGAAATTCTTGCCCCTATCATTAAATACTATTTTCGAGGAGAGTTGCAACAAGTAGAAAACTTGCCGTCAACAGGGCTATTGATTGTGGCAATGAATCATGCCGGGATGTGTTTTCCTTGGGACTTTTTAACCTTGGGTTATTTATTAAGTGAAGCTAAAGGATGGGTAGTACAACCCATAGCAAGTCCAGCATTATTTGAGCATCCTTGGGTAATTTGGTGGCTACCACCTAAATGGTCGCAGGTTTTAGGTGGTGTGCGAGCCGAATTAGATGATTTTGAGTCAGCTATTGCTCAAGGTAAAATCCTCTTGTATGCACCCGAAGGTATTCGTGGGCCTTTGAAAGGTTGGAGAAGACGCTATCAACTAGAAAAGTTTGATATCAGTTTTATTCAGTTAAGCGATCGCTATCATATTCCTATTCTACCAGTAGTTTGCATCGGCAGTGAATCTTTACATCCTTGGGCTGTTAATTTCACCAAATTGCAACGACTAGTCAAATTACCATTCTTGCCTTTCTCGCCTTTGATGTTTGCCTTACTTCTGTTTCCCTCAATGGGAATTTGGGCAATGAAAACTCGCTTATGTTACTTTATTCAACCTTTGCAACCAGCAGAATTGGGCATCCACTCAAACAAAGGGCATACAGTAGCTTATCAACAAGCGCAAAAATTACGAGAAAAACTGCAACTTCAAATTAATCAGTTTTTGGGTAAATCTGTACAGTGACAAATTAAATGGTGTTGAGACAAATTTACGTCATCAATGCAAGCCTTACCCACTTTAAACTTGCAACTATTGCTGTTGATATAGCTTGTAACTTTCCCTGTTACTTTTAAGCTTAACGCTCTTTGAGTACAAGCTTTATAGCCCTGATGATAGTAATTTGGCATCACGACAAATAAAAAGTCACTGTACAAAAACTCACATCAGAAAATTAGGCTGATTTGGCGTTGTCACCTATATGTCATTATGCGCTTTGTTCATGTTCCAATGGAGTCAAACGAATCACTACTCGCTGATTAAGAGCCTGAGCGATTTTTTGGAGTATTGACAGAGAGTGTCCCTCGTAATAAGCATCTTCCAGCCGTGCAATCACAGGCTGTTTTGTGCCAACAAGTTCAGCCAGTTGTTTCTGTGTTAACCCTGCTTTTGTTCTAGCTTCATAAATCAACTGTGCCACTTCTGCATTGATTGAAGCTTTTGCCACCATTGCCTCAAGCTCAGGGTCGCTGCTAGTCATTTTGTCAATGATTTTTATAGCATCGCTAGTCTTGACCATCCTCTTGCTCCTCTACGTAGGTGTGAACTTCTGGGTTTTCTTCAAATAAAAGCTTTCGAGTGATCGCCCGTTCAATATCAATTGGTGGTACAGATGCTTCTTCTTTTGTGATAGCGTGAGCGAGAATTGCCACATTTTGACCATGAAAGAAGTACAGAATGCGATATTGCACACGCATATGCTTTGCCCGAAGCTCATATATCCCATCGCGCAAGTAATCAGCAGCCGGGCGACGGAGTTCGTAGCCTGAAGCCGCAAGTTGTTTGATTCGAGCAACACAGTTTGCATAACCTTTGCGGTCTTCTTTCAAAAGTCGTGTCAGCCATTCAAGGACAGGAACTTCCCCTTCCTCTTCTTGGTAGAAAACAACACCGGTTTCAGGCACAGCATCCCCTTTTACTATAACAATATTGTTATAGTAGGGCAATAAATGAAACGAGACTAAGAAACTTAGCAATTAATTTCTTACCAAGGATTGTCACAATCCCTGTATAGCAAAGAATTTGAGAGCCAGTATTGTGCAACCTTCTAGCTCGGTATTGGCTATCACCAGGTTTTTTAGGGATTTTAAATGGTTGCTCTATTTATGCCGTGGCGTACTAGAGAAAATCGCTGAAAATACTGTATGGACGTGTTGTTAGTAATAAAGTTATAGTTCCTACCACAGCTTGTCCGTTCGTTACCAACACAAAAGTAATGGGTATCGAGTAATTAATATAGAGTAACTGGAAGGGCGATTGTGGCTTATTCTCCCCAATTGCGATCGCCCCAGCTAATGTCGCGCAAGGAAATTTAGAATTCCTGCCATTTATTTTCTAAAGATGCCAATGCTTTTGTTTTTACGGTCTCCGTGTCTCCTACCCATTCATCTAGCTCTACATCGGATGGAGCCATTCCCATATGCTCGTAGAAACCTTCAGCACTAGATAGAACTGTCGTTGCTCCCACATTTGCTAACTTTGTATTGGATGCTATGTAGTAAACTGCCAAAGCTGCAAGTCCATCACCATCAATAACTGAGCTAATGTTGCTGAGGTACACACTTTGAAATTCTGGTAATTCCTGTGCGCTGACTTTACAATTATTTACTTCTTTGCCGGTTGCATCATACATTATTAAATCAAAAGTAGGAAATCTTTGGACATTGAGTAGGATGTAATTAGGGTTTAAGCAAATACTAAGCAGTACCCAGTATACAAAAATTTCTTCGCTAAACTAACTCTACTGATAAAGTACCAAAACGATAACCTTTACCATAAACTGTGTGAATCAGCGTAGTTTCTTTACCCACCTCAATTTTACGCCGCAGCAAGCGAATTAATGCCGCTATCACATTACTACTAGGTTGTTCTGACTCTTGCCACAAATTTTGCATAATCTGGGCATGAGTTAATAACTGTCCAGTATGTTCCATGAAGTATTGCAACAACTGACCTTCTTTTTGCGATAGCTCAATTATTCTTCCTTGGCGATAGGCTACTTGATTTTCACAATCGAGTTCTAAATCAGCGACAGTCAGTCGTCCGGTGGTAGTTTCATTGATTTGGGAACCGGAACGACGCAATAAAGCGCGGACTCTCGCTAGTAACTCCCGCAATTCAAAAGGTTTAACCAAATAGTCATCCGCACCAGCATCTAAACCTTCTACGCGGTCATCAAGAGTATCTTTAGCTGTGAGAAACAACACCGGAGTAGTTTTGCTTTCGCGTCGCAATTCCTGACAAATCTCTAACCCCGTTTTTCCTGGCAACATCCAATCTAAAATAAGTAGGTCGTAACTGCCAGCTTGTGCAAGTTCGCTACCAGATGTCCCATCATAAGCCGCATCTACAGAGTAACCCTCACGAGTTAATAAGCGACTCAAGGGTTGAGTTAGTTCAACTTCATCATCAACTAATAAAATTCTCATACTGCTTGTGGTAAGCATATAGAGATATTCTCAATATTATTAAACTGCCAAAACGCCAAGGAAACTAAGAAAAAAAATGCTGACTGTTGCATTGCCAAAAGGGGAACTACTTAAAAATAGCATCCGCTTGTTACAATCTGTTGGGTTAGATTTTAGTGCTTTTTTAGATTCAGGAAATCGCCAACTTCAAATTCCTGACACTAAGGGACTTGCAAAAGCTTTACTGGTGCGGGCGCAGGATGTGCCTGTTTATGTAGAATATGGTCAAGCACAACTGGGAATTGTTGGTTACGATGTGTTGCGGGAGAAGCAGCCGCAAGTTGCCCACTTGGTAGATTTGCAGTTTGGTCATTGCCGGATGTCGGTGGCGGTAAAAGCATCTAGTTCTTACCGATCGCCTTTAGATTTACCCCCGCATGGTAGAGTTGCTTCAAAATATGTAAATTGCGCTCGTGAATATTTCCATAGTCTGGATTTACCTGTGGAAATAGTGCCATTGTATGGTTCAGTAGAGCTAGGCCCAATTACTGGGATGTCAGAAGCGATCGTGGATTTAGTTTCTACAGGGCGGACTTTGCGCGAAAATGGTTTGATTGAAATTGCTAGTCTGTATCAAAGCACGGCGCGGTTGATTGCCCATCCTCTGAGTTACCGCCTGAATACGGGTAATCTGAGTGATGTGATTGGCAAGCTGCGGGAAACCGTTTTGCTAGGAGTTTAATATCAATTTGTAATTCGTAATCACGCTTCTTTTGATGCTCGTTCCTAGCTAATGCTGCACTATTGCTACATTCGCACAGTTTCTCCTAGTGGTCTGTCAATAAATAATTGATGGATAAATTCCCCGTAGAGACGGCGATTTATCGCGTCTCTCTAATCGTCAAAATGAATTTGACAGACCACTAGAAAAGACAATATATTCGGTTCAGCAAATGGAATCAAAGCCTCAGTGATTGGCGCAGCTCCTAATCATACCTTTATACAACTTTAGTCATATCAATATAAACCCTGAAACACTCACCGGAAAATGACTAGAGGGTTTGCGTAATAATACGAACCCTAAAAATGTTCATATTTAACAAAATGCTCACAGCAAGGGTTATATATTTTTATTTGCAAAAAGGAATTAAAAAAAGATTACGCCTCTACTTTTGCTAGTTGAGGTTTAGTCTGCGTTCCCAAGCAAAATCTGTGAACGAGCTTAAAGTGAAAATCATGAATAATTTATCTAACAAACTATCTATAATTGTCCGAGGAAGTATCTGCCTATTCGGTTTAATGAGTGTAGGAAATTTTTTCGTAGCGCCAGCAAATGCACAGCAAGCTACTGCTCGTGGTGCTGTTAGTTTAACTAGACCTTCGGGTGCTTTTCTCAGTGTCAGTGGCGAGGTAATTTTACCTTCTGGCTCGTACTTTGACGGGGGTTTACAAATTACACCTACTTATGGGGGAATAATAGGCGGAAATGACGAAACCATAAATAGTCTGACTATAACTCCTGGAGTAGTTAAAACTATTACAATCTCTAGCCCAAACTCATTTATTAATACAGCAGCAAATTTATTAAATAGTGATGCATCGATTGAAGATATGACAACTCTAATCCGAGCAGGTTCTGGTAATAATGGCTTGGGTGCTTTAGATTAGACAAGACTTACAAATAGAAAAGCTTAGATTCCCAAATTCTTAAAGAAGTTGGGAATTTTATTATTCAATAATACAGAGATTTTGCAATATAACCCAATACGCTTGGGTTAAGACTAGCAGTCTTTGTTAAGGTCATTTTTTTTTACGAACCGCAGTAGACGCTTTGCGGCTTCCCGCAGGGTGGCGCAGAGGACGCAGAGAAAAGAAAGAGAAGGAAAAAATTGCTTAACTGAACTGTATTGCAATATAACCTGTCTATTTTGGTAGGTTCAATTAATACTATCAAAATCGATAACCACCTTGAAGTTTGAGGTCAAACCCATTTTCGCCTGTACCAATTTGAGTTTCTATAAATACACCATTATCGGGAAAAGTGTGCCTTGCAATTATTCCATAGTTGAAGCCAGAAACTCGGCTGCTTAAACCCAGATTATTAACACTATAGTTTTTTAGATAAACACCGGCAGAAATATTTTTGCTGACTCTTTGCAATCCTTGGAATTCAAAGAAAAATTCTTTGCCCATCTCTAGGTTTCCCTTCAGATTTAAACCATGACTAGTACTAAATTCACCATTGAAAAGGCCTAAAAATTCACCATTACTATTCTTCTCAATAAAAGCGATACCAGGAGCTATAGAAAAACCAAAATTTCTTTCTTGATGCTGATATAAATAACTTAAATAAGTAGAAAAAGGATTATTTTTATTAGAGGCACTATTCCAGTCAAATCTCAAATATGGTACGTGAGTATTAATAGCTATAGGCTTTTTAGCTGAATTTAATCGTATATCAGTTTTAATATAGTTGAGGAGTATATTAGTATATATACCGAAAGTTGGTTCTTCTGTTCCTAAATTATTATTAGGAACCCCTGGCGCAGAGTTAGCATCTACATTAAACCACGTTCCTAAATTGGCACTATAGTTAAAATTTCCCGAAGAACCTGCGGCTAATAATTCAACTGTCGGTAAAGATAGATAACCATTAAAGTTATTAAAACTAACACCTATTTTATCAACTCTAGTGAGTTCCATGTAATCGAATGCTAAATCAGCCGCTCGCACCTGGAGCGGTACTATTGTAGTATCTGCTGAATTAAATTTTTGTACAAATTGTTGTCCTTGGGGATTTGTCAAAATTACTTCTACAGCAGAAGATTCGTTAACAGGATTAATAGAAGTATCATTTAAAGGAATTGGGATACCAATGTAAGTTAGAGGCCCAAATTTCTTATTAGATAGTCTGAGATCGGAAAAAAATGTATCACCTTCATCTAAAATAGAAATATTTCTTTCCAGAAACTGAACTGCTCGTTTGTGGTTTCCCGTTCTTACTTGCAAGATGCTGGAGTTATTAGGGGTAACTTTACTGGGAAGTGTATAAGTTCCAGATACCTGCTCTAGTCCACTGGCTGCATTAGCATAAGATAAAGTACGATTCAGCCTGTTATTAATTTGTCTTCTTTGGTCAGCTGTAGCAGGTGTATTTAAAGGAGTAAAACCTTCTCCATTCTTAAACTTTTGTCTAGCTTCTCCTAAACCTTGTTGAATAGTATCTATTTTAATAGCTTCAAAAACTCCACCTAATAGTAAACCTAATGTAGAATTAACTGATTGAATAGTATCAATACTAGTATCACTAAATTTGGCTGTTATCGATCCTCCGGGAGCCGCAAAAATATTTGTATAAGTAGCTTTAATTGCAACTGGGTCGTATTGAATTAAGCTGCGATTATGAGGATGGCTAACATAAATCCTGTGCCAATCAGAAGTTTCTTGAGTTTGAGATAATGTCTCAAATACAGGTTCTCTTCTTCCTAAAGATAGCCACTGTAAAGAGTTAAGATAATGAAAGTCTTTCTCAGGTTGAGTGAGAAAAGGATTGACTGCTACATTTAACAAATCAAAGTTATCAAATTTTCTAAGTTGAGCAACCTTAATACCTGGAAAAGAAGAGACAGGAGCAGTAAAACTAAAACCTTTTCCAGTGAGAATATCTCCCCAGAAAATACCAGCACCTTCCAAAGCGCTTTTGGGAATAACTTCACCTACTTTGAGTTGGACATTTCCATCATCTAGTAAAGGTTGTAAATTCGTTGTGGGAAAGCCTTGCAGAATTTTGGGAGCATTAATAGCATCTAAAGATTGAAATAATGCTTGTCCGCCATTAAAACTTAAACTAGAGCCACTACCAATAATTGGAATAGGATTTCTGAGAACTGTGACATTAGGATTGTTTAAATCAACTCCACTATTAATAATAACTCTACCAGCAGGTATGCCTTCAGGATTTATCAATTCTCCTGCTATTGAAGTTACAGAAAAATCATTAGTACCAACTTCTCCAGCTAAATTCTGAAAATCTGTAGGTATAGCGAACAGAGTTTGCAATCCCCAAAATGCCTGTTGTGAGGTAACGTTTTGGGTAATATAAGTATTAGTTTGTCTTCCTTGAGAGAGAATACCTGCTTGAGAGCCTTTAGTTTCAACTACTATTCTATTGTTATCGAGAACCCAATAAAACTGGTCAGCTTTAGGAAATTTAGCATAAGTCAATTTATCAATAATCTGATTATCTCCAGAAAACCTGATACTTATATCCGTATCTATGTAATTTTCGTCCTTATTTGGCTTAAATAATTCCGTGGAAAAAGTAAGGTTATCTGTTGGGTTAACAATCCAAGGATATTTATCGGCGCTAAATGTCAAAGCATCAAGAATTATTTCTTTTTGTTTTGTTTGTCGTTGCTTTTTTGAACGACGTAGTTTTTCTATTAGTATTTGTTGTGTTGATGTGGGTGGCTTAGTTATATTTGGTTTAGTCTCTCCTTCACCTTCATCAGGTAGCTTGGGAGGTTCTACTTTATATTCTTCAATTGGGATAATATCAGCTACGGTGAATTTGGATAACTGTTTAGTTTGGTCTAAGTTAGAGTTAGCAGATTTTAAAGCTGGTTTTAATAGTGCTTGAATTTGGGAATTATTTTCTTCATGAGGATTGAGCAAACTATTATTACTAGCATTTGGATTATTTGCTGCGGTCAAAGCAATATTGTTTTTACCGTCAATCTCTGATGCGATCGCAAACAAATGAACTAGTATTATTTTGAAGAAAACTGTTGAGAAAAAAAGGAACTTTACAATTATTATTAGATTCTTTTTGAATCTCATGATTGAGATTCCCCCATGATTACTATTTGAAAAATCACAGGTTTACACAATAGAAATATGCTGCTTGGTAGATTCATCATAAAAACCAAAGTTAATTCAAAATACTCAATATTAGCTGCTAGTTTTTTCTTTAACGCAATCAATTTTTAATCATCAAAATTAAGTCGTGTTTGATTTGAATTAATTCAAGAATCGTTTTGGTTAATTTGATATAGCCAAAGACAATTGATTTTTTATCCTGGCTGTAAAGAATAAAGTAAGATTAAGCAGATTTACTGCAACAAAAGTGTAATTCTTTAGCAAAAATTACACCTCAGCAAAATCACTTGAGCGAGAAAAACGATCTAGCTTTTAACCGTATAAACACGTAATGTGATGATATTCAGTCAAAAAAAGTAGGTTAAAATATGTTTCAGGCTACTCGCCGCCGTCTTGCAATTTGGTACACTGCTGTCACTGCTGTATTACTACTACTGTTTGCTAGTGGAGTTTATTTATACGTCCGCAGTACACTGATTGAGCGGATTGATGACACCCTTAACCATGTAGTAGAAATAGTAGAGCGTTGCCTCACAAGCAGTGGCTGTGCATCTACACTTATATTTGAGCCAATTAATACTGATGCAGATAAATTTCGCATTAATGTCGAAGCCAGTTTTGGTGATAATACTGACACTGTGGAAGATGACCACATCGACCTAGAATGGTTTAGTCCAACTGGTAAATTACTTTGGTCAACGTTATCTGAACCCCTAAATATTCCCATTCGTGCTAACCGCACTGGTGAAACTGTGCGTGTTGTCAAGAGAAAGAGTGAAAATTCACAATTTAAAACTCCTGACTCAGCACTCTTATTGCGACAAGTCACCCAACGGGTAGAAATTAGACGACAAGTATTAGGATATCTGCGTGTTAGTCATCCTTGGTTTGAAGTCACTAAACCCAGTCGCCAGTTGATTTTTGATTTGGCACTAGGTATTGGGTTAATGGTGCTTTCCGTAGGTGCAAGTGGTTGGTTTCTTTCGGGGAAAGCGATGGAACCTGTAGGCGAGTCTTATCAACGTCTTAAACAATTCACTGCTGATGCTTCTCACGAACTTAGAAGTCCGATTACTTTGATTCAAACTAATGTGCAAGTTGCGCTTGCTGACTTAGATTTAGCAGAGACGGAAACGACTACTTCTTTGCAGTATCGGCAACAGTTAAAGGTGGTGGAACGGTTAACGCAGCGTTTGGGTAAGTTAGTCAATGACTTACTGTTCCTAGCACGACAGGATAGTGGTATTAGCAAAGATACTTTTTCAGCTTGTCCATTGGACGCTTTGCTAATAGAGGTGGTTGAAGAACAACAATTGTTAGTCCCTGAAAAAGAAATCGCCCTTTCTCTAGACTTAATTGACCATCCTGCCTCTGAAACTAGCCCCGAATTACTGGAAAATTGGTTTACTCTTGTAGGTAATTGGGATCAACTGGTGCGGCTGTTCACAAATTTAATTGCTAACGCTTTGCATTACACTCCCGCATGTGGACAAGTGAAAGTGGAATTGGCGCGGATAGAGGGAATAAATCGTGTTTCTGGACTACGTAACACCAGTGCCCAGTTGCAAGTTAAGGTGAGTGATACTGGCGTTGGAATTCCAGCCGAAGCGCTACCACGTTTGTTTGACCGCTTTTACCGAGTAGATCCGGCACGTACTCATCGGACGGGGAATACAGCTACAGCCAGCGCTACTGGTTCAGGATTGGGATTAGCGATCGCTCAAGCTATTGTCGAACATCATCAGGGTCATATTCAAGTTGAAAGTACCCAAGGCATTGGCACTACCTTTACTATAACTTTACCAATAATTCTTGAGTCTTAATTTGCTAATAATTTTTTATTTCCTATGATAGATGCAAGATTTTAGCTTGTTCAAGTTGAATTTAATTAGGGACTTCCAGAAAATAAACTGTTCCATCAGCAATAATGATAATCATTTTAAAGGGGATGAAGGGGCTACCGTCGGCAGCCCCTTCATCCCCTTTTGTAGTAATTTGAATGCCGCATTAGAAAATACCAGATCAAATTCCCCATCTCCTGGGTTTTCTTCAATCCGTCCTTGCTCAAACCGTAGTCCATTACCTTCAAACTGACGCGCCTTTTGCAGCATTTTCTCAGAAGCATCTATCCCTAAAGTCTCTTGTGCTGCTAAGGTTTCATGCAGATAATTCGTTAACTTTCCGGTTCCACATCCTAAATCGAGAACTCGTAAATTTTCTTGTCGGTGTACCATATCTACCAAGTCGTAGAATGGACGACTTCTTTCAGCTTGAAATCGTTCGTATATTTCTGGATTCCATTTATCTGGCATATTTTTATAATTCCTAATTCGTAATTTATAAAGGTAAACGACAAAAAACGGTATCGTCAGAAATTGCGGGTTGAAATTTGCTTAAGATACGCCATGAGATATGCGTAAGCGTCCCGTTTTAAACATCTGCGCCCAATGCCCTATGACCAAATATTTTCGCTCTAATGTTGATGCAATGGCTAGCTATGTTCCCGGTGAGCAGCCTCAACGCGGTACACAGATTATTAAACTTAATAGCAACGAGAACCCCTATCCTCCTTCTCCTGCGGCATTAGCTGTGCTACGGAATATTGATGGTGAATGGTTGCGGCGGTATCCAGAACCTTTTGGGGGGGAATTTCGGCAAGCTGCAAGTAAAGTTTTAGGAGTTCCTAGTGATTGGATAATTGTCGGAAATGGCAGTGACGAATTGTTGAGTGTGGTGATTCGAGCCTGTGCTGAACCTGGGAAGAAGGTAGTTTATCCGATGCCTACTTACGTGCTATATCGCACCTTAGCAGAAATGCAAGCGGCGGAAATTACCGAGGTTCTCTACAACAAAGACTACAGTTTACCAAAGGACGAATTAGTTGCTGCAAATGGGGCTGTGACATTTATTGCGTCACCCAATAGTCCATCGGGGAATGTGGTAGCAACAGATGATTTACGAAAATTAGCCAGCCAGCTATCTGGAGTTTTGGTGATTGATGAAGCATATATAGATTTTACCGAAGAGAATGCATTGGCTTTGGTTAAGGAGTACGAAAACGTCATTGTACTTCGGACACTATCTAAGGGTTACTCGTTGGCAGGATTGCGATTGGGTTTTGGGGTGGCGAATCCCAAACTGTTAGAGGGATTGTTTAAGGTTAAAGATAGCTATAACATTGATGCGATCGCTTGTGCAATTGGCACGGCTGCCATCACTGACCAAGCTTATAAAAATGCTTGTGTAGCCAAGATTAAGGCATCACGGACTAAGTTAGCAACAGACTTGAAACAATTAGGTTTTCATATCTGGGATTCTCAAGCTAACTTTTTGCTCGCACAACCAAGAGAAGGAAACGCCGAATACCTCTATCAAAAACTCAAGAAAGGGGGAATTTTAATTCGCTATTTCAAGCAACCCGGATTAGATGATAAATTACGCATCACTGTTGGGACAGATGAGCAAAATCAGGCTTTAGTAGAGGCACTAACTACAAATATCGAACAGAATTTAGGAGTCATATCAAGTTCGGATAAATAGTTGTCATTGCAATACGGTTCGGTTAAGGTTTTTTGATGAAAATTCTAGATCACAAAGACGCGATTTATCGCGTCTCTTACCTTAACCGAACAGTATTGGTTGTCATTGCGAGTGTTCGCGCAGCATCTCGTAAAGAGCGTCTTGATTCTGAATTCTGTATTCTTCTTCAATCACACCCACTTACAACACTTGAAAACTAAAGCTAAGACTTGCCCAATTATTCACATCCAAGCTATGTGAATCGCTTGCTGTGCCGTTCATCTCAGTTTTGATGGCACTAGCGTTATGTAAGTCTTGTAGCAAGGCTTGTACAACCTCTAAGGAATTCAACAATCGGCCAATTGGCCCTTCTTCGGTTGTAGAATACTTGGCAGTGTTTAAGGCGGCAAGAGTTCCGTTAAAGGGGGCTGTACTAAAAATCAGTTGGTGTTCACACTCAGAAGCTGGCCCTGAAATCACCCATTCGGAAGCAGTATTAGTTTGCGGTAGGATGAGGGTTTCACCTGGAGCGATGACGACTTGTTTAAGGACGGGCTTGGTGTCCGCAGTGTTTGCTTCTTGGGGGATTTCCCAAGAATAGAAGGCGATCGCTGTATGATTATTGTTTAATCCCAACAAGATTAAATATACTGGGCGATCGCTCTGGTTTTCTACCCGATATTGCATTCGACTACCGATAGGGACAATCGGTGTGGGGAGGAGTTTTTGAATCGAAGTTTCTGTTTTGAAAGTTCGTACTGTTTCGCGCTGCACGATCGCACGAGATGATATATTGTTAATTATTTCTAAGGTTGCCTTGAGAGCCAAGCGGGAAGAACCTTGATTTTCTGTCAGTCGCCATAACTTGGCTGCTAACAAGGTTGATAATTTTGGCGCTAACTTTTGCACTGTTAATTTTACTGCTTCTCCTGCTTCGCCCGTGGCATTAGAAATTAGTTCGCCACTAAGAGAAAATAGTCCATAACGACTAGGTGTTTGCTGTAGTTTGGCAAATAAATAATCAGCTGGTTTTTCCCCTGCGACTACGGTGGAGATATGGGGAAATGCAGCAAAGGCACTTGTAGCGTCTACCCGCTCAATTCTTTCTAATCCAGTATCTAAAGCAATTATTAAATGGATATTTCGCAGTAAAACCCGGACTGCTTCTTGGACAAGTTGCCCAACTTGTAGAGAATTTGCACCTTCAATTTGGGCAATTTGGGCTTTTGCTGTTAAACCAGTCCGCGATCGCAATATTAATTCTTCTGTTGTTGTTGCTAAAGTGAATCGAGAATTAACTCCGTAGTATAGCAGCACTTGTGGCGGTAATCCTGCTAACCATAGATTGACTGTTTTGCCGTCTTCTTCAATCGCCCTCACCACGCCTTCTGCACCAATAATATTGTCTGGCGGTAGAGATGTTAGATGTTGATTTTTTTGACTACTTAATAACGCTGGTTGCTGTTTACTACCCAATTTGGATAGAGAATTTTCCATATACGAGAGGGCGACTTGAATTTTGGTAGTTGGGGTAAATTCCCACAAATACTGCGTCAAGGCGTAGGTAAATAACCCAGCACTAAAACCAGAAAAGAGTTCTTCCCTCGCTGACTGCTTGGGATTTGAGGTAGCTGTTAAGACAATCGGCGTGCTGGGTAACTTCTGAGTTTTAAGTTGTTGGAGAAAGTCGAGTTCTTCTGCTGCTAGCTTTGCCTCTACTGATTCTGGAAGGGCGCGACTTTTTAATCCTAATAGGGGGGTTGGCGCATAATAGCTAGTATCTAATATTGCTGTGACTCGATTTGTAGGGAGCGATCGCAATAATAACAGTAGAGTTTCTTCTAATATATAGTTGACTATTTTATCATTTTGTGATATTAGACTGTCATTAGCTGACACCAGAGCATTTTGCATTGTCTCTGGCGATGTCTCCAATTTGACACGACTGCCATAACCGCTAAAGTGGAAGACGACCACATCACCGGGTTTAGCTTGCTTACCCAAACGATCTAAAAAAGCCGCTTCAATGAATTCTCTACTAGCTTGTTCCTCAGTTAAAGTTAGGATATCTGAC
>NZ_JABXKI010000275.1 GCF_017115095.1 Nostoc sp. NMS4 | reverse complement strand
ACTTCATGATCGTGTTCCAAGCAGAACACAACATCTTGATGCACCCCTTCCACCAGTTAGGTGTAGCTGGTGTATTCGGTGGAAGTTTGTTCTCTGCAATGCACGGTTCACTCGTAACTTCCTCCTTGGTTCGTGAAACCACCGAAACCGAGTCACAAAACTACGGTTACAAATTCGGTCAAGAAGAAGAAACCTACAACATCGTTGCGGCTCACGGCTACTTCGGTCGGTTAATCTTCCAATACGCTTCCTTCAACAACAGCCGTTCACTGCACTTCTTCCTCGCAGCATGGCCTGTAATCGGAATCTGGTTCACCGCCTTGGGTGTAAGCACAATGGCGTTCAACTTGAACGGTTTCAACTTCAACCAATCAATCATTGACTCTGAAGGTCGTGTGATTGCAACTTGGGCGGATGTAATCAACCGCGCTAACTTGGGTATGGAAGTAATGCACGAGCGTAACGCTCACAACTTCCCTCTAGATTTGGCTGCTGGTGATTCTGCTCCTGTAGCTCTTACTGCTCCTGCTATCAACGGTTAATTCTGAAGTTTAGCTAAATCAGAAAGCGCTCTCCTAAAAGGGGGGCGCTTTTTGTTTTTATGAGTTTTGTTAAGTCAAAAAGTTTCTTGAAATTTACTATGGTGTAGAATTAACTAAGTTAATGGAGATTTTGCTTGACCCCAGACAGAATTAGACTACACGCGAATGAGATTAAGCCCAGATTGCAAAGTCTAAGACGGAAAGCCTTGTATATAGAACCTAACTTGGCAACTCGGATTAATGAAATTGGAATTACACTGCTTAAATATAAAAATGAACTCATTGATAAAAAACAGTTTTTAATTGATTTTCTAAACGAATTTCATTATGATATTCAAACTTATATATATACCATCAAACCGATTTTAAGTTTACCACAAGAAAAAATAGAAGAATTTTGCCAGCAAAAGAATATATCATTGACCGAGTATTACTGGTACAGTGTAGTGTTATCTAATTGGTTGAGTAAGGAAGATCCAAAATTTTCATACTGGATAGAAAAACTATTATTAGAAGAGTATAAAGGTAATGATCAAAACTTAATTCTTGCACTTACTCAAAAAATTAATGCTAGGTCTGACGGTAGTGCTTCACATCGCTATATTCTAGATTTGTCAATGGCAACAGATTTACTTGTAAGCCATGTTCCTAGTCAATTTGAGCCTGTTTTTGTCCAGCTAAAAGGCATTCCCATCTTTCGGGATGGACAACGCAACCCAGATTTTATAAATGAGCAACAGCGATGGAACAGTACTCTGTCGTGTTGGTGTATTAAACGAGCTTTATTAGTTGCTCATAATCCTGAAGTCAACCTTCCAGACAATCTACTTATGTTAACAGATGCTATCCTGAAAGAGAGTAGCGATCGCCCATCTGAATTTCGTGCCTCTATAGTCTTCCATAAATAGCAAAATGAAGAACAATAGAAACATTTATAATCAATCCAACTCTCAGGTAGATGGTAAGTCTCTGCAAGCATCCCAACAATTACAGACTGATAAACAAACTTATGGTTCAGAGTATATTCATCTTTATGTTGATGATATAGAAGGCGACTGGCTAGAAAATTGGGATTGGGAAGATGATTTAAGAGATTATATTGATGCCTTTAATCATCATTGTCAGAATAGAAATTATCAATTTGCTATTGATACTTTGAATGCTTGCGATGAGCAACTGAAACATCCAGAAAATTATCAAAAAAGTGTAGACCTTTACAGACAGCTAGTAGGACTTTTGGAGCTAAAAATTATAAATCTATCAAGAATGGAACAAGAAATATTGCTCAAAGCAAAAGAACGTCTTGCTTTAGCGAACTCTTTAATTGAGCAAGTCAATCAACAAGATAAAGATGCTAAAGAAAAAATTATTATGAATATTATAGAACCAGAAGGGAATCGTATAGGATATATGAAAAAACTACTTGACAAAGTACACAACGGTGTTGTTAGAAAAACTTGGAAATTTGAATGCAGTGTTTATGAAGATGATACCGATACTTTTTCTAGTAAAGTAGGGAAGGCAAATAGTGGCGAATTTGTAGTAAAATTAGGCATCTGGGATGATGTTTTTGGTGGTGGTTATTATTTAAACATAGAAAATGGATCTGAAGAAAAAGAGAAAGTTGATGAACGTACAGAGTCGCCAACATTTTCTGTTGATGAATATAAATTAATAAAGGAGTATTTAAAAAAGCTTGATGCAGCAAAATGGCAAACTAAGTCAGTTGATTTAGATGCTTTACCTGAATAAATTAAATTTGATATATATTAATACTATAAATTTTAAATTTTGGCTAACCTTTTGCACATTAACTTTTTCAATAAGTCTAGGTAGAATACATAAGCCTCACTTTTTTCCTCAAAATCATGGGCAACACTTTTGGTCATCTATTTCGCATAACTACTTTTGGTGAATCTCACGGCGGCGGTGTGGGGGTTGTGATTGATGGTTGTCCTCCACAACTAGAAATTTCGGCAGAAGAAATTCAAGTGGAATTAGATAGAAGGCGACCCGGACAAAGTAAAATTACGACACCTCGCAAAGAAGCCGATACCTGCGAGATTTTATCAGGCGTATTTGAAGGCAAAACACTAGGAACGCCTATAGGAATTTTGGTACGGAACAAAGACGCTCGTTCGCAAGACTACGACGAGATGGCCGAGAAGTATCGCCCTTCTCACGCGGATGCAACTTATGATGCGAAATATGGCATTCGCAATTGGCAAGGCGGAGGTAGATCGTCAGCGCGTGAGACAATTGGCAGAGTAGCAGCAGGTGCGATCGCTAAAAAAATTCTCCGTCAAGTTGCCAATGTTGAAGTTATAGCTTACGTCAAGCGCATCAAGGACTTGGAAGGTGTAGTCGATCCAAATACTGTCACCTTAGAACAAGTGGAAAGTAATATCGTTCGCTGTCCCGATGCTGAATGTAGCGATCGCATGATTGAATTAATTGAGCAAGTTGGTAGACAAGGTGATTCTATTGGCGGTGTCGTAGAATGTGTAGCGCGTAATGTGCCGAAAGGTTTGGGCGAACCAGTATTTGATAAATTGGAAGCTGATATCGCTAAAGGTGTGATGTCTCTCCCTGCTAGCAAAGGCTTTGAAATCGGTTCCGGTTTTGGCGGAACGCTGTTAACGGGAATTGAGCATAACGACGAATATTATATTGATGAAAATGCTGAAATTCGCACTGTAACTAACCGTTCTGGTGGTATTCAGGGGGGAATTTCCAACGGGGAAAATATCATTTTACGAGTTGCATTTAAGCCGACGGCGACAATTAGAAAAGAGCAAAAAACAGTAACTCGTGAAGGTGAAGAAACCCTATTAGCTGCGAAAGGACGACACGATCCTTGTGTGTTACCGCGTGCAGTTCCAATGGTTGAGGCGATGGTGGCGCTGGTGTTGTGTGACCATTTGTTACGGCATCATGGACAATGTAAGGTGTTGTAGGGATTATAATTTGACTTTCAGAAAATATTTATGCTTCGAGGGTGAGTGTCTGACTCGCCCTTTTTTATCTGTATTGCTATAGTAGCGGATAACACATTTAACTACGTGCGATCGCATCTACTATCAATATGAGTAAAGAGTCTCCAAATCGCTTAAAACACTTTGCTGCTTTAAAGTCCAAGTACCAAGCAACTCAATATCAAGATTCATCACCCGCTAGTTTGCTGTATCTCATACTACGAAAACTTGACTTAGGAATTGAACTCAGTGACTTAGAATCTAATTGGTTGGGAGAGTCTCAGCTTGAGGAGACTTTAGAAGCTATCAAGCAAGAACAGCAATATAGATTGCAAGAATTCGGAAATCTAGAATTTGAATTCTCCAAGTTGAAGTCTAAGTATAAAGCTACAAATTATCACGGTTCCTGGCAATCTAGTCATCTCTATTTCATTCTTTTGAAACTGGAGTCAGGAAATTTCCTTGCTGATTCAGAAGTTCAATGGCTGAGAGGAACTGGTTTATATGAAACAAATCAAATTGCTCAAGAAGTAAAGCGATTTACTCAACTTAAATCTCAGTACAAAGCTACTAAATATCAAGACTCATATCCTGATAGTTTCCTGTATCAAATACTAAAAAAGTTAGAGGTTACAGAACGTTTAAGTAATTCTGAATATAATTGGCTGATCAATAACGAACTATTTGAAACAGCAGAGATTTTTCAACAACAAGAGTCAGTAAAAGAAACTCAATTTGCTCAATTACGAGATAAATACCAAGCTAATAAACACCTGGATTTATCATTATCGAGTCCACTATATCTAATACTGCAAAACATTGACGCAAAAGATAATTTGAGTGAGTCAGAAATTAACTGGCTCGAACAGCAAGGACTTAACGAAACAATTATCATTGCTCAAGAATTGGAACAAACACGAGAATTTGCTATCTTGAGATACAAGTATAAAGTAACTCATTATGAGGATTTATCGCCTAAGAGTCACCTGTATAAAGTTCTCAAAAGACTTGAGTTGTCCAATCAGTTAGGCGAACAGGATATTAACTTTCTCAAAAAACGCAAGCTTACTGAGACAATAGAAATTGCAAATGAAAAATACGCCTCTACCCTAAAATATAAGATAGATTCAGGAGAACTAATTAATGAATCAGAAATTGACTGGCTGGAAAAGAATGGGCGAGAAGATATAATTATTGTTGCTCAACAAAAGCATTTTGCAGCTTTGAAATTCAAATATGATGTTTTAGGCTATCAAGATAAATCACACACCAGTTTTTTATACACAATTTTGCAAAAACTTGAGTTAAAAGAGCGACTTGAACCAACAGATTTTGCTTGGCTTCAAGAGACTAAAATTAAAGTGCCTCAACCAACATATAGTTATTACACGCGGCAAAAAGAGCCTAAGTATCAAGAGAAGAATTTAGTCTCTGGTAAGATTTGGATTGCTTACCACACAATTGAAGCAAATTTCTATGAGCAGGAGTTTCAGCACACTGACAACAAATGGAACTTAGCAAATGCTAGTAGCCATTGGCGCAAAGCAGATAAACCAGAACAGGCATTGCAGCTGACGAATAATTTGGAATTCGACAAAATAAAAGAAAATAAACTCAAGTCAGCGTTGCTAACCAGCAGAGGTGGAGCATTTCGAGATATTGGAAAATTAGATGAGGCAGAAAATTGCGCCCGTAAAGCTATTGAGTATCAACCAAAAAGCCATCACCCTTATACTTTGATGGGAGCCATTTGTTTTGAAAGACATCAATATTCAGATGGTGAATATTGGTTTCAAGAAGCAATCAAACGTGGTGCTAATCCTAGAGATATGGATTCTGAAATCAAGCGAGTAGTGAAAAATGCTAAGGATGAAAATAAGCGTCGGGAAGTAATAGAATATTTACTGAAAAAAGATTCACAACGATATGCTTGGGCTAAATCTTATCTCAAAAAATCGTCAGACAATGGTAAATAAACTGGTTTGCATCACCAAACTACCAACATGACCAGATTCATCCATGACCAATTTGCCAAAGACTACCTCGAACAATTACTCACTCCTTACGGCGAAGTCCAAGCACCTAGACGAGTTGCAGGAGAACTTAGACAGATTGATGTTTATTTCATTCCCAAACCACAACCAAGAGACATACCAGGAACACTCGGATTATTAGGTCAAATTGTCACTACCCCTTCTCTACTTGAACCATTTCGTAACGCAGCCTCAGCTACAGAAATTTGCGATTGTCTCTTAAAATTATTAGAGGTGCGTGGCGATTTAAGCTAATCGTCATTCATTTTTCCAGAATGATTCGCTTGTAGTAAGGGCTTCAGCCCTGCTTTTATGCAACTTAAATGCCGATTAGCTTACAACGACAAGCAAATCGGAATAAAACTCGTATTCTAGAATCTGATTTACCAAAATTATGGATTCTTACCCCCACAGCATCCGCACAACTCTTATCAGGATTTGGTGCTAACCCAAAAGATGACTACCTGCCTGGAATATACTTCATGCCAGAATATTTGCGTACCGCGATAGTAACAATTCATCAGTTGCCACCTATCTCAGAAACCTTATGGCTGAGAATCATCGGTAAGGGAAACGTTCAAAAGCAAGCAATTGACGAACTAGAAGCACTTACTCCTGATAATCCTTTCCGAAAAGCAGCGTTAGAATTGCTGTACAACTTGCAACAAAACTTACAAGTCACTCAAAATAAAGACGAGGAAGATAGGGAATTGCTTATGCGATTAGCACCACTTTACCAACAAGACCGCGAACAAGCGATACAAGAAGGAGAACAACGGGGACTCCAAACAGGACTCCAAACAGGAATTCAGCAGGGAGAACGCTTAGTAGTGGAAAACTTGCTCAAAGTTCGCTTTGGTGAAATAGATAATGAGCTTCAAGCAATTATTGAACCTTTATTATTGTTACCGCCAGAAGAGTTTACGCCTTTACTGTTGCAGTTGTCTCGTGAAGAATTAATCCATCGGTTTTGCTAGTGTTTATCACATATCCTTTAATGAGTTTTATTTTGTCATGCTAATTGCATTTATAATCGGTCTTTTTTGGTAGTTAATATACATAAATTACAATTTTTACCGATTATTCTTGCTAAGACCGTGATACATTTTTAGATTCACGACTGATTAAATAAGTCGGGAATATTGTTGCTAATTTGTTGTAGCGATCGCTCAACAGTGTAAAATGTCTCGTATAGCGTTGCATTAAACAGACAAGGGCGATCGCTGATGTATAATATAGCAACTTAATATAAATAATTAAACATGGATTTTCTGACAGTTATAGGATTAGCTGCCGCCACAATAACCACAATCTCTTTTTTGCCGCAGATGTTTAAAACATGGCAAACAAAATCAGCCAAAGATGTTTCTTTGGTGACGCTGATTACATTCATAAGTGGTGTTTTTTTTGTGGCTAATCTATGGAATTTATTTACAATCCTTGCCCATTATTCTTGCTAACGCCGTAACATTGGTTTTTAACTTAATTATTCTATGGCTTAAAATTAAATATAGATAAACTTGCCTCTAACAAACACCTGTGACATCATCTGTATTTGACTCTGAACGCCTTCTATTTACACCTACCACCCCAGACACCAACGCTATCCCCATAATCTTCGCCTTTCCCAACGAGTACAGCGTAGGTATCACTAGCCTTGGTTATCAGGTAGTTTGGGCAACCTTGGCAATGCGTGATGATGTGCAGGTGAGTCGCCTGTTTACCGATACTCACGAACAACTCCCCAGAACACCGGAAATTGTGGGATTTTCGATTTCGTGGGAACTGGATTATGTGAATATTTTAAATTTGCTGGAATCTTTAGAAATTCCAATTCGAGGAACCTCTCGTGATGATTCTCATCCGATAATTTTTGGTGGTGGCCCAGTTCTCACTGCTAACCCCGAACCTTTTGCAGATTTTTTTGATGTGGTTTTACTGGGAGATGGCGAAAACCTGTTAGGGAATTTTATTGAGGCTTATAAAGAAGTCAGAAATGCCTCAAGACAAACTCAACTAAAAAGACTTGCACAAATACCAGGAATTTATGTACCAAGTTTGTATGAGGTGGAATATCACACAAGAGACGGTGAAGTAAAGTCTATTAAACCAATTTCTCCCGAAATTCCCGCAGTGGTGCAAAAACAAACTTATAGAGGAAATACACTATCGGCATCTACTGTAGTCACCGAAAAAGCGGCATGGGAAAATATTTACATGGTGGAAGTGGTGAGAAGTTGTCCAGAAATGTGCCGCTTTTGTTTAGCGAGTTATCTCACCCTGCCTTTTAGAACAGCCAGTCTGGAAGATTCATTAATTCCAGCGATCGCAAAAGGTTTAGAAGTCACAAATCGGTTAGGATTATTAGGGGCTTCAGTCACTCAACATCCAGAATTTGAGGCGTTGCTAGATTATATTAGTCAGCCAAAGTATGATAATGTCCGTCTCAGTATTGCCTCAGTGCGAACTAATACTGTAACAGTCCAGTTAGCAGAAACTTTGACGAAACGAGACACGCGATCGCTTACCATTGCAGTAGAGAGTGGTTCTGAAAAAATTCGGCAAATCGTCAACAAAAAGCTGCATAACGACGAAATCATCCAAGCAGCCATAAATGCCAAAGCTGGCGGATTAAAAAGCTTGAAACTCTACGGAATGGCCGGAATTCCTGGTGAAGAAGCAGAAGATTTAGAGCAAACCGTGGCGATGATGCGTAATATCAAAAAAGCTGCACCGGGATTGCGCTTAACATACGGATGCAGCACCTTTGTACCCAAAGCACATACGCCGTTTCAATGGTTTGGGGTGAATCGCCAAGCCGAAAAGCGGTTGCAGTTTTTGCAAAAACAGCTAAAACCACAAGGGATAGAATTTCGACCCGAAAGCTATAATTGGTCGATTATACAGGCTTTGTTATCGAGAGGCGATCGTAGACTCTCCCAACTTCTTGAACTTACTCGTGACTTTGGCGATTCCTTGGGTAGCTACAAACGTGCTTTCAAACAACTCAAAGGACAAACCCCCGACTTAGATTTCTACGTCCACGCCGAATGGTCAACAGAAAAAGTATTACCCTGGAGCCACTTGCAAGGGCCTCTGCCACAGTCTACACTACTAAAGCATTTGGCTGATGCTAAGAGTTATATCAATCCATCCCCAAAAGAATTACAGCCAGTATTGGGGACTACGAACTAAGGAGTAGGGGAGTGGGGAGATGAGGGAGCAATCAATTCAAAATTCAAAATTAAAGAACTCCTACTAACTAACTCCTAACTCCTAACTCAGCACTCCTAACGCCCAATGCCCCATGCCCAATGCCCAATACCATTAAATCCATAGCTGAAAACTTGATGCAAAACACAGCTGAGTATTACTGCGCTTATTGCGGCGAACCAAACTTAACTTTTATTGACTTGAGTGCTGGGGGAGAGCAATCTTACGTTGAAGATTGTCAAGTTTGCTGTAACCCAAATATTTTGTACGTGCGGGTTGATGAAGATACCCTAGATATCGAAATTGATACCGAATCCGAAAGTTGAATTTTAGGTTTTTCTTTCCATGCTGCACTTTAAACATTCCTCAATCATTAATGCCTCACCAGAAGTAGTTTGGAAATTTCACGAAAGGCCAGATATTTTACAACTGTTGAATCCACCTTGGCAGCCAGTCCAAATAGTTCGTCGTGAAGGAGGGCTGAACGTTGGCGCTATCACCGAATTTCGCTTGTTTCTCGGCCCATTACCCTTAACTTGGTTAGCGCGTCATACTGAATGTGAAAAATATCGCCTGTTTACCGACGAACAAATATCTGGCCCTTTTGAGTATTGGGTACATCGACATGAATTTGAATCGGAAAATGGCAAAACCAGATTAACCGACGCTATTTCCTTCTCTATGCCTGGTGGAGGAGCAGTTGAATTTGTCAGTGGTTGGCTAGTGCAAGCGCAACTAGAAGCTATGTTTCGTTACCGCCACTATGTAACTAAACGTGAGTGTGAATAAGTAGGTAAGCGTAAATTTTGTCGTTGAGATAAGGCAGGAGGCAGCAGGGAAACGGGTTTTAGCCTTTGTTGGTCTAGCGGTTGTTATGTGTAATACTAGTTAAAGTATCTTAATCTTTCTAAACATCTTAAAGTTTAGGCACTATCCAATGCAAAAGGCTCACCACTAATAGAGTTTTCTGGCTGGTGGTTAGTGCTTTTTGTGGTGACTATATTTTAGGAATTTTTACCTGAATACTAGGCGGAGTAAAAGCGTGATTCAATTAGAACAACCACCCAGTCATCAAACAAAACTGACTCTAGCAGTGAAAAGTAAATCTCAGTTTAAAGGACTTTTTATTGCTATTGTCATTGTGAGTGTCTGGGTTATTAGCTTGAGTTTATTACTTCCCCTTGACATCTCCAAGTTAAAACTTTGGATGCTATTGCCTAGCATAGCTTGGCAAACATTTTTATATACGGGATTATTTATTACATCTCATGATGCCATGCATGGGGTAGTGTTTCCCCAAAACAGCAAAATTAATCATCTGATTGGGACATTAACCCTATCTCTTTATGGTCTTTTACCCTATAAAAAACTATTAAAAAAGCATTGGTTACATCACCAAAATCCAGCAACTCAAATAGACCCAGATTTCCATAATGGTAAACATAAAAACTTTTTTGCTTGGTATTTTCATTTTATGAAAGGTTACTGGAGTTGGGGACAAATTATTGCTCTGACTCTTATTTATCAATTTGCTAATCACATCTTTCATATACACCATGCTAATCTAATAACCTTTTGGGTACTTCCTTCGCTTTTAAGTTCACTCCAATTATTTTATTTTGGTACTTTTCTCCCACATAGTGAACCAATCACAGGTTATATTCAACCTCATTACGCCCAAACAATTAGCCGTCCAATTTGGTGGTCATTTATCACGTGCTATCATTTTGGCTATCACGAAGAACACCACGAGTATCCCCATCTTCCTTGGTGGCAGTTACCAGAAATTTACAAAGCAAAATAATTCTTGTTTTTCTAATAAATAAGTGGGCGTGAATAATTAAAGGTTTGTAGTCAGTGTCTCCAGCCCTTAAAATAAATCTGGGGCTGCTTACTAAGAGCAAATTTATTCTACTTATGCCAATTAATAATTATCGTCTTGTAACTTATAGCCCTGCTTATACAATCGTTCCCACTTACGAGTGCTTTAATCGGTGTAGCTACTGTAACTTTCGCAGTGAACCGGGTAAAAGTCCTTGGATGAGTCTTTCAGATGCAGACAGTATTTTAAAAGCACTTCAAAGCGAAAAAGTCTGTGAAATCCTCATACTTAGCGGTGAAGTGCATCCCCATTCGCCAAAGCGTCAGGCGTGGTTTGAGCGGATTTATGATTTGTGTGAATTAGCGCTTTCAATGGGGTTTTTACCTCACACAAATGCAGGCCCACTGAGTTTTGAAGAAATGCAAAAGCTCAAGCGTGTGAATGTTTCAATGGGGCTGATGTTGGAACAGTTAACGCCAACATTGTTAAATAGTGTACATCGGCACGCACCGAGTAAACTACCAGAAGTTCGTTTACAACAATTGCAATGGGCGGGAGAGTTGCAGATTCCCTTTACAACTGGGTTACTGTTGGGAATCGGGGAAACTGTAGATGATTGCTGGGAAACATTGACAGCTATATCTGAACTGCATCAACATTATCACCATATTCAAGAAGTTATCCTGCAACCTCATAGTCCAGGATATCAGCAAAGCTTTGATGCACCACATTTTAACCCTCATCAGTTACCAGAAGTAATTGCTAAAGCACGTCAGATTTTACCGCCAGATATTACTATTCAAATTCCGCCGAATTTAGTTAAAGATGACCGATGGTTACTCGCTTGTATCGAAGCTGGTGCGCGAGATTTAGGTGGAATCGGGCCAAAAGATGAGGTGAATCCCGATTATCCTCATATACAGGAACAGGCATTAAGAGAAATTTTACAACCTGCGGGGTGGGAATTGGTGGCGCGTTTACCGATTTACCCGCAATTTGATAGCTGGTTGTCGGGGGAGTTACAAAAAGCCGTGAAGCACTGGCGCAAGACTCTAACCCCAGTTTCTCTTTTGTAAGAATAGGGAAGTAGAGATTTTCCCATCTCGGAGTAATTTTTTTGCTGACGAGTCTTTGAGGTGCGTTAATGAGCCTTTGAACTCCGTTAATGAGCCTTTGAACTCCGTTAACGAGTATTTCAACTGGATTCATCTACCTGAGTTCTGTATAATCTCGATTATTATCAGCATCATTGCTATATTTTTTACCTATGGTTAATAGTACTGACTTACTCGCAAACCTCTACAACGCTTTTAACCCCTTTGAACCCTTACCCGCAGGTGATCCAAAATATGTAGATTGTCAGGATGTGCGGGGAGATGCCGATATTTTGCAAGAATTGGGAAATCGGATGCAATTGGCAAATACAAATACTTGCCAATTGTATTCTGGTCATCGGGGTGCGGGGAAGTCTACAGAATTACTCAGATTAAAGAAATATTTAGAAAATCGGAAATTTTATGTTGTGTATTTTGCGGCTGATGAAGAGGATATCGATTCTGAAGATGCCCAATATACAGATATTCTCCTCGCCTGTACCCGGCGTTTGCTCAAAGATTTAAAAGGAATTGCTAGTCCTCGCCCGATACTCGACTGGTTGAAAGATCGTTGGGTAGATTTAAAAGATTTGGCGCTGACTCCCATAGAGTTTGAGAAGATGGCTGTAGAAGTGCAGCTTGCTCAATTCGCCAAGTTGACCGCGAATTTAAGAGCTGTTCCTGAATTACGCCAGAAGATTCGCCAGAAAATCGATCCTCACACTGTCACTTTAATTCAGGTGTTAAATGAGTTTCTGGTAGATGCAAAACACAACTTACCTAATGGCTACAATAAACTGGCGGTAATTGTCGATAATTTAGACCGGATGGTGTTAGTTAAAGACGGCGATGGCCGCACCAACTATGAGGAAGTCTTTTTAGACCGCAGCGAACAACTCCAAGCTTTAGATTGCCATTTGATTTACACTGTCCCCATTTCAATGGTCTATTCTACCAGAGCAACAGACCTCAGAGATATCTACGGCGACCCCCAAATTTTGCCGATGATTATGGTAAACACTCTCAAGGGCGAAGTTTATCAGCCAGGACTCAAGAAAGTTAAGGAAGTAATTAACAAGCGAGTCCGGCAAATTGCCCCCGAACTATCACTAGAAACAGAAATTTTCGACAGTCCCCAAACCTTAGACAGACTCTGTTTGATGAGTGGAGGTCATGTGAGGAATTTGCTATTGTTAACTCAAGATGCCATTGGACGCACTGAAGAGTTACCTGTTTCAGAAAAGGCGGTGCGACGAGCAATTACTCAAGCCAGAGATACTTATCGCCGCGCTGTGGAAAATCATCAATGGTGTCTGTTAGCGGAAGTGTCTTCTTCTAAGCGCATTATTAATGATGACTTGTATCGGAGTTTGATGTATAACCGTTGTCTTTTAGAATACCGCTATTTAGATGATGATGGAGAGATGCAGCGTTGGTATGATATTCATCCATTGATTCAAGGAATTCCAGAATTTAAAGAAGCCGTAGCGAAACTTTCATGAACCCAAATTTAAGTGATTGGGATGATGATTTACCCCCAGAACCAGAAGAAGCTTATCAAGACTTGCTTCGCGCACTGAAGCGTAAATCAGGATTTGGTTTGTTTTTTATCCAATGTACACCAGGAGAAGCAGACAAATTTATTGTCAAACTTCCCCAGGAGATTCTGCAGAAGAAGATTGCAGTTTTGCGCTTGGTTGAGACGATTGATAATTTATATCAGCCAGTAGCAGAGTTTATTAAAGACAAGCAAGTTGATATTTTATTGATTAAAGGTCTAGAATATTCTTTATATAAGTATGAAAAAAGAAGTTTTGGCGAAATTACGGAAGGTCAATTTAGTAATTTAACCAGTGTTCCGCATATTTTAAATCACTTAAACCAACAGCGAGAACGCTTTAGAGATGATTTTCCTATTACCTTTGTTTTTCTTTTGCGTTCATTTTCGATAAATTATTTTATTCATCGCGCCCCAGATTTTTTTGATTGGCGCTCTGGGGTGTTTGAATTGCCAACAACACCAGAGGTGGTAGAACAAGAATCAAATCGTCTAACAGATGAAGTAGACTATGGGGAATATTTGAAACTTAGCCCTGAACAAAAAATTGAGAAAGTCCTAGAAATTCAAGACTTACTGGCAGAAAAACATCAGCCAGAGAATCGTCAGGCAAGTTTACAACGTGAACTGGGTAGGTTGTTACGTTCTGCAAATGAATTTGAAGCTGCGATCACATCCTACGACCAAGCACTGAAATTTAAACCAGATTACCACGAAGCTTGGAACAATCGGGGCATTGCTCTATATAATTTAAGACGCAATGAAGAGGCGATCGCATCCTACGACCAAGCACTGAAATTTAAACCAGATTACCACGAAGCTTGGTACAATCAGGGCATTGCACTAAGACATTTAGGACGCAATGAAGAAGCGATTGCATCCTACGACCAAGCACTGAAATTTAAACCTGATGACCACGAAGCTTGGAACAATCGCGGCAATGTGCTACGCAATTTAGGACGCACTGAAGAAGCGATCGCATCCTACGACCAAGCACTGAAATTTAAACCTGATTATCACCAAGCTTGGAACAATCGGGGCTATGCGCTAGGCAATTTAGGACGCAATGAAGAAGCGATCACCGACTACGACCAAGCACTGAAAATTAAACCAGATCACCACGAAGCTTGGAACAATCGCGGCATTGCGCTAGATGATTTAGGACGCACTGAAGAAGCGATCGCCGACTACGACCAAGCACTGAAAATTAAACCAGATTTACACCAAGCTTGGTACAAGAAAGCTTGTTATTATGCCCTTCAAGGCAATATTGAGCAAGCGCTAGAAAACTTACAACAAGCAATTAATCTTAGTCCTGATAAATATCGAGAGATGGCAAAAATTGACTCAGATTTTGATGGTATTCGGGAAGATGAGCGCTTTCAAGCTTTAATTCAATAAACCCTATAAAGACTAAACTAATGTAGCGATTAATGTAGCGATCTCCTTCATACTTCTAGTGAAAATCCTAACTGAAATTAAAAACGATCGCCCTGATAAAAATCATGTCACAACTTAAAATTGACTATCCAGAAACCTTACCAGATGCCTTACAGCAAACGCGAGAACAGTTTGAACAAGAAGCAAAAATGGCGATCGCAGTTAAACTATTTGAAATGAAACGTATTTCTTCTGGTTTAGCTGCACAGTTAGCAGGTATAGATAGGGTAACTTTTTTACTTAATTTACACCGTTATGGTATAGCGATGATTGATTTAACAGAAGAGGAACTTATCTCTGATTTAGCGAATGCTTGAAACTAATATAGCGGTTCTCAGTTGAGTGAGGTATAAGAACCCCACCCCCCAACCCCCTCCCCGCAAGCGAGGAGCTTGCTCTGATGTACCTCATTATGATTAGCAAATATATATTTGAATCTTACTCCCCTTCCCTTGTAGGGAAGGGGGTTGGGGGTTAGGTCACTATTTCACTCAACTAAACACCACCAAAATAACCTCAAATCAATATCCCCGTGAACTAATTCATAACGCATCCTTCAAAGGAGAGAGATAGGAGCCTAAACCCTGTTGTAAAATAGACATATAAGGATTCGGGGGGCCATTTAACTGGTCAAAAACGCCTATAGAAACTATTTTTGGAAATCTCCAAGGTCTGAAGTCCAGCCAGCTGAAGCAACTACAGAGGCTGTACCACCAGCGCATACCAGGCGATCGCATCACCACGCCTGATTTTTCCCAGCGTCTGGCAGCAATTAGCACAGAAGTCAATCAGCCTGTGTGCGCCTACATCAACCGTCGCGGACAAGTGATTCGCGTCGGCGTAGGCACACCGCGCCAAACGCAAATACCACCGATGGAATTGCCCCGTTACGGTGCAGAACGACTCAGTGGTATTCGTTGTATTGCCACCCATCTGAAGCCAGAACCGCCCAATGAAGCGGCGCTCACGGCTATGGCACTGCAACGCTTAGATGCCCTAGTTGTCCTAAATATTACCGGAACCGGATTTACACGGCGGGGAGGCGGTGCGACTGGGTATGTTAAAGAAGCTTATCTCGCTCATCTGACACCCCAAGAGTCTCGCACCCTGATTACTAGTCCTGCTGCTCCCAAAATAGGGGAAAGCCAAATCCAATCCCCAAGTTGGAATATATCGCCACCTCTGGATTTGGACGATCTCGCAGACCAAGATTTAGTAGACTTGGTAGAAAATCTGGAAGCGGAATTTCAACGAGAATTTATCGCCCAGGAAGTAGATGCTGACCACGATCGCGTGCTGATTGTGGGGCTGATGACCAGTGAGATAACTCCCCTACAATTCCAAGACAACCTAGTGGAATTGGCGCGTTTAGTTGATACAGCTGGGGGAGATGTATTACAGACAATACAACAAAAGCGATCGCGCATTCATCCTCAAACTGTAGTTGGCGAAGGTAAGGTGCAAGAAATTGCCCTAACAGCCCAAACACTAGGAGTCAATCTCGTTGTCTTCGACCGCGATCTCTCACCCTCCCAAGTCCGCAACTTAGAAATGCAAATTGGTATCCGAGTGGTTGATCGTACCGAAGTAATTTTGGATATCTTCGCTCAACGCGCTCAGTCTCGTGCCGGTAAGTTGCAAGTAGAACTAGCACAGTTAGAATACATGCAACCGCGACTGGCTGGTAGAGGTCGCACCATGTCCCGATTAGGTGGTGGTATTGGGACTCGTGGCCCTGGTGAAACAAAATTAGAAACAGAACGCCGTGCGATCGGGCAGCGCATATCCCGACTGCAAAAAGAAGTAACTCAGTTGCAAGCCCATCGTTCGCGGTTACGGCAACGACGGCAACATCGGGAAGTTCCCTCAGTGGCTTTGGTTGGATATACCAACGCTGGCAAGTCCACTTTGCTGAATGCGCTCACTAACGCAGAAGTTTATACAGCCGACCAGTTATTTGCCACCCTCGATCCTACCACCCGCCGCCTAGTGATTCCTTATGGCGAAACAAATGAACATCAGGAAATTCTGATTACAGATACAGTAGGGTTTATACACGAACTACCTGCATCGTTAATGGATGCCTTTCGCGCCACCTTGGAGGAAGTCACAGAAGCCGATGCCCTACTACATTTGGTAGATTTGTCTCACCCCGCTTGGTTACGTCATATTCGCTCAGTCAGAGAAATTTTGGCACAAATGCCAATAACTCCTGGACCGGCACTAGTTGTTTTTAACAAGATCGATCAAGCCAATAGTGAGACACTAGCTCTAGCTAGAGAAGAATTTCCCCTTGCGGTATTTATTTCTGCGAGTCAGCGCTTAGGATTAGAAACCTTGCGTCAGCGTCTTGCCAAGCTGATTGAATACGCCGTTGACTCTCAGTAAATACCGACAATAAATTTTGAATTTATAAAAACTAATGCCGTAGTTAATATAACTACGGCATTAGTTTTAGATATTTATACTGTTTTGTACTGTATTTAAGCTCTAATAATGACTGTGGAATTTGCTAAATGACAATATATAAAAAACGTGCTAAAACTGATGGCTAATGGTTATTTTTATTTTCTACTTGATACAGCAATGAATTTCATATTTTAGACAGACACTAATACTGGTATTCTTCTCTTAAAATTTATTCTTTTATTAAAAAGTCTACATTAGCCTTCTAGTTTTTGTTTACAACTTTCCATAACTCACTATCTTAGCTACTAAGATTTATGCAATCAGATTCACAGCAGTTAGAATTCAAAAGCATCAAAGTTCAGCTTCTTTTAGCTGGAGGACATCAGTACACAATTTATTTAAATTCAGATGCGCCTGTACTGCATAGTCTGCTAACAATAATTGTGGCTCGTGCCTCAAACGAATCTACTTCTAACTGTTTATTTCAAATTTCCTTAGATGATGGAAATTCTGCTTTGTGCTTTTCCAGTGAACATCTTATTGGTGTAATCACGGAACCACCTATTTGGGTAAAGCAAATGGAAGATATAGCAATCCTAAATCTTTCTTGAGAGATAAGCTGAGATGCTTATAAATATGTAATTTTAACTACGTATTCTCTTACATTTCAATTCCGATTGACATATAACCATTATAAATACTAAAGATTAGATTTAATGAATATTTTTATTAGCCGTAATTACTTGGTTATTTGATTGTAATTAAAAAATATTCTATAAATTATTAGCTAACAAGAAAATGCCATTGTAAAAATACTGAAAAATCTCAAACAGAGTAAAAGAAATATTTTTCTTCTTCTAAAATAAAACTTTAGTAAATATGTAAATAAAAGCTAGACTATCTGCGTAGATAGGTATAAAACTATATATGTAATGGGTGAAAAAAGTCAGTTTCAAAGATTTAGATGCGCTGATATCAGTTGGGACTATCTAACGATTAGAAATAGTCAATAAGCAAACTAGTTTTACTGGCATTAATTCTTATATAGCTTGCTGCTCAATAAAAGCTTGCAGCAAGCTATATAGCAAATTAGTTTGTCTAGTTCCTTATTCTGATTTCAAATATCTTGAGCCAACTTGAGATGCAGTCATTTAATTTATTAGTCAATAACAAAGGAGTTTAGACCAAGTGTCTCAAATATATTCACAGAAAGTATTAGGTTATATAACCTGTGGTTTATCATCACTAGCTCTAGTAATAGGCTCACAAGTTCCTAGAGCAGAAGCTATTACCTTTACAGGTTCATCTGGTAATCTGGGCGCATCGGCAGATTTTCAGCTTAACGGCGATATATTAACTCTCAAACTAACCAATACTAGCTCAAAAGATGTTTTAGCTCCTACAGATTTGCTAACAGGGGTTTTCTTCAATGCATCTAAATCTCTGAATCTGGTGAGTGCAACACTAGGACTTGGTTCTAAGGTTTACCAAAATGGTTATGCATCTCTTTTACAACCTATTAATTTATCAGTTGCTAGCTTGAATGGTGGTTGGCAGTATCAGTCCAATATTAGTAACTCCAGCTTACAAGGCATCAATCAAGGTATCGGTACTGCTGGCTTTGGAATTTTTAATGGAAACTTAACAGGTAACGGTAACCAATTTGATTACGGGCTTTTGAGCGCGAGTTCAAATTTGACTACAAATGCTAATAAACCAGTACAAGAAACTTCTTTAATTGAAAATTCCCTTATCTTCACATTTTTGGGAGCTTCCAGTTTAACTGAATCTAGCTTCAATAACGTTATCTTCCAATACGGCACAAACCTTAGCGAACCTCAGGTTGCTGGAAAAATCACAGCAGATGCCAAAGCAGGGGTTAATACACCAGTCAATACAGTTGACACAACATTCAAACAACTAGCTGACAAACTAGCAGCGGACAAACTAGCGCAAGATGCAGCGAAAACAGCCACAACTGAAACAGCAATGGCTGACAAAGTAGCAAAAGCAGCGAAAGAAGCATCTGATAACGCAGCCATTGAGTTAGCTAAGGCAGAAGAAGCAACAAAAACAGCAAAACTAGGAGCTGACAAAGCTCTGACAGACGCTAGCACCAAAAAAGCTGATGCTGACAAAGCTCTGACAGACGCTAGCACCAAAAAAGCTGATGCTGATAAAGCTCTGACAGACGCTAACACCAAGAAAGCTGATGCTGATAAAGCTCTGACAGACGCTAACACCAAGAAAGCTGAT